>JAIRVJ010000030.1 GCA_031253955.1 Burkholderiaceae bacterium | reverse complement strand
AAGGCACCAAGGGGGCAAAGCGGGGGCAGAAGGCCTTCAGCACTGCCGTGGCGGTGCTCAAAACGCTGTGGGAAGGCGCTTTGTCTCATGTCGTGAAACTTGGGATGCCACAAGTTCCTTGAATTGCCTGGATGGATGGTTCTTCAGAAAATCCTTAATATAAAACATTGGTAACGAGCTATAAATAGCAGAGCAAACATCTTCATTCTTCCACTCAACCCCGCGTCCGTCTGCGCGCAGGCGCGATTTCGTGTATAGGTTGCGCCTTCTCTTTCACCCTTTCAAGGAAACACTCTCATGGAACGCACCCTGCCCGCCCTGCCTTACGCCATCGACGCGCTGGCGCCCGCTTACAGCCGGGAGACGCTGGAATACCACCACGGCAAGCACCACAAGGCCTATGTGGACAAATTGAATGAACTGCAAAAGGGCACCGAGTTCGAGTCCATGCCGCTTGAAGACGTGATCCGCAAGGCCCAAGGCGGCATCTACAACCAGGCCGCACAGGTCTGGAACCACACTTTTTTCTGGAACTGCATGAAGCCCCACGGCGGCGGCCAGCCCACGGGCGCGCTGGCGGCGGCCATCGGCAAAAAGTGGGGCAGCCTGGACGCTTTCAAAAAAGCCTTCGTCGCCAGCGCCGTCGGCAACTTCGGCAGTGGCTGGACCTGGCTGGTCAAAAAGGCCGATGGCGCTCTGGAGATTGTCAACATGGGTGCCGCCGGCACGCCGCTGACCACGGGCGATAAACCCGTGCTCACGGTGGATGTGTGGGAGCACGCCTACTACATCGACTACCGCAACGCCCGCCAGAAGTTCGTCGAGACCTTTTTGGACAAGCTGGTCCACTGGGACTTCGCGGCCGCCAATTTCGGTTGAGCGCTGGGCGTTGGGCGCCCCGCACGCTCAACGGTTCATGGCCTTGGTCTATCATGATGCAGGCTTGGAGTTCGCCATGTGGCAAACGCCTTCCCAGGTTCCTTTGGAGACCCTCCCATGACCACGAAACCGTCCATCGTTTACACCCTGACCGACGAAGCGCCGCTGCTGGCCACCGCGTCGTTGCTGCCCGTCATCCGCGCGTTCACGGCGCCGGCGGGTATCGACGTGCGGACCAGCGACATTTCTGTGGCCGCCCGCATCCTGGGCCAGTTCCCGGAGTGGCTCACCGAACCGCAGCGCGTGCCCGACCACCTTGCGGAGCTGGGCAAGCTCACGCTCAAGCCGGAGGCCAACATCATCAAGCTGCCCAACATCAGCGCCTCGGTGGCGCAACTGAAGGCGGCCATCAAGGAGTTGCAGGATAAGGGCTGCAAGATTCCCGACTTTCCCGAAAACCCGAAGGACGAGAAGGAAAAGGACATCCGCGCCCGCTACAACCGCTGCATCGGCAGCGCCGTCAATCCGGTGCTGCGCGAGGGTAACTCCGACCGGCGCGCGCCCAAGGCGGTCAAGGACTACGCGCGCAAGCATCCGCACAGCATGGCCGAGTGGAGCGCGGCCTCGCGCACGCACGTTTCGCACATGATGGTCGGCGACTTCTATCACGGCGAAAAATCCATGACGCTCGATCGCGCGCGCGATGTGAAGATGGAACTCATCACCAAGAGCGGCAAGACCATCGTGCTCAAGCCCAAGGTCGCGCTGCAAGAGCGCGAGGTGATCGATTCCATGTTCATGAGCAAAAAGGCGCTGCTCCATTTCTACGAAAAGCAGATTGAGGATGCCTACAAAACCGGCGTGATGTTCTCGCTGCATGTGAAGGCCACCATGATGAAGGTGTCGCACCCCATCGTGTTCGGCCACTGCGTCAAGATTTTCTACAAGGATGCGTTCGCCAAGCACGGCAAGCTGTTCGACGACCTGGGCGTGAACGTCAACAACGGCATGGTTGATCTGTACGAAAAAATCGCCGCGCTGCCGCGCAGCCTGCAAGAAGAAATCAAGAACGATCTGCACGCCTGCCATGAGCACCGGCCCGAGCTGGCGATGGTCGATTCGTCCAAGGGCATCACCAACTTTCACTCGCCCAACGACATCATCGTCGATGCCTCCATGCCCGCCATGATCCGTAACGGCGGCAAGATGTACGGGGCCGACGGGCGCCTGAAGGACGTGAAGGCGGTGATGCCCGAATCCACCTTCGCCCGCATCTATCAGGAGATGATCAACTTCTGCAAGTGGTTCGGCGCGTTCGACCCGCGCACCATGGGCACGGTGCCCAACGTCGGCCTGATGGCGCAGCAGGCCGAGGAATACGGCTCGCACGACAAGACTTTCGAGATCACCGAGGACGGCATCGCCAACTTCACCGACCTGGCCACCGGCGAAGTGCTGATGAGCCAAAACGTGGAGCAGGGCGACATCTGGCGCATGTGCCAGGTCAAGGACGCGGCTATCCGCGACTGGGTCAAGCTGGCCGTCACGCGCGCGCGCAACTCCGGTATGCCGGTGGTGTTCTGGCTCGACCCGTACCGCCCGCACGAGGCGCAGCTCATCACCAAGGTCAAGATGTACTTGCACGAGCACGACACCACCGGCCTGGACATCCAGATCATGAGCCAGGTGCGCGCCATGCGCTACACGCTGGAGCGCGTGGTGCGCGGGCAAGACACCATCAGCGCCACCGGCAACATCCTGCGCGACTACCTGACCGACCTGTTTCCCATCATGGAGCTGGGCACCAGCGCCAAGATGCTCTCCATCGTCCCGCTCATGGCCGGCGGCGGCATGTACGAAACCGGCGCGGGCGGCTCCGCGCCCAAGCACGTGCAGCAACTGGTCGAAGAAAACCACCTGCGCTGGGATTCGCTGGGCGAATTTCTCGCGCTGGCCGTTAGCCTGGAAGAACTGGGTATCAAGAACGGCAACCCCAAGGCCAAGCTGCTGGCCAAGGCGCTGGACGCGGCTACCGGCAAACTGCTCGAAAACAACAAAGGCCCCAGCCCCCGTACCGGCCAGCTCGACAACCGCGGCAGCCACTACTACCTGGCGCTGTATTGGGCGCAAGAGCTTGCGAGCCAGGCCGAAGACGCCGAACTTGCCGCCAAATTCGCCCCGCTGGCCAAGGCGCTGGAAAGCAGCGAGCGGGCCATCCTCGATGAGCTGGCCCAGGTGCAGGGCAAGCCCGTCGATATCGGCGGCTACTACCAGCCCGACCCGGAAAAGATGAACCGGATCATGCGCCCGAGCGCCACCTTCAACAAGGTGCTGCAAGCGGCAGCGTAATTCAAAATTCGTAGCTGCACGCCAAGGCGTTGTATGTGGTTTTCAATATTTTGCCTGATTAGCAAGATACCTTAGGTTCGTCATTCCCACGAAGGCGGAAATCCACGAGCGTCACATCAATCAGGCGCTGAAACGCACGGGCGCTTCCCAGTCATCGACGGCGTGCAGGGTGGGAACGCCAATGGATTCCCGCCTTAGCGGGAATGACGGGGAAAGAAAGCGCAGCTGGGGTTGTGCTTGTCTGAGGTATGATTGCTAATTAGGCATTTTGTTATGAAAACACATGCTGTACCTTGGCATGATGCTATTAAAATTATAGTTTTCTGGGGTAGAGCGCGGGCGTCTCGCCCGTACGTGGCTCATGTGGCGTTTTTGCGGGCGGGGGTTGCTCGCGCTCCGGTTCGGTTTTTCCCGCCTTGTCTTTCAGTTCCTGCGCGGACAACCCGGCACGCAACTGGAGCAGCCCCTGCTCCAGCCAGCGCACACCGGTGGAGGCGCTCCACCAGGGTTCTTCGTGCACGGGCGTCAGGTTCGCCAGCGCCGCCGCCGCCAGCAGCAGCGCCGCGCCGCGCGCCAGGCCGAAGAGCGCGCCGAAGGTACGGTCCACCGGGCGCATGCCCAGCGCCTTCACGCCGCGCCGCGCCAGCCACGCCAGCATGCCGCCCAGAAAGGCCGTGGCGACAAACAGCAGCGCAAAGCCGGCCCAGTAGTGCAGGTTCGGCCCGGCTTCGCTCATCGGCAGCCAGTCGCCCACCACGCCGGCGCCCCAGCGGGCGACGAAATACGCGGCCACCCAGCCAGCTAGGGAAATCACTTCATACAACAGCCCGCGCCAAAACCCAAGCAGCAGCGAGACGGCAAGCAGGGCCAGAAAAATCCAGTCCAGGCCGGTCATGAGCTGCAAGGTGAAGGGCGTTTCAACCTAGAAACGGCAGTTGAACGCATTCGCCAGTGCCGTGATTGGCGCGCCAGGCAAGGCGCGAGGACGCAGCGGGCTTATGCCCGCAAGGACGAGCAACGCCGCATGGCGCGGCAAACGCGGTGCTGGCGAATGCGTAGCGTGCTTACCCAAGAGGTGAGGGCGATCGAAGCAGCGAAGGTCAATATCCATGCGGCTCTCGTGAAGGTAACAAGCGGTCAACTGCCGTTTCTAGGTTCAGAGGGCGAGGATGGAGGCGCTCAGGCCGGCGCGCTTGAGTTTGGCGGCGGCCTGCTCGGCGGCCTGGCGGCTGGCAAACGGGCCGGCGCGCACGCGGGTGCGCCGGCCGGCGGCGGTGTCGATTTCCTGCACGCTGGCGCGCACGCCGGCGCGCTCGGCCTTTTGCTGCGCGGTCTTGGCGCTAGCGGCCGCGGCGTAGGCGCCGATCTGGATCACGTAGCGCCTGGCCGCAGCGGGGCCGGACTTGCTGGCGGGGGAAGCTGCGTGGGATGCGGCGGGCGGGGCAGGCGGTTCGCGGCCTTCCAGCAGCGCCTGCGCACGGGCGGTTTCGCGTGCCTGGCGGGCTTTCTCGGTTTCCTTTTGTTCGGCCCGCGCCCTGTCTTGCTGCGCGGCGCGGGTTTCACGCTCTTTGCGCGCTTGCTGCTCGGTGCTGTCGGAGGCGCTTTGGGCGGCGGCGGACGAAGCCGGGCGACTGGCTGCCGGGGCGGGCGCGCTGGCTTGCGGGCTGCCGGGCGGCGCGGAAGCCCCCGGCTGCGCGGGGCTGGACGCTGGAGCCGCCGGACGCATCAAGCCTGGGGCGGAAGCGGGCTGAACGGGTTGGATAGGCTGGACAGGCGCGGGCGGCGGCGCGTTCAGCGCGGGCGCTGTGTTGCGGTCGGGAATGACGATGGGCGCTTGCACGGCCACTGGGCGCGGCTGGGTGTCGAACACCAGCGGAAAGCCGATCACCGCCGCCAGCACCAGCACCACCGCGCCGATCAGCCGATGCTTGGCGCGGCGGCGCAGGGCGTCGATGGTTTCCGCTTCGGCGGCGGCGGCGTTTTTGCGGGGGGCGCTGCGGCCTGCTGGCGCGCCGGCTTGCGGCGCGTCGCCGGACTTGCGAAACTTGAAGAAGGCCATGAGAGGGTTGAACGTTTGGCGGTGAGCGTTTGACGTGGGAATTTTTGCGCGCAGCACTTCGCACGCTCAACGCCTGACGCCACGCTCCAGCACGCCACCTACAGTGTAGAACGACCCGAAAACAAGAATTCTATCCGTGGGCGCGGCGCTGGCCGTGGCTGCGTCCAGCGCCTGTGCGGGAGATGCAAACACCCGCGCCGTCGCATCTTTGCGGCGCGTCAGGCCGCGCCAAATTTCGTGCAGCGCCTGCGCGCCGGCGGCGCGCGGGGTGGGCAAATCGGTGAAATACCAATGATCGGCCAGCGCATCCATGCGCGCCAGCATGGGTGCCAGTTCCTTGTCGGCCATCGCCCCGAACACCGCGTGGGTGCCGGGGTAAAAGCCCATCGCGTCGAGGTTGGCCGCCAGTGCGTTGACCGCGTGCGGGTTGTGCGCCACGTCCAGCACCAGCGCGGGCTGGCCGGGCAGCACCTGAAAGCGCCCCGGCAACTCCGCCAGCGCCAGGCCGGCGCGCACCGCGTGCGCGGTCACGGGCAGGCGCGCGCGCATGGCTTCCAGCGCGGCCAGCGCGCCAGCGGCGTTGAGCAGTTGATTCGCCCCGCGCAGTGCCGGGTGCGCCAGCCCCGGGTAGCGGCGCTCGCGGCCCGCCCATGCCCACTGCTGACGGTCGGATGTAACGTGAAAGTCGCGCCCCGCCAGCCAAAGGTCAGCGCCGATTTCGCGCGCATGGTCGATCACGCTTTGCGGCGGCGCCGGATCGCTCACGATGGCTGGCCGCCCGGTGCGCAGAATGCCCGCTTTTTCGCGCCCGATCTGCTCGCGCGTGGTGCCCAGCAACTCGGCGTGGTCAATGCCGATGCTGGTGATGATGGCGCAATCGGCGTCAATCAGGTTCACTGCGTCCAGCCGTCCGCCCAGGCCCACTTCGAGCACCAGCGCGTCCGGCCCGGCGCGCGCCAGCGTGTGCAGGATGACCAGCGTGGTGAACTCGAAATACGTCAGGCGCACTTCATCCCGCGCGCGCTCCACGCATTCAAAACCGGCGAGCAGATCGCCCGGTTCGACGGGCTGCCCCGCGAGCCGGCAACGTTCCTCAAAGCGCAGCAGATGCGGCGAGGTATAGACCCCCGTGCGGAAACCGGCGCGCAGCAAGATCGACTCCAACATGGCGCAGGTCGAGCCTTTGCCGTTGGTGCCGGCCACGGTGAACACGGGCGCCTCGATGCGCAAGCCCATCCGCCCGGCCACGGCGCGCACGCGCTCCAGGCCCAGCTCGATTGGCCTTTCATGCAGGCGCTCGGCGTGCGCCAGCCAGTCTTGCAAAGTGTGCATGGGTGGATTGTCACTTACCGACGCTACTACACTGCACGCTTTTTCCCGTTGCGTCATTGCAAGGCCAGCCATGTCATCTCTCATTGCCGCCACCATCCTCACGGGCTTTCTCGGCTCGGGCAAGACGACGCTCTTGAAGCGCGTGCTGACCGAGGCGCACGGGCAAAAGATCGCCGTGATCGAAAATGAGTTCGGCCAGGAGAACATCGACAACGAGATTCTGGTAGGCGATACGCAGGAGCAGATTTTCCAGATGAACAACGGCTGCGTGTGTTGCACCATCCGCGAGGATCTGCGCGCCACGCTGTCCGATCTGGCGGCCAGAAAGCGCAAGGGGGAGCTGGATTTCGAGCGCGTCATCATCGAGACGACCGGGCTGGCCGATCCCGGCCCGGTGGCGCAGACGTTTTTCATGGACGACGAGATCGCCGGGGCGTACCTGCTCGATTCGATCCTCACGCTGGTGGACGCCAAGCACGCCGCGCAGCAGTTGAACGACCGCATCGAGGCGCAGCGCCAGGTGGGTTTTGCCGACCAGATTTTCATCAGCAAGGCCGATCTGGTTTCCGCGCAGGAACTGGCGGCGTTGCAGCATCGCCTCAAGCACATGAACCCGCGCGCGCCGCAACAGGTGGTGCATTTCGGCGCCGTGCCGCTCCAGGACGTGCTGGACTTGCGCGGCTTCAACCTGAACGCGCGGCTGGATATCGACCCGGATTTTCTGGAACCCGGTGAGGACGAACACCACCACGACCATGAGCACGGCGAACCTTGCGGCCATCCTTCGCACCAGCACGCGCACGGACATCACCATCACCATGACGACGATGTGCAAAGCTTTGTGTTTCGCGCCGAGCGGCCGTTCGATCCCGCGAAGCTGGAAGACTTTCTGGGCGCTATCGTCAACATCTACGGCCCGCGCATGTTGCGCTACAAGGGTGTGCTGGACATGAAAGGCACGCAGCGCAAGGTGATTTTCCAGGGCGTGCATCAACTCATGGGCAGCGACCTGGGGCCAGCGTGGAAGGCGGGCGAGCCGCGCGTGAGCAAGATGGTGTTTATCGGCATCAAGCTGCCGCGCGACATTTTGGAGCAGGGCTTGCGGCAGACGCTGGTTTGAGGCTGGGTGTTTGGCGTGGGAACCTTTTCGCGCAATATGCCGATACAATCGCCGCCCGTGCCAGTAGCCCCCTGCCGCTGGCCGATTGGCTCTTATGGATGAATGTCTGGACGCAGGAGCATCTTGCCGCCTGGCGTTCGGGAGACTGTAGTGAAACATGTGGCTAAAAAAGGCGCTGCCGGGACACGGCAGACGGCAAGTCGGTCTCCGGCTGCGTCTGCCGCCAAGCCCGCACCCAAGCCCAAATCCGCCGCCAAGCCGAAGGCGGTGGTCAAGCCTAAGGCGGCGGTCAAGCCGAAGGTAGCGGCCAAGCCCAAGGTGGCAATCAAGCCTAAGGTGGCGGTTCAGCTCAAGGTGGCCGCCAAGCCGAAGGCGGTAGCCAAGCCCAAAGTGGCGGTGGCGAAAAAGGCTGCGCCCGCAGCCAGGAAAGGCGGCGCGGGCAAGTCGCTTTCTGTTCTGCACGCGGCAAGCGCCTCGTGGGCCGCCAGCTACGGGAAAAATCTGCCGGCGCCCGTGGTGGCCGCGATGCCCGCGCCGGTCAGGAAAGATTCGAGGCTGGCGCAGAACTGGAAGAAAAAACCTGCGCAGGAACTCACCGATGCCGAAGTCATCGCCATGCCCGACGGCGAGTACATGAATGAAGCGCAGATGGCATTTTTCCGTCACCGGCTGGTGCGCCTGAAGAGCGACATTCTGGACAACGCCGGCCAGACCACCGAGAACTTGCGGGAAGACACCGTGGTGGTGCCCGACCCCGCCGACCGCGCCACCATTGAGGAAGAGCACGCGCTGGAATTGCGCACGCGCGACCGCGAGAGAAAGCTGCTCAAGAAGATCGAGCAGTCCATCATCCGCATCGATGCCGGCGACTACGGCTATTGCGATGAAACGGGCGAGCCGATCGGCGTGCCGCGCCTGCTGGCGCGGCCCACCGCCACGCTTTCGCTGGAGGCGCAGCAGCGGCGCGAACTCAAGCAAAAGATGTTCGGCGACTGATGCGACTGCGCCGCGCTGGCACAATCTGGCAATGAGCAACGATCCGGCACCGAACAGCCGCCTGCTGTCCAAGGTCGTCAAGTTCGTCAAGAACCCGGCGACCGACTGGGCCGACTTGGGCCGCTCCGAAAGCCGTCAGGATCAGGAGCAGGGCGCCGATCACGCCTCGCGCCAGGCGCTCAAGCAGATCATCGAGCGCAAGCGCCGCAATGATTTCGTGCGCAAACGCGAATTCGACATGTTGCGCAAAGTGTTGCGCAGCCAGTTGGAAAAATCGCGGGAGCCGGAGCAGGGCATTCCCCTTTCCATGACGCAGCCGGGGCGCACGAGCCGCGATTCGCTGCATCAAATCCCGGTCCGCCCGTCGCCGTCTTCCGCGCCGGCCCACGTGCGCGCCGACACGCTCAAGAAAATCGACCAGATCGAGCGGCAAATGGCGCGCTCCTGGTTCAAGAAAAAAGGCGGCAACGAGGCGAGTGACTCCTTGCCTTCCGCGCCGCCGGACTACGTGCCGTCGGACCAGCTGGCGTCCGCGCCGGCGCCCGACCCCCTGCCCGGAAAAATCGACCGGGTCGAGCGGCAAGAGGCGCGCGCTTGGGTCCGCGGAAAAGGCAGCCAAGGCACGCGCGGCGTTGCGCCCCCCGTGCCGCCTTTCATGCTGGAGCGCGCGCCCGTCCTGCAAACGCCCATTCAGTTGGAGCCAGAGCCGGATTTGGCGCCAGGCTTCGATGCGACGGTCAGCGCCGAGCCGACGACGATGCAATTTGGCTCCAACACCGACTTTCTCCCGACCCAGATACTCGAAAACGTTCCGGCGCAAGGCCAGGCGCCCACGCTGCAGAGCGCGGACGCCGAGGCGCGCAACCAGCCTTTGACCGAGCCGGGACTTGTGCTGACGGCTGAAAACCTGGACCCCGAACTGGAAGAGGCCGCCATCCGTTTTGCCAACGGCGACATCGAGGGCGCGGAAACTTCCATGCTGGCGCTGCTGGGCAACGATGGCGCGCGCAGCAACCACATGGATACCTGGCTGGCGTTGTTCGATCTGTACCGCGCTGGTGGCTGGCAGGCCAAGTTCGACGAGGCCGCCAATGATTTCGCCAGCCTCTTCGGGCGTTCGGCGCCGCAGTGGTCGGTCACCACCGGGATCATGGCGCCGGCCGCACCGGCCGGCAAGCCCGATGCGCCGCTGGCGCCAGGGCAGGCCGCGCGCATGCACTGGGTCTGCCCGGCGTCGCTGGGGCCGCAGTCGCTGGCGGCGCTCAACGCCATTTTGAGGCGCAATCCGTCGCCGTGGCGCATGGATTGGCGCGGCCTCAAGACCATCGAAGACGCCGCCCTGGCGCCGCTGCTGGAGGCGCTGCGGCGCTGGGGCGGCGCCAAGGGCGAATACCACCTGCGCGATGCCGACCGCCTACTGAGCGTGCTGGTGGAACGCTCGCCCACCGACAACCGCGAAGTCGATCCGCAATGGTGGAGCGCCCGGCTGGCCCTGCTGCGTCTGCTGGGCGACATGGATGAATTTGATCTGGTGGCGCTCAACTACTGCGTCACCTACGAGATATCCCCCCCCTCGTGGGAAGACCCGCTGGCCCGGTTCGTGCCCATCGCCGAGGCGGGCGAGGAGGCCGAGCAGGCCGCGCCGCCGCCTGATGTGGCGGCGGACGAGGATCTGCGCCAAACGCTCGCCAAGGCGTTCCAGCCGACCGATTTCGTGCCGTCGCGCATGTTGGAAAACGACGATCTCCCGATCGAGGGGGAGCTGAGCGGCGTCATCACCGACGACGTGGAAAAGGCGTTGCAGCCGGTCAACGCCTCCCTCGACCGCGCCGCGCACGCGCGGGCGGTGGACATCAATTGCCGCCTGCTTTTGCGCATGGACTTCGGCGCCGCCGGGGCGCTGCTGAACTGGGCCACCATGCAGCAAACGCTCAAGCGCCAGGTTACTTTACGCCAGGTCAACCGGATGGTGGGCGCGTTCTTCGGCGTGATCGGCATCCACGAAGTGGCGCGCGTGGTGCTGCGCAAGGATTGAACCAGGGTTGAGCGTTTGGCGTTGAGCGTGGGAGCCTCTTTCCCAAGCCGCGCCTCGCGCGCTGAACGCCAAAAAAAGCGGCTTGTATTCAACGGATATGGCCGCACATAAACGGGATGGACATTTTTCACGGAACCACCATCGTCAGCGCGCGGCGCAAGACGCCCGCGGGCTGGCAGGTCGCCATTGGCGGGGACGGGCAGGTCACGCTGGGCAACATCGTCATCAAGGGGTCGGCGCGCAAGGTGCGCAAGCTCCATCACGGGCGGGTGCTGGCGGGCTTTGCGGGGGCGACGGCCGATGCGTTCACGCTGTTCGAGCGGTTCGAGGCTAAGCTGGAAAAGCACCAGGGCCACCTCACGCGCGCGGCCATCGAGTTGACCAAGGATTGGCGCACCGACCGCGTGCTGCGGCGGCTGGAGGCCATGCTGGCCGTGGCCGACCAGGAAGCCTCGCTCATCATCACCGGCAACGGCGACGTGCTCGAGCCGGAGCATGGGCTGGTGGCTATCGGCTCCGGCGGCGCGTATGCGCAGGCGGCGGCCAAGGCGCTGCTCGATCACACCGAGCTGCCCGCCGACCAGATCGTCAAGAAGGCACTGGAAATCGCCGGCGAGTTGTGCATCTACACCAACATGCACCACACCATCGAAACGCTCTGAACCCCGGTTTGCTTCTTTATTTGTAGCTTCTTACTCAGGAGTTGCATGGGTTAAAACCGTTTTTCATTCATAAATTTTTCACAGGATCGCGCGAGGTCTTCCATGACCCCGCAGGAGATCGTCTCCGAACTGGAGCGCCACATCGTCGGTCAGCACCAGGCCAAGCGCGCGGTGGCCATTGCGCTGCGCAACCGCTGGCGGCGCCAGCAGGTCGATGAAAAGCTGCGGCCCGAAATCACGCCCAAGAACATTCTGATGATCGGCCCCACCGGCGTGGGCAAGACCGAAATCGCGCGGCGGCTGGCCCGGCTGGCGGGCGCGCCCTTCATCAAGGTGGAGGCCACCAAGTTCACCGAGGTCGGCTACGTCGGCAAGGATGTCGATTCGATCATCCGCGACCTGGCCGATCTGGCCGTCAAGCAATCGCGCGAGGCCGAAATGCGCAAGGTGCGCACGCGCGCCGAGGATTTGGCCGAGGAGCGCGTCCTCGACGTGCTGATTCCCCCCGTCCGCCAGGCCGACGGCAGCGCCGTGCAGGAAAGCGGCGACAGCGCGGCGCGGCAAACCTTCCGCAAGAAACTGCGCGAAGGACAGTTGAACGACAAAGAAGTCGAAATCGAACTGGCGCAGCCGCAGGCCACGCTCGAAGTGATGGGGCCGCCCGGCATGGAAGAAATGGCCGAGCAGATTCGCGGCATGTTGGGCAGCGCGGCCACGGGCCGCAAGAAGCTGCGGCGCCTGAAGATCGGCGAGGCCATGCGCCTGCTCACCGACGAAGAAGCCGGCAAGCTCGTCAACGAAGACGACCTGCGAACCGATGCACTGCGCAACATGGAGCAAAACGGCATCGTCTTCATCGACGAGATCGACAAGGTCGCCTCGCGCGGGCTGGAGGGCGGCGCCAGCAGCGCCGACGTATCGCGCCAGGGCGTGCAGCGCGACCTGCTGCCGCTGGTGGAAGGAACCACCGTGAGCACCAAATACGGCATGGTCAAGACCGACCACATTCTGTTCATCGCCTCCGGCGCGTTTCACTTTGCCAAGCCCAGCGATTTGATCCCGGAGCTGCAAGGGCGCTTGCCGATCCGGGTGGAGCTAGCCTCGCTGTCGGTAGATGACTTCAAGGCCATCCTGACGCAAACCGACGCCTCGCTCGAGCGCCAGTACCAGGCGCTGCTGGCCACCGAAGGCGTGACGCTGGCCTTCACCGACGCGGGCATCGCGCGGCTGGCCGAAATCGCCTTCCAAGTCAACGAAAGCACCGAGAACATTGGCGCGCGGCGGCTGTCCACCGTCATGGAGCGGCTGCTCGAAGAAGTGAGTTTTGACGCCGCCAAGCTGCAAGGCCAGACCATCACCATCGACACCCCCTTCGTCGATGCGCGGCTGGCCGAACTCAGCCGCAACGAAGACCTGTCGCGCTACATCTTGTAGAGCGCGCAAGCGGCAGGCCGAGATGTAATCCTGGCGCCCTTGGCCAGGCTTGAAGCCGGGATTTCACTGCGTTTCGTCCCGGCATGCAAAATTCATAGCTATATGTTAACGTATAGTGTATCTTTACGATATTTTTTATATTGTAAAGACAGTATATACTTTGGTAGTAAGCTATTGTAACCATAGCTTCCTTTCTCCTTCACCTCCGCGCGCGGCACGGCACGCTTGCCGTACATGGCGTGCGCAGCGGGCCGCGTCCACTTGCAAAAACATTTCCAAGTGCTTGTTCCGTAAGAAAAAACCCCAAGAAAATATGAGAGTAATCACAGCTAACCTCTTGATTTCATTGAAATAATTTGCGCCGAACCCCTTGTCTTGACCAAAATACCTGCTAAAGTGCAAGATAGTGCAAAGTTGTAGGGTAACGGGCCATAAGATGGTTGTGGCCTCGTTTTTCGATCAGGGGTTCTCAAGGTGTTTCAGGGCGCATCCGCACTCAATCTCGATGGCAAAGGGCGGCTCTCGGTGCCGGCGCGGCATCGCGAGGTGCTGGCCGCGCTATGCGGCGGGCAGGTGACCTTCACGCGCCATCCGCACGGGTGTCTGATGCTGTTTCCGCGCCCGGAGTGGGAGAAGTTCCGCGAGCGCATCGCCGGGCTGCCGATGTCGGCGCAGTGGTGGAAGCGCATCTTTCTGGGCAACGCCATGGACGTGGAACTGGACGGCACCGGGCGCGTGCTGGTTTCGCCCGAACTGCGCGCCGCCGCCGGGCTGGAGCGCCAGGTGATCCTGATAGGCATGGGCCGCCACTTCGAGCTGTGGGACAAGGCTAACTACGAAGCCAAGGAAGCCCAGGCGTTACAAGGCGAGATGCCCGATGTGTTCAAGGAACTTTCGTTTTGAGGTACCTCGGTGAACGCATGGCCACACACCACGGTTTTGCTGTCCGAGGCGGTCGATCAACTCGTCACCGCGCCGGATGGCATTTACGTGGACGGCACGTTCGGACGCGGCGGCCATGCGCGCGCCATCTTGCAACGCCTGTCCGCGCAGGGGCGGCTGATCGCGTTCGACAAGGATCCCGAGGCGCGTGCCGCCGCCGAGCTGCTCGCCGATGCGCGTTTGACGCTGCGCCACACCAGTTTCACTGCGCTGGCCGATCTGCCGCCGGCCTCGGTGGCCGGCGTGCTGCTCGATTTGGGCGTGAGTTCGCCCCAGATCGACAACCCCGCGAGGGGTTTTTCTTTTCGCGCCGACGGCCCGCTGGACATGCGCATGGATCCCACGCACGGGCCGAGCGTGGCGCAGTGGTTGGCGCAGGCGGACGAGAGCCAGATCGCGGAGGTGATTCGTGAATTCGGTGAAGAACGGTTTGCTCGCTCCATTGCAAAAGCGCTTGTTGCTCGCCGAGCGCAACGGGGGCCGCTTGCAACCACGCTCGAACTGGCCGGCGTCGTGGCTGGCGCGGTCAAAACCCGCGAGCCGGGCCAGAACCCTGCAACGCGCACATTTCAGGCTTTTCGGATTTTCATCAACGCCGAGCTTGCGGAGCTTGGACAAGTCCTGGAGGCAAGCTTGAACGTGTTGCAGCCCGGCGGCCGGCTGGCGGCGATCAGCTTCCATTCGCTGGAAGACCGCATCGTCAAGCAGTTCATCGCGCGCCATGCCGGCGCGGCGGTAGATCGGCGCGCGCCCTTCGCGCCGCCCGCGCCCGCCTGCCTGCGCCGCCTGGCCCGCATCCGCCCCGGCGCGCCGGAAGTAGCGGCCAATCCGCGCGCGCGCAGCGCCATTTTGCGCGTGGCCGAACGCACGGAGGCGCCGGCATGACGCGCCTTTCCATCGTGCTGCTGGCGGCGGTGCTGGCCACCGCCCTGTATCTGGTGCGCGTGCAGTACGAGTCGCGCCGGCTGGTGACCGAGCTGGACCGCGCCGCCGCGCTGGCGCGTGTGCTGGAAACGGAAAAGGCCGAACTGGAAGTGGAAAAACAGGCGCAATCCACCGCGCCGCGCGTGGAGCAGATGGCGCGCCAGCGCCTGGGCATGCGCTTGCCCACGCCGGCCATCACCGAGTACGTGGCCGCGCAAGAGGCGGCGGCGCGGGGGCAGGGAGCGGTGCGATGAAAAAGGCGCTGCGCTACGCCGCCGCCAGCCCGCTGCTGGCCGCGCCCACGCCTGTGTGGCGCGGCAAGTTCATTGTGGCGATGCTGCTGCTGGCGTTTCTGACGCTGACCGCCAGGGCGGCCTACGTGCAGGTGATCGACAACGCGTTTTTCCAGCGCCAGGGCGAAGTGCGCTTTGCCCGCACGCTCGAACTGCCGGCCAGCCGAGGGCGCATTCTGGATCGCAATGGCGTCATTCTGGCTTCCAGCGTGGTAGCGCCTAGCATCTGGGCCATTCCGGACGACGTGGACAAGGATCCGGTCAAACGGCGGCAGCTCGCCAGACTGCTCGGGATGAGTCCCGCCGAACTCGACGCCAAGCTCGCCGGTGAGGACAAGAACTTCGTCTGGCTCAAGCGCCAGGTAAACGAGCCGGTGGCCGGCCGGATCGCCGACCTCAAGATTTCCGGCATCTACCAGCGCAAGGAATACAAGCGCAAATATCCTGAAGGCGAGGCCGTCGCGCACGTGGTGGGCTTCACCGATGTCGAAAACAAGGGCATCGAAGGCACCGAGCTGGCGTTCGACAAACTGCTGGTAGGCCGCGCCGGTTCGCGCCGCGTCATCAAGGACCGGCTGGGCCGCGTGGTCGAGGAAGTCGGCGACGAGGTGCCGCCGGTCGATGGGCAGGATTTGCAACTGTCCATCGATTCGAGGATGCAATTTTTCGCCTACCAGAAATTGCGCGAGGCGGTAACGCTCCATAAGGCCAAGGCGGGCAGCGTGGTGGTGCTCGATGCGCGCACCGGCGAAGTGCTGGCGCTGGCCAACTATCCGAGCTACGACCCGTCCGACCGCGCCCGGCTGAGCGGCCCGCAACTGCGCAACCGCGCGCTCACCGACACCTTCGAGCCGGGTTCCACCATGAAGCCGATCACCGTGGGCACGGCGCTGGAACTGGGGCGCGTGGCGCCGCTCACCAGCATCGACACCGCGCCGGGCCGCTACCGGATCAGCGGCTTCACCATCCGCGACACGCACAACTACAGCGTGCTCACGGTACAGGGCGTGATCCAGAAGTCGAGCAACATCGGCGCGCTCAAGATCGCTCAGCGCCTGCGTCCGCAAGAGCAGTGGAATATTTACGACCTGCTGGGCTACGGCCAGCGGCCCGATCTGGATTTTCCCGGCGCCGCCACCGGGCTGGTGCGGCCTTGGCAACGCTGGCGGCCCGTGGAGCAGGCGACCATGGCCTATGGCTACGGTCTGTCGGCTTCGCTCTTTCAGATGGTGCGCTCCTACACCGCCTTCGCGCACGATGGCCAGGTAATCCCCGCCGTGCTGCTCAAAAGCGCCGGCGGCGCGCCGGCTGCGGGGCGGCGCGTGTTTTCCGAGCGGACAAGCGCCGAGGTGCGCAAGATGCTGCAAATGGCCGCCGGCCCCGGCGGCACCGGGCCGCTGGCGCAAACCATCGGCTACACGGTGGGCGGCAAATCGGGCACCTCGCGCAAGCAGGCCAGCAAAGGCTATGCCAGCGACAAATACCGCTCGTGGTTCACCGGCCTGGCGCCCATAGCCGACACGCGCATCGTGGTGGGCGTGATGATCGACGAACCGGGCGATGGCCAGTATTACGGCGGCGCGGTGGCCGCCCCGGTGTTCAGCCAGGTGGTGCAGCAGACGCTGCGCCTGATGGGCGTGCAGCCCGATCTGGCGATCCAGCCGCAGATCGTGACCCAAGCGGTCGAGGAGTCATTCTGACATGACGGCCACGCTCCACGCTCCACAACAAGCCGCCGACTGGCTGGCCGGGCGCGTCGCTGGCGCGCTTACCGCAGACAGCCGCCGGGTGCGCGCGGGCGATGGTTTCATCGCCTGGCCGGGCACGGCTAGCGATGGGCGCCGGTTTGTGCGCGCCGCGTTGGAGCAGGGAGCAAAGGCGTGCCTGGTGGAAGCCGAAGGCGCGGCGGCGTTCGAATTTGGGGACGACCCGCGCATCGCTAGCTACGCGCACTTGAAGCGCGAGGCCGGCCCGATCGCCGCGGCGTTTTACGGCCAGCCTTCCCGGTCCATGAAAGTGGCCGCCATCACCGGCACCAACGGCAAAACCTCGTGCGCCTGGTGGCTGGCGCACGCGTTATCGAAAACGCACGACTGCGCGCCGTGCGGCCTGATCGGCACGCTTGGCGTCGGCCTGCCGCCGCGCATCGAACCCTCCGGTCTGACCACGCCCGACCCGGTGCGGCTGCAAGCGGCGCTGCGCGCGTTGGCCGATGCCGGCGCAAAAAGCTGCGCGATGGAGGCTTCTTCCATCGGCCTGGCCGAGCATCGGCTGGACGGCACAGCGATCCGCGTGGCGGCGTTCACCAATTTCACGCAAGACCACCTCGACTACCACGGCGGCATGGCGGCCTACTGGCAAGCCAAGCGCGCGCTGTTCGACTGGCCCGGCTTGCAAGCGGCGGTCATCAACGCCGATGACCCGCGCGGCGCGGAACTGGCGCGGCACGCCCAGGAGCGCGGGCTGGACGGGTGGACGTTCGGCTTGAACGCCCCGGCGCGCTTGAGCGCGCGCGATCTGGCATGGATGGCCGGCGGCGCGCGCTTCACGCTGGCCGAAGGCGCGGAACAAGTCAGCGTTGTTGCGCCGGTTATCGGCCAATACAACGCCGGCAATCTGCTGCTGGTGGCCGGCTGTCTGCGCGCCCTGGGCCTGCCGCTGGCGGAGATTCCCGCGCTGCTGGCGGATGCGCCGCCCGTGCCGGGGCGCATGGAGCGTGTGGCGGTAGGGGGCAATGACGAACCCACCGTCATCGTCGATTACGCCCACACGCCCGACGCGCTGGACCAGGCGCTGGCGGCGCTGCGCCCGCTGGCCAATACACGCGGCGGGCAACTGGTGTGCGTGTTCGGCTGCGGCGGCAACCGCGACGCGGGCAAACGTCCGCTGATGGGAGCCAAGGCGCTCGCGCGCGCAGATACGCTGGCCGTCACCAGCGACAACCCGCGCGGCGAAGACCCGCAAGCCATCATCGACGGCATTCTGCAAGGCATCGCCGATCGCGCGCGGGTCACTGTCGAACCCGACCGCGCCCGAGCCATCGCGCTGGCCATTGAGCAAGCGCAGGCCACCGATGTGATCCTGATCGCGGGCAAGGGGCACGAGGACTATCAGGAAATGCGCGGCCAGCGCACGCCCTTCTCCGATCAGCGCGAAGCGCGCGCCGCGCTGCAACGGCGCGCGGCGGCGCGGGAGGCGCGGGCATGAGCGCCATGAACCTCACCCTGGAACAAGCCGCGCGCGGCATCGCGGGCGCGCAGGTGCTGGGCAACGGCGGCGCGCGCATCGCGCGCGTGCACAGCGACACGCGCACATTGCAAGCGGGCGACTTGTTCGTCGCGCTGCGCGGCGAGCGGTTCGACGGCGCCGCGTTTTTGGCCGAAGCCGCACGCGCCGGAGCCGTGGCGGCGCTGGTGAATGCCGATGCCCGCGCGGCCCTGCAAGCCACCGGTCTGCCGGGCATCGTAGCGCCCGATGCGCGCCGCGCCTTGGGCGAATTGGCGGCCTTCTGGCGGCGGCGGTTCGAGTTGCCGCTGATCGCCGTTACCGGCAGCAACGGCAAGACCACAGTGACGCAGATGATCGCCGCCATCCTGCGCGCCTGGCTGGGCGATGGAGCGCTGGCGACCGAGGGCAATTTCAACAACGACATCGGCGTGCCGCTGACGCTGCTGCGCCTGCGCCCGCAGCACCGCGCCGCCGTGGTGGAACTGGGCATGAACCATCCGGGCGAAATCGCGCAACTGGCTGCCATCGTGCAGCCCACGGTGGCGCTGGTCAACAACGCGCAGCGCGAGCATCTGGAATTCATGGCCTCGGTCGATGCCGTGGCGGCGGAAAACGGCAGCGTATTTGGTGCGCTGCGTGCCGGCGGCGTGACCGTGTTTCCCGCTGGAGATAAGTATCAAAACCTGTGGAAACGCATATCAAATAATGGCAATACGCTATTGTTTGGAGAGCAAAGGGCGGGCGCCCAGGTGTTTGCCCTCGGCGTGAACTGGCAGGGCGATGGCTGGCAGGTGGCGGCGCGCTCGCCGCTGGGAGAACTGGGCTTCGATCTGCACATTGCCGGGCGGCACAACGTGTACAACGCCTTGGCTGCCATCGCCTGCGCCGCCGCCGCGGGCGCGCCGCTGGAGGCCATCGCGCGCGGCCTGTCCCAATTCCGGCCTGTCGCGGGGCGCTCGCGCACCTTGATGCTGCGTCGCGGCAGCCATTGCGTGACGCTGGTGGACGACAGCTACAACGCCAACCCGGATTCGGTGCGCGCCGTGATCGACCTGCTAGCCGAGCTGCCCGGCCCGCGCCTGCTGGTGCTGGGCGATATGGCGGAAGTGGGCGCGCAGGGGCCGGCGTTTCATGCCGAGGCGGGCGCTTATGCGCGTGAGCATGGTATCGAGCGCCTGCTGGCGCACGGCCCGCTGGCGCGGCACGCCGCGCGCGCCTTCGGCGCTGGCGCGGCGCACGTCGAGGACATGGCCGCGCTGCAAGAGGCGGCGCGCGCGCAACTCTGCGATGTGGCAAGCATCGCCCTCAAGGGTTCGCGCTTCATGCGAATGGAGCGCGTGCTGCCTGCCCTGCTGGACGCGGACGCGGGGGAAGGAGTGCTACATGTTGCCTAGCGCCGCCGCCTGGCTGCAAACACTCGCCCCGGAGTGGGGCTGGCTGCGGGTGTTTCAGTACCTGACTTTTCGCGCCGTGATGGCGGCCATGACGGCGCTGCTGATCGGCCTGGCCACCGGGCCGTGGGTGATCCGCAAGCTGGCCGAGTTGAAGATCGGCCAGCCGGTGCGCGGCTATGCGATGGAGACGCACCTGTCGAAATCGGGCACGCCCACCATGGGCGGCGTGCTGATCCTGATCGCCATCGCCGTGGCCACGCTGCTGTGGTTCGACTGGCGCAACCGCTTCGTGTGGGTGACGCTGCTGGTGACGCTGGGCTTTGGCGCCATCGGCTGGCTCGATGACTGGCGCAAGGTGGTGCACAAGAATCCCGAAGGGATGCGCTCGCGCACCAAGTTCTTGTGGCAGTCGCTGATCGGCATCGTCGCCGCGTTCTTTCTGGTGTTCTCGGTTTCGGGGCGCTCCAACGCGCAGGTGTTCGCGCTGTTTGCGCAATGGGCCGGATCGGGTTTCACGATGCAGCTGCCGTCCACGGCGGGCCTGCTGGTGCCGTTCTTCAAGGAAGTGAGCTACCCGCTGGGCGTGTGGGGTTTCGTGGCGCTCAGTTACCTGGTCATCGTGGGCAGCAGCAACGCCGTCAACCTGACCGATGGGCTGGACGGGCTGGCGATCATGCCGGTGATTCTGGTCGGCTCGGCGCTGGGCATCTTCGCCTACGTCAGCGGCAATGCGTTTTACGCGCGCTACCTGCTGTTTCCGCACATTCCGGGCGCTGGCGAGCTGCTGATTTTCTGCGCCGCCCTGGCCGGAGCGGGGCTGGCTTTTTTGTGGTTCAACGCGTACCCGGCACAGGTATTCATGGGCGACGTGGGCGCGCTGGCTTTGGGCGGCGCTCTGGGCGCCATCGCCGTTATCGTGCGGCAGGAAATCGTGCTGGCGATCATGGGCGGGGTGTTCGTGGCCGAGGCGCTGTCGGTCATGCTGCAAGTGGTGTGGTTCAAATACACCAGGCGCCGCTACGGACAAGGGCGGCGGCTGCTGAGAATGGCGCCGCTGCACCACCATTACGAGAAAAAAGGCTGGGCCGAAACGCAGGTGGTGGTGCGCTTCTGGATCGTCACCATGCTGCTGTGCCTGATTGGCCTGAGCACGCTCAAGCTGAGGTGAACGTGTGATGACGATTCCACGTACCCCAACGGTTCTGGTGCTTGGCCTTGGCATCTCCGGCCTGTCGATGGCGCGCTGGATTGCGCGCAGCGAGGGCGCCGCCGCCGTGCGCGTGGCCGATACCCGCGCCGCGCCGCCCAATCTGGCGCGTTTGCAAAGCGAATTGCCGGGCGCGCAGTTCGTGGCCGGCCCGTTCACCGAGGCGCTGCTGGACGGCGTACAGACCATGCTGGTGAGTCCGGGGCTGGCGCCGCACGACCTGGAGGCCATGCGGGCCACCGCGCGTGCGCGTGGCGTACGGGTACATGGCGAGTTGAACCTGTTCGCGCAGGCGCTGTACGCGCTGGCCGGCGATGGCTATGTCCCCAAGGTGCTCGCCGTCACCGGCACCAATGGCAAGACCACGGTCACTTGCCTGACCAGTCTGCTGGTGGAACGCGCGGGCTTGAGCGTAGCCCGTGCGGGCAACATCGGTCCGGCGCTGATGGACGTGCTAACCGCGCGCATCGAGGCGGGCACGCTGCCGCAGGCGTGGGTGCTGGAGCTGTCCAGCTTTCAGCTCGACGCGGCAGAGGGTTTCGAGCCGACCGCCGCCACCGTGCTCAACATCACGCAGGATCACCTCGACTGGCACGGCGGCATGAACGCCTATGCCGCCGCCAAGGCCAGGGTGTTCGGCGCGTGCGGCGCGATGGTGCTCAATCGGGACGATCCGCGGGTGTGGGCCATGCGGCCCGCTAATCCATCCCTGCCGCCCGCACCGGCCAGGGGCGGCAAGGCCAAGGCCAGGCGGGAGCCGCCGCGCACCGTGGTCAGCTTCGGCGCGAATCCGCCCGCCGCGCCGGGCGATTACGGCCTGGAAGACGTGGGCGGCATGACCTGGCTGGTGCGCGCCCTGACGCGCGAAGAAGCCGGTGAAACCGAACGCCGCAGCAACGCCGGCGGCGATGGCGAGTTGCACATTCAGCGCTTGATGCCTGCTGACGCGCTGCGTATCCGGGGCCGCCACAACGCGCTCAACGCGCTGGCCGCGCTGGCGCTGGCCGGGCAGGCCGGTTGCGCGCTGGCGCCGATGCTTTACGGCCTGCGCGAATACCGGGGCGAGCCGCACCGGGTGGAGCCAGCCGGCAGCGTGGACGGCGTCGAATACTTCGACGATAGCAAGGGCACCAACGTCGGCGCGACGGTGGCGGCGCTGCAGGGTCTTGGCGCTGAACGGCGGCTGGTGGTCATTGTGGGCGGCGATGGCAAGGGGCAGGACTTCGCGCCGCTGCGCGAGCCGGTGGCGCGCCACGCGCGCGCGGCGGTGCTGATCGGGCGCGACGGCGGCCTGATCCGCGCCGCGCTTGAAGACGCCGGCGTGCCGCTGATCGACGCCCCGTCGCTGGAGCAGGCGGTGGCCCTGGCGCATGAGCAGGCACGGGCGGGCGATGCGGTGCTGCTTTCGCCCGCGTGCGCCAGTTTCGACATGTTCCGCGACTATGAACACCGCGCCGAAGTGTTCCGCGCCGCCGTGCGCGAGCTGGCCGCCGGACGGGGCGTGGCGCTGGAGGACGGGGCATGAGCGCGTGGACCGCATGGCTGCTGGGCGCGCCCGCGCCGGCGCGGCAGTCCGTCAGCGCGCGCCGCGGCAAGCGCGCCGAAGGCGAGGCGCTGCCCGTGCGCATTTCCGGCGGCCCATGGAACCGCACCGCCAGCATCCCGGCGCGCCTGCTCGGCTTCGATCAGGCGCTGGTCTGGGCCGTGGCGGCCTTGCTGGTCTGGGGGCTGGTGATGGTGTATTCGGCCACCATTGCCATGCCGGACAACCCGCAATTCACGCATGGGTCTACCTACTTCATGATGCGGCACGCCACCTGGCTTGCACTGTCGCTGGTCGCGGCGCTGGTGACTTTTCAGGCGCCCATGATCTGGTGGGAGCGCGCCGCGCCGTGGCTGTTCGTGGCCAGTCTGGGGCTGCTCATCGTGGTGCTGATTCCGCACGTGGGCGCGGTCATCAACGGCGCGCGGCGCTGGCTCACGTTCGGGCCGATCAAATTCCAGCCGTCGGAAGCGGTCAAGCTCACCATGGCGCTCTACGCGGCGCACTACATGGTGGGCAAGATGGAGGTCAAGGAGCGGTTTTTTCGCGCCGTGCTGCCGATGGCGCTGTTCGTGGCCATCGTGGGCATGCTGCTGCTGGGCCAGCCGGACATGGGCGCTTTCATGGTGATCGCGGTGATCGCCATGGGCATCCTCTTCCTGGGCGGCGTGAACGCGAGCATGTTCAGCCTGATCGCCGCGATCCTGGTGGCGGCCTTTGCCGCCATGATCGCCGCTTCCGACTGGCGGCGCGAGCGCATCTTCGCCTACCTCGACCCGTGGAGCGAGCAGCACGCGCTGGGCAAGGGCTATCAGCTTTCGCACGCGCTGATCGCCATCGGGCGCGGCCAGATCTTCGGCCAAGGACTGGGCGGCAGCGTCGAAAAACTGCACTGGCTGCCGGAGGTGCACACCGACTTTCTGCTGGCGGTGATCGGCGAGGAATTCGGACTGATCGGCGTGGTGCTGGTGATCGCGCTGTTTTTCTGGATCACGCGCCGCATCATGGTCATTGGCCGCCAGGCCATCGCGCTGGACCGGGTGTTCTCCGGCCTGGTGGCGCAGGGCATCGGCTTGTGGCTGGGTTTTCAGGCGTTCATTAACATCGGCGTCAATCTGGGCGCGCTGCCCACCAAGGGGCTGACGCTGCCGTTCATGAGCTACGGCGGCTCGGCCATCATGGTCAACATGGTGGCCATCGCCATCGTGCTGCGGATCGACGTAGAAAACCGGGTTCTCATGCGAGGAGGGCGAGCATGAGCGGAGCCATGCAGCACTGCGCCTTGGTCATGGCCGGCGGCACCGGCGGCCACATCTTTCCCGGTCTGGCGGTGGCCGACGGTTTGCGCGCCGCCGGCTGGCGCGTGCACTGGCTGGGCGCGCCCGGCGGCATGGAAGCCGAACTCGTGCCGCCGCGCGGCTATCCGTTCGAACCGGTCGCGTTCGGCGGCGTGCGCGGCAAGGGGCTGGCGACGCTGGCGCTGCTGCCGCTGCGCCTTTTGCGGGCGTTCGCGCAGAGCATCGGCGTGATCCGGCGCGTGCGGCCCGACGTGCTGGTGGGGCTGGGCGGCTACATCACGTTTCCCGGCGGCATGATGGGCGCGCTCTTGCGCAAGCCGCTGGTGCTGCACGAGCAGAACTCGGTGCCCGGCCTGGCCAACAAGATGCTGGCCCGCGTGGCCGACCGCGTGTTCACCGCCTTTCCGGGCGTGCTGCGCAAGGCGCGCTGGATCGGCAACCCGCTGCGCGCCGACTTCACGCGCTATCCCGGTCCCGCCGAACGTTTGGCCGGGCGCTGCGGGCCGCTGCGGCTGCTGGTGGTGGGCGGCAGTCTGGGCGCCAGGGCGCTCAATGAGATCGTGCCGCGTGCGCTGGCGCTGATTCCGGCTGAGCGGCGCCCCGTCGTCACGCACCAGAGCGGCGCGCAACAGATCGACGCACTGCGCGCCAACTACGCGTCTGCCGGTGTGCAGGCGGCCTGCGTGCCATTCATTGACGACATGGCGGAGGCCTACGCCGAGGCCGATCTGGTGATTTGCCGCGCCGGGGCCACCACGGTCAGCGAGATCGCCGCCATCGGCGCGGCGGCGCTGCTGGTGCCGTTCCCGCACGCGGTGGACGACCACCAGAGCGCCAACGCGCGCTTTCTGGCCGACAGGCAAGCCGGCTGGCTGATCGCGCAGCGCGATCTCAGCGCGGAACGGCTGGCTGATTTACTATTGAATACAGAGCGCATAGCCCTTGTACAACTTGGGCAAAACGCCAAAAAGATGCAAAAAACCGAAGCGGTGGTAGAGATCGTCGCCGCCTGCCAGGAGTTGGCGCGATGAAGCACGCGGTACGCCAGATTCATTTTGTCGGCATCGGCGGCGCGGGCATGAGCGGAATCGCTGAAATCCTGCATAACCTGGGCTACGGCGTGACCGGCTCCGACCTGGCCGAAAGCGCCGTTTTGCGGCGCTTGCAGGGGCTGGGCATCCGCGCCTGGGTCGGGCACGCCGCCGGGCATATCGAGGGGGCCGACGTGCTCGTCACCTCCACCGCCGTCAAAGCCGACAACCCCGAAGTGCTGGCCGCGCGTCAGCGGCGCATTCCGGTGGTGCCGCGCGCCACCATGCTGGCCGAGCTGATGCGTTTGAAGCAGGGCATCGCCATCGCCGGCACGCACGGCAAGACCACCACCACCAGTCTGGTGGCCAGCGTGCTGGCCGAAGGCGGGCTGGATCCCACTTTCGTGATCGGCGGGCGTTTGAACAGCGCCGGCGTTAACGCCCGTCTGGGCGCGGGCGAGCACATCGTGGTGGAGGCCGACGAGTCCGACGCCTCGTTCCTGAACCTCTCGCCGGTGATGTCGGTCGTGACCAACATTGACGCCGACCACATGGAAACCTACGGCCACGACTTCGGCAAGCTCAAGAAAGCCTTCGTCGATTTTCTGCACCGCATGCCGTTTTACGGCGCCGCCATCCTGTGCGTGGAAGACCAGGCGGTGCGCGACATTCTCGGCCAGGTGACTTGCCCGGTCACCACCTATGGCCTGAGCGAGGATGCCCAGGTGCGCGCCGTGGACGTGCGCGCCGAAGGCGGGCAGATGCGCTTTGCGGTGCGGCGGCGCAACGGCGCGGCGCTGCCCGATCTGCCGGTGGTGCTCAATCTGGCGGGCGAGCACAACGTGCTCAACGCGCTGGCCGCCGTGGCGGTGGCGGGGGAATTGGGCATCGCCGATCAGGCGGTACAAAAGGCGCTGGCCGGGTTCAAGGGCGTGGGCCGGCGCTTCCAGCGTTATGGCGATCTGCCAGCCAGGGATGGCGGCGCGTTCACCGTGATCGACGACTACGGCCACCACCCGGCGGAAATGGCCGCCACGCTGGCCGCCGCGCGCGGCGCTTTTCCGGGCAGGCGGCTGGTGCTGGCGTTCCAGCCGCACCGCTACACCCGCACGCGCGATTGCTTCGAGGATTTCGTGCGCGTCATCGGCCAGGCCGACCAGGCGCTGCTCACCGAGGTTTACGCCGCTGGCGAGGAGCCGATTGCCCGCGCCGATGGCCGCTCGCTGGCGCGCGCGCTGCGCGTGGCCGGTCAAGTGGAGCCGGTGTTCGTGGCCGATGTGGCCGACCTGCCGCGCGCCATCGTGTCGCATATGCGCGACGGCGACGTGCTGCTGTGCATGGGCGCCGGCTCCATCGGCGCGGTGGCGGCGAAAGTGGTTGAATTGCTACAAAAAACGCAGCACAATCGGGAGCCAGCATGAAGCAGGAAGGCGCTCGATTCGGAAAAGTGGCGGTACTCATGGGCGGCTGGTCGCCCGAGCGCGAGGTCTCGCTCATGTCCGGCGCTGGCGTGTTGCGGGCGCTGCGCTCGCGCGGTATTGACGCGCATCCCTTCGACCCCGCCGAGCGCCCGATGGACGATCTGCGCCGCGAGGGCTTTGCGCGCTGCTTCATCGCGCTGCACGGCTGCCCCGGCGAAGACGGCACGGTGCAAGGCGCGCTGGAACTGCTGGGCATTGCCTATACCGGCGCGGGCGTCATGACGTCGAGCATCGCCATCGACAAGGCGATGACCAAGCGCGTCTGGCTGGCCGAGGGGCTGCCCGCGCCGCGCCACGTCCTGTTGCAACGGGGCGAGTACGACGCCGCCCGCGCGCGCGCCGTCGCCAGCGAATTGGGGCTGCCGCTGATCGTCAAGCCGGTGCGCGGCGGCTCGTCGCTGGGCGTGACCAAGGTGACCGGGCTGGCCGGGATGCAGCCCGCCATCGAGGAAGCCTTCAGGCTGGACGAAGGCGTCCTGTGTGAACAGTTCATCGACGGCGACGAGGTCACGGTGCTGGCGCTCGGCAGCGGCGACGGGGTGCGCGCACTGCCGGTGATCCGCATCCTCGCGCCGGAGGGCAACTACGACTACCAGAACAAATACTTCAACGACCGGACCGTCTATCAGGTTCCGTGCGGCCTGCCCGAAAGCGAGCAGGCCGCCTTACAGGAACTGGCCGTGCGCGCCAGCCGCGCGCTCGGCTGCCGTGGCTGGGGCCGCATCGACCTGATGATCGAGCGCGCCAGCCGCACGCCCTGGCTACTGGAAATCAACACCGCGCCGGGCATGACCGCGCATTCACTCGCCCCGATGGCCGCGCAGGCCGCCGGCATGAGCTACGAGGATCTGTGCGTTCATCTGCTGGCGCACGCCACGCTCGACGATCCGCAGCCGCGACCGGCATGGAGGCCCGCATGAGCCAGCCGCTGCCCATGCCGTTGGACGTTCGGCTGATGAACTTCGCCGGCGTGCTCCTGCTGACCGCGCTGGCGCTCGGCTGCGTAGCGGCGGGTTTGTGGTGGGTGATGCGCAACCCCGTCTTTACCATTCGCGGCATCACGCTGCAAGGCGACACCGCCCACAGCAGCGCGGACAGTCTGCGCGCCAGCGTGGGGCCACGCCTGTCGGGCAATTTCTTCACCATGGATATGCAAGCGGCGCAGGCGGCGTTCCAGTCGGCGCCCTGGGTGCGCGCGGCGCAAGTGCGGCGCGTGTTCCCGGACCGGCTGGAAGTCACGCTGCGCGAGCACGTACCGGCGGCCTTCTGGGGCGAAGGCGGCGGCCAAATGGTCGATGAACAGGGACTGGTGTTCGACACTGGCGGCCTTGCCGGCGATACCGGCGATTTGCCGCGTCTGTCCGGCCCGCGGGACCAGGCGGCGCTGGTACTGGCTGCCTTTCGCGCGCTGAGCGCCGCGCTGGCTCCCGCCGGCCTGAACCCGCGCGCGCTGGAGTTGACGCCGCGCGGCGGCTGGCGCGCCGAACTGGGCAACGGCGGCGTGCTGGAGCTGGGGCGCGGCGCGCCGGACGATCTGGCGGCGCGCGCCCGGTCGTTCGCGGCCACGGCCCTGCTGGTGGCGGCCCGCCATCAACGCGGCCCGCGGGATATCGAATCCGCCGATCTGCGCTACCAGGCCGGCTATGCGCTGCGTCTGCGCGGCCTGACTACCGTGGCGGGCGGCCAGCCGCCCGCCGCATCCGCGTCTGCGCCTGCGCGCCATGACCATGAATAACGCTTAACGGAAAACACCCGGAACATGCCTAAAGAGTACAAGGATCTGATCGTAGGGCTGGACATCGGCACCGCCAAGATCATGGTGGTGGTGGGAGAAGCCCTGCCCGGCGGCGACCTCAAGCTCGTCGGCCTGGGCGTGGCGCCGAGCAATGGCCTCAAGCGCGGCGTGGTGGTCAACATCGACGCTACCGTCGCCAGCATCCAGCAGGCGCTCAAAGAAGCCGAGCTGATGGCCGATTGCCGGATCGCCCGCGTGCATACCGGCATCACCGGCGGCCACATCCGGGGCTTCAACTCGCGCGGCATGGTGGCCATCAACGCCCGCGAGGTCACCGCCGCCGACGTGCACCGCGTGATCGAGACGGCCAAGGCCGTCAGCATTTCCAGCGACCAGCGCCTGCTGCTGGTGGAGCCGCAGGAGTTCGTCATCGACGGGCAGGACGTGCGCGAGCCGGTGGGCATGAGCGGCATGCGGCTGGAGGCCAAAGTGCACATCGTCACCGGCGCGCAAAGCGCCGCCGAGAACGTCCTCAAATGCGTGCGCCGTTGCAGTCTGGAGGTGGAGCATCTGCTGCCCAATCCGCTGGCCTCCGCCCAGGCGGTGCTGACCAGCGATGAGCGCGAACTGGGCGTGGCCTGCGTCGATATCGGCGCCGGCGTCACCGACGTGGCCCTCTATACCGGCGGCTCCGTCCGCTACACGGCGGTGATTCCCGTGGCCGGCGACCTGATTACCAGCGACATCGCGATGGCGTTGCGCACCCCAACCCGCGATGCCGAGGACATCAAGATCGAGCACGGTTTTGCCAAGCAGTTGCTGGCCCCGGACGTGCAGGTCGAAGTGCCGGGCCTGGGCGATCGCGCCTCGCGCAAATTGAGCCGTCAGGCGCTGGCTGGCGTGATCGAGCCGCGCGTGGAAGAAATTTTCACCCTGGTGCAGCAGGCCATCCGCGAATCCGGTTTCGAGGAAGTGCTTTCCTGCGGCGTGGTACTCACAGGCGGCAGCGCCGTCATGCCCGGCATGGTCGAACTGGGTGAAGACATTTTCCTTAAGCCCGTGCGCCGCGGCGTGCCCAAGTACGCGCGCACGCTGGCCGACATGGTGGCCCAGCCGCGCGCGGCCACCGTGATGGGTCTGATGGAAGAAGCCCGCCAGGCGCGGCTGAACGGCCTGAAAACGCCGCAAAAGATCGGCCCCGTGAAGTCCGCCTTTGGCCGCTTCAAGGACTTTATCGTCGGCAACTTCTGACGCCATCGGCCATGAACCACTGTTTGTCACCACCCCGCGAACCGTCCGCCGCCGTTCTGGCGCGGCGACGAAGGCCGCGCGCGCCAATCCCGTTACCCCTTTCCAGCATCAACCCCGAGCAACCCAGGCAACTGCAACAAGTCAGGAGAATTCCATGAGCATCGAGATGATTGACACACGCGAAACGCATTCCGGCACCGTGATCAAGGTGATCGGCGTGGGCGGCGGCGGCGGCAACGCCGTGGACCACATGATCGAGCGGCAGGTTCAAGGCGTGGAATTCGTCTGCGCCAACACCGACGCGCAAGCCTTGAGCCACGCGCTGGCCGACACCCGCATTCAGTTGGGCGACTCCGGGCTGGGCGCGGGCGGCAAGCCCCCCGAGGGCAAGAAAGCCGCCGAGGCCAGCGCCGACGACATCCGCCAGTCGCTGCGCGGCGCGCACATGCTGTTCATCACCGCCGGCATGGGCGGGGGCACGGGCACCGGCGCGGCCCCGGTCATCGCCCGCATTGCCAAGGACATGGGCATTCTCACCGTAGGCGTGGTCACCAAGCCGTTCGAGTGGGAAGGCGGGCGCCGCGCCTCGAACGCCGAAACCGGCCTGGCCGAACTGGAAGCCAACGTCGATTCGCTGGTGGTCGTGCTCAACGAAAAGCTGCTCGAAGTGCTGGGCGACGACATCACCCAGCAAGAAGCCTTCGCGCGCGCCAACGACGTGCTCAAGAACGCCGTGGGAGGCATTGCTGAGATCATCAACGACTACGGCAACGTCAACGTGGACTTCGAGGACGTGCGCACCGTCATGGGTGAACCCGGCAAGGCCATGATGGGCACGGCCACCGCCAGCGGGCCGGATCGCGCCCGCATCGCCGCCGAGCAGGCCGTGGCCTGTCCGTTGCTGGAAGGCATTGACCTCTCTGGTGCCAAGGGCGTGCTGGTGCTGGTCACCGCGTCCAAGAGTTCGCTCAAACTGAGCGAATCGCGCGAGGCTATGAACACCATCCGCGCCTACGCATCGTCCGAGGCGGAGACCATCTACGGCGCCGCCTACGACGACAGCCTGGGCGACGCCATCCGCGTCACCGTGGTCGCCACCGGCCTGTCGCGCCAGGGTGCGCTTCGCAAGCCCATCACCGTGGTGCAAGGCGGCCTGCGCACCGGCACCGATAACATGGTGGCGCCTACCGCGCACAACGCCATCGGCGGCAGCCAGTATGATCCGTCCATCGTCCCGCGCGTGTGGACCAGCGGCCGCGTCGTCACTAGCCGCACCAACGCCGCCGCCCGCGTGGACGCGCTCGTTTCCGGCGGCATGGACGATCTGGACATCCCGGCCTTCCTGCGCAAGCAGGCCGATTGAGCGCCAGTTCCGCACGGCTGCCGCGGGATGCGGCAGCCGTGCGCGGTCGATCGTTCTCCGGGGCGCCGCTTGTGTTTCAGAATGTTGAGCGCGGTCGATGCGCGCCGGTTGTGAAAAATTGCCCGCTTGTTGATACCGGCGTTGCTTGTGATGCAAGAACGACAAAAGCGCCTGATTGTTGCTTTGGGACAACAAAAGGCGGGCTTAACCTGTAAATTTTGCGCCCAAACTTTGCAGTTTGCCGTCATATTTGGTGCAATAGAGTCAACTTCCCATTCGGGGAGGTTGGTACGGGGAATCGGCGGGAATCGCAAACAGACCCTTCGCACCGGCACCCTATGTTTTTAACCATGGAGTACTCGCAATGAAAAAATCCCTAGTTGCCCTGGCTGTGCTGGGCCTTTCCGGCGTCGCGATGGCGCAATCGAACGTGACCCTGTACGGCGTGGCCGATGCCGGCGTGGGCAGAGCCAAGTCTTCGGGCGATCTAAAAACCCATTTCCTAGGCGCTGGCCTCATGAACAACGGCGACAGCCGCGTGGGCGTGAAAGGCACCGAAGACATGGGCGGCGGCCTGCAAGCCGGCTTCAACTTTGAAACCGGCCTGAGCCTGAAGGACGGCGCTGCCACGGCTGGCGGTCTCTCGAATGGTTTCTGGCAGCGCCAGGCTAACGTGTTTGTTGGTGGCCCGTGGGGCGCCGTCAAGCTGGGCCGCCAGTTCACGCCGAGCTACCTGGCCAACAGCACTTATGAGCTGACGGGCGAAGCCAACTACACCGTGGTGGGCAACACCTACAAATGGGTTGGCGTCACCGATCGCCGCGCTCCCAGCGCCTTCGCCTACGTTTCGCCCACGCTCAGTGGCGTGACCGCCGCGGTCGGCTATATCACCAAGAAAGACTTGGGTCTATCCAAGGACGTGTGGGATGCGGCTGTGCTGTACGGCAACGGCCCGATTTCTGCCGGTTTTGGCGTCAACAAACTTGGCAACAGCAAGACCAACTATCAGTTGGGCGGCAAATACGATTTCGGCGGTTTTGCGGTAGCGGCTTCGTACACCTCGGCCTCGCTGCCCGAAAGCAAAGCCGTTCGCCGCGGCTTCGGCCTTGGCGGCAGCGCGACTTTTGGCGCCGCCAGCGTGGTGGTGGACCTGAGCCGCGACACCAAGAACGCGTGGGATGCTTCGCGCAAGAAGTACACCAACGGCTTGGTCGAGGGTAAGTATGCGCTGTCCAAGCGGACGTCCCTGTATGCCGCTTACCTGCGTCTGGACAAGCAAAACAACTGGGGTCTGGGCCTGCACCACAACTTCTGATCTGACAATCGGATAGTTGTCGGATGAGGCTGGCTGCCTGAATAGGGCTACCGGCCTAACAACCAACCGGAGGGGCATTCCCCTCCGGTTTTTTTGTTTAATGGCTGATGTCGTATCAAGCCAACAGCTAGTCAAGAAATGTAGCTGTTTTGCAACAAAACGTCCGATGAAGAGCTAAAGTCTTCATCAAGTCTTTGCAAGTTCTCCAAAGCTCTGGTGCAATACGTAAAACTTCCCGTTCGGGGAGGTTGGCCCGGGAAGTCGGCGGTGGTCGCAGACAAAGACTTTCCTCGCACCGGTGCCCCTTGTTTACCGCAAATAACCTTGGAGATTTTGCAAATGAAAAAATCACTCATCGCTCTGGCTGTACTGAGCGTATCCGGCGCCGCAATGGCGCAATCTGCCGTGGCGATGTATGGCTTGGCTGATGCCAGTTTGATCAAACTGCAAGGCCAGCGCGCCCAGATGGGCAGCGGATCGGGCAGTGTCATGACCAACCTCGACAGCCGTCTTGGCGTGAAGGGCACCGAAGACATGGGCGGCGGCCTGAAAGCCGGCTTCGATTTTCAGACGCGGCTGAGCCTGGAAACCGGTGCCGTCATCGGCAAGAACGCTGTTGCCGGCGTCTGGAGCCCCATGGCCAAAGTGTGGGTGGGTGGCGACAGTTGGGGAACTTTCATGATGGGCCGCACGCTCACTCCGTCGTACTACGGCGTGGCTGCTTGGGAACTGACCGGTTCCGCCAATTATTCGTTGATCGGCAAGTCCTACGGTTGGGGGGGCGGCGCCAATTCACGTAACGACAGTCAGTTCGGCTACAAGACGCCCAATTTTGCCGGCTTTACCGCCGAGCTGGGTTACATCACCAAGGCCGACGTGCAGAATGCCGGGACCACCACCTTTGTTCCTGGCGGAGCCAATGGCGCCAAGTGGGATGTCAACGCGATCTACAAGAACGGCCCGATCACCGCCAGCGTGGTGGCCAACAAGGTCAGCAAAGCCGCCAACCTCAACGGCAGCAAGGTCAACTGGGTGATTGGCGGCAAGTACAACTTCGGCTCCTTCATCGTGGCCGCCGGTTATCACAACACTTACAACAACAATAACAACAGCAATCTTGCCAAATCGCAGCTCTATGCCAAGCGTAACGGCGTGACGGTTGGCGGCACGGTACTGATTGGCGCGTTCTCGTTCACGGCCGACATTGGCCGCGACACCAAGCTGCAAGACGCGGGCGGACGCAGCATCTCCAAGCGCACCAACGTCCTGCTGGAAGGCAAGTACAACTTGTCCAAGCGCACCTTCATCTACCTGGCCGGTCTGCGGCTGGACGGCACCAACAACTACGGTCTGGGCCTGCAACACAACTTCTGATCGCGCGCTGCCCCGCGGCAGCAAGACCGATCTTCAAAAAGCCGCCTTCGGGCGGCTTTTTTCACACCCGCCGAGAGGCGGCGCGGATAATCGGCCCTCATGAACCAACTGCAAGCTCTCAAGCAACTCACCACCGTGGTCGCGGACACGGGCGATTTCCGGCAGATGGCCCAGTTTCAGCCGCAGGACGCGACCACCAATCCTTCGCTGATCCTCAAGGCCGTGCAGCAGTCCGGCTACGCGCCGCTGCTGGCCGATACCGTGGCACGGCATCGCGGCAGGCCACTGGACGAATTGGCGGACCGACTGCTGGTGCGCTTTGGCTGCGAGATTCTGGCGCTCATTCCGGGGCGCGTCTCGACCGAGGTGGATGCGCGCCTGTCGTTCGACGAGGACGCCACCTACGCCCGCGCCGAGCGCCTCGTGGAGTTGTATCAGGCGGCGGGCGTGCCCATCGAGCGGGTGCTCATCAAGATCGCCAGCACCTGGGAAGGCATACGCGCCGCGGAGCGGCTGGAGCGGCGCGGCATCCGCTGCAACCTGACGCTGCTGTTTTCCTTTTGCCAGGCGGTGGCCTGTGGTCACGCCAAGGTGCAGCTTATCTCGCCTTTCGTCGGACGCATTTACGACTGGCACAAAAAGCAGGCCGGCAGCCGCTGGGACGAAGCGGCGATGGCGGGCGCTCATGATCCCGGCGTGCAATCGGTGGCGCGCATCTTCAACCATTACAAGCGTCTGGGCTGGAGCACCCAAATCATGGGGGCGAGTTTTCGCAATCTGGGCCAGATCACCGCGCTGGCCGGGTGCGATCTGCTGACCATCAGCCCCGAACTGCTGGCTGGGCTGGCTGCCAGCGATGCGCCGCTGGCGCGCCGGCTCGACGCCGAGGCTGCCCGCAACCTGGAGTGGCAGCCCGTGCAATATGACGAACCGGCTTTTCGCCTGGCGCTCAATCAGGACGCGATGGCGACCGAAAAACTGGCCGAGGGCATCCGCGCTTTCATTGCCGACACCGAAAAGCTTGAAGCCCTGTTGGCGGGCTGATTCCAATTCGCGTTCAAGATGAAGAAACCATCACCAAGAGCCGACATTCCCGCGAAGGCGGGAATCCATGGGTGCGCTGAACAAGCACGTCCGATTGAGGATGTGTTCCTCGATTCCCGCCTTCTCTGGAATGACGGGGTATTTTTTTCGTCTTGAATGAGAAATGGAATGACCCGGCGATGATGGATTGGCAAACCCGCCCGCGCTGCGACGAAACGCCTGCCTGGCAGGCGCTGGGCGCGCATTTTGCAGCGCACTTCGCGGGCGGGCAGCCGTTCGATTTGCGCGCCGCCTTTGCCAAGGATGCGCGGCGCGCGCACGATTTCGGCATCGAGGCGCCGCACGTTTTTGCCGACCTCTCGCGCAACCTGATCGACCGCCAGGCGCGAGCGCTGCTGGTGCAACTGGCGCGCGAATGTGGGTTGCCGGAGCACCGCGACGCGCTGCTGGCCGGCGCGCAGGTCAATTCCACCGAAGGCCAGCCCGCCCTGCACCCGCTGCTGCGCTGGCCGGCGCAGCGCCAGTTGCCGGCGGAAAATTTGAATGAAATACACCGTTTGTCCTTATTTAGTCTGGATGAAATGCTCTCATTTGCGGAGCAGATACGGAGCGGGCGGCAGATCAATGACGTAGTGCACATCGGCATCGGCGGTTCCGATCTGGGGCCGCGCCTGGCCTTGGAAGCGCTGGCACCCGCTGTGCTGCCGGATGCGCCTCGCGTACATTTTGTGGCCAACATGGACGGTCACGAACTGGCTGCCCTGCTGCCCGGACTGAACCCGCGGCGCACGCTGTTCGTGATCGCCTCCAAGAGCTTCGGCACCGCCGAGACGCTGCGCAACGCAGCTTCGGCGCGCGCCTGGTTCGAGGCCCAAGGCGGGGTGGATGCGCCCGCGCATTTCGTCGCCCTCACGGCCCGCCCGCAAGCGGCGCGCGCCTGGGGCGTGGGCCGCTGCTTTGCGCTGGATGACGGGGTGGGCGGGCGCACGTCGCTGTGGTCGGTGATCGGGCTGCCGGTGGCGCTGTCGATGGGCCGCGCCGGTTTTCAGGCGCTGCTGGCCGGTGCGCACGCCATGGACCAGCACTTTGCCCAAGCGCCGCTGCCCGTCAACCTGCCGGTGCAACTGGGCCTGCTCGATGTGTGGTACCGCAACTTCCACCGCTTTGCCAGCCGCTGCGTGGCGCCCTACCACCACGGCTTGCGTGGCCTGCCGTTTTATCTGCAACAGCTGGAGATGGAAAGCAACGGCAAGCGCGTCGATGCGCGCGGGCGGGCGCTGCCGCTAGATACCGCGCCGGTCATCTGGGGCGCGGCGGGCAGCAACGCCCAGCACGCTTTTTTCCAGATGCTGCACCAGGGCACGCAGGTGGCGCCGGTGGAATTCATCGCCGTGCGCGAGGCGGCGCACGCGCTGCCCGGCCATCACCGCAGCCTGCTGGCCAGCGCGCTGGCGCAGGCGCGCGCGCTCATGCTCGGCCACGCGGACGAAAACGGCCACCGCCACCTGCCGGGCAACCGGCCTTCCACCTTTTTACTGCTGGAACGGCTGGACGCGGCCAGCCTGGGCGCGCTGCTTGCGCTGCATGAGCACCGCGTGTTCACCAGCGGATCGCTTTGGGGCGTCAACAGCTTCGACCAGTGGGGCGTGGAACTCGGCAAGCGTCACGCGGGCGTGGTGGAGGCGGCACTGGAAAGCGGGCAGACCGGCGGGCTGGACGCGGCTACCGCCAATCTGGTGCGGCGGCTGCGTGAGGCATAGCGCGGTTTTGATTTTGCGATTCTTGCGCGTCCCTTTGGGTGCATAGGTGCCAGTCTTGCTTTCTCCTCGCCCGCTTGCGGGAGAAGGAGGAAAAACCGCACATGAAAAAAGCCCCACGGCGCGAACCGTGAGGCTTTTTGCATGGCGCGGAGCTTGAGGTGCCATGCGCCCCAAGCCAAGGGGCATTACATATCCATGCCGCCCATACCGCCCATGCCACCCATGCCGCCGCCGGTGGGCGGGGTTTCGTCCTTGGGCGCTTCGGCCACCATCGCCTCGGTGGTCAGCATCAGGCTGGCCACGGAAGCGGCGTTTTGCAGCGCGGTGCGGGTGACTTTGGTAGGGTCGAGAATGCCCATGTCGATCATGTCGCCATAGGTGTCGTTGGCGGCGTTGAAGCCGAAGTTGCCTTTGCCGTCGAGCACCTTGTTGATGACCACGCTCGGCTCGCCGCCGGCGTTGGCGACGATTTCGCGCAGGGGCGACTCGATGGCCTTGAGCACCAGTTTGATGCCCGCGTCCTGATCGGGGTTGTCGCCCTTGATGTGGCCGGCGGCTTGCCGGGCGCGCAGCAGCGACACGCCGCCGCCGGCGACCACGCCTTCTTCCACCGCCGCACGGGTGGCGTGCAGGGCGTCTTCGACGCGCGCTTTTTTCTCTTTCATCTCGACTTCGGTGGCAGCGCCGACTTTGATGACGGCCACGCCGCCAGCCAGCTTGGCCACGCGCTCCTGGAGCTTTTCGCGGTCGTAGTCGCTGGTGGCTTCTTCGATCTGCACGCGGATTTGCTTGACGCGCGCTTCGATGTCGGCGGCTTTGCCCGCGCCGTCGATGAGGGTAGTGTTTTCCTTGCCCACTTCGATGCGCTTGGCCTGGCCCAGGTCGGACAGTTGCACTTTTTCCAGCGACAGGCCGACTTCATCGGAAATCACCTTGCCGCCGGTGAGGATGGCGATGTCTTCCAGCATGGCCTTGCGGCGGTCGCCGAAACCGGGCGCCTTGACGGCCACCACTTTCAGGATGCCGCGAATGGTGTTGACCACCAGCGTGGCCAGCGCCTCGCCTTCCACCTCTTCGGCCACGATCAGCAGGGGCTTACCGGCCTTGGCGACGGCTTCCAGCGTGGGCAGCAGTTCGCGGATGTTGCTGATCTTCTTGTCGAACAGCAGCACATAGGGGTCGTCCAGCAGGGCGGCCTGCTTTTCCGGGTTGTTGATGAAGTAGGGCGAGAGGTAACCGCGGTCGAACTGCATGCCTTCCACCACGTCCAGCTCGTTGTCCAGGCTCTTACCGTCCTCGACGGTAATCACGCCTTCCTTGCCCACCTTGTCCATCGCGTCGGCGATGATCTTGCCGATGGATTCATCGCTGTTGGCCGAAATGGAGCCGACTTGCGCGATCTCCTTGCTGGTGGTGGTGGCCTTGCTGGCTTTCTTGAGTTGCGCGACCAGGGCGGTCACGGTCTTGTCGATGCCGCGCTTGAGGTCCATCGGGTTCATGCCGGCGGCCACGTACTTCATGCCTTCGCGCACGATGGCTTGCGCCAGCACGGTGGCGGTGGTGGTGCCGTCGCCCGCGGCGTCGCTGGTTTTGGAAGCCACTTCCTTGACCATCTGCGCGCCCATGTTCATGAGCTTGTCTTTCAGCTCGACTTCCTTGGCGACGGACACGCCGTCCTTGGTCACCGTGGGCGCGCCGAAGCTGCGCTCAAGCACCACGTTGCGGCCTTTGGGGCCGAGCGTGACCTTGACCGCGTTGGCCAGAATGTTGACGCCGTCGACCATGCGCGCACGGGCGTCGGCGCCGAAAACTACATCTTTCGCTGCCATTTGAAAATTCTCCGGGGATAGGGTTATTGGGAACGGTGGGAAGGCGGCTTACTTTTCGACCACGGCGAACAGGTCGTCTTCCTTCATCACCAGCAGTTCGTCGCCATCGACCTTGACCGACTGGCCGCTGTACTTGCCGAACAGCACACGGTCGCCTTTCTTGACGTTCATGGCGAGCAACTCGCCCTTGTCGTTTTTCTTGCCGGGACCAACGGCCATCACTTCACCCTGATCGGGTTTTTCGGCGGCGTTGTCGGGAATCACGATGCCCGAGGCAGTCTTGGTTTCGTTTTCCAGGCGCTTGACGATCACGCGATCGGCGAGGGGGCGCAGTTTCATGCTTTCTCCTGACTTGTGGGATACGAAAAATTGCCGGAACCCGCGGTTCTCCAAAGAGCGGTAGCCCGGCAAGGAACGGCGATGGAGCCTGGCACCTTGTTAGCACTCAACTCCAACGAGTGCCAATTATAGGCGCTGGCTGCGGATTCAAGGGGGAGAGCGCGGGCGTTTGTCCATGGCGCTTGTCTGCGGCGTGCCCCAACCTGTGCGCTACACTCGCCAGATAAACATTGTTTATCCATAAGGCACGACCATGAGCACAGGCATCACCATCGCCAGATGGGGCAACAGCGCCGGTATGCGCATTCCTTCGGTGGTTCTCAGGCAAGCCGGCTTGAAAGTGGGCGACCGGGTGCAGACCGAGGTGCAGGGCGAGGGCGCGATTGTGATCAGGGTTGCGCCGCGCAAGGCAGTGGATATCGCGGCAATGATCGCGCGCATTACCCCCGATACCTTGCCTGACGCGCATGAATTGGACGATGCTCCCGTGGGCCGCGAAGTATGGTAGCCGGGCGCTCTTATGTGCCGGAGCGGGGCGACATCGTGTGGCTTGACTTTTCCCCGCACGCCGGGTTCGAGCAGGCGGGGCGGCGTCCGGGGCTGGTGTTGTCGCCACGGGCCTACAACCAGAAAACGGGCCGCTGCGTGGTTTGCCCCATCACCAGCAAGCGCAAGGGTTACTCCTTCGAGCACGCGCTGCCGGATGCGTGCGGCATTGATGGCGTGGTGCTGGTCGATCACGTGAAGAATCAGAACTGGGAGAGCCGAAACGCTCAGTACGCCGCGCGGCTTGCCAGCGCCGACCTTGACCCGGTCTGCGACATCATCGAGGCGCTGATCCGTCCCGCGTGAGCGCAGTTTGTGGTGATGCTATTAATTTAATAGCTTATTACAAATGTATTGTATATGTTCTGGATAGAAAATAGCCAAAACATATATATTTTTCATTGGCATATAACTATTGTTTTTGAAGCGAGCCAAAATAAAAAGAGTGGCGCGCGCGCCTACAATCGCTCCATCTCAACAACCGGGGCGTGTGCGTTGGACGGCGGCAGTAGTCGATCTTCGAGTTTTCTTTCTGCCTGACCAGGACGTTCGCGCCTTTTTTGTTGGCCGCCGTCTTGGCCGGCGCAGGTGAAAAGACGGCGTGCGTCACGCGGGATCGCTTCCCGCGCCGTTTCGTGCGCATGGACCTCTCGCGGCTACCCCGCTCACGCCTGAAACCGGTCGGGAAAAATCCGATGGCGTCCCTTCTTCCACTCAACCGCATCGCCAGCGCGTCGGCGTGGCGGGTGCTGCCCAATCGCTGGGATTTCGTCGCGTTTCCGCTCATCGTGGGTCTGCTGGCGATGGCGGCGGTGGGCTGGCGCGAGTCGATGGCGCCGATGTCGGCTTTGCAAAACGAAGTGATTTCGCTAGCCCCCGCGAACCTGCCCGGATACGCGCTGCGCACCACGCTGCGCATGTTGGCGGCGATGGCGGCGTCGCTTGCGTTCACGCTGGCCTACGGCACGCTGGCGGCCAAGAGCCGGCGCGCGGGCATGCTGCTGGTGCCGGCGCTGGACATTCTGCAATCGGTGCCGGTGCTGGGCTTCATCTCGTTCACGGTGACGTTTTTTCTGGCCCTCTTTCCCTCGCGCGTGTTCGGCGCGGAGCTGGCGGCGATCTTCGCCATCTTCACCAGCCAGGCGTGGAACATGACGTTCAGCTTCTACCAGTCGCTGCGCACGGTGCCGCACGATCTGGACGAGGTCTCGCGCGGCTTTCACCTGACCGGCTGGCAGCGTTTCTGGAAGCTGGAAGTGCCGTTTTCGATGCCGGGGCTGGTGTGGAACATGATGATGTCGATGTCGGGCGGCTGGTTTTTCGTGGTGGCCTCGGAAGCCATCACGGTGGGCGAGCGCACTATCACGCTGCCGGGCGTGGGCGCGTATCTGGCGCGGGCGATCGAGGAGCGCAATCTGGGCGCGGTCGGCTGGGTGATTCTGACGATGATCGTGGTGATTCTGGCCTACGACCAGTTGCTGTTTCGCCCGCTGGTGGCGTGGGCCGACAAGTTCCGCATGGAAACCACCAGTTCCGGTGACGCGCCGCAGTCGTGGCTGCTGGACCTGGTGCGCCGCACGCGGCTGATTCACCGGTTGCTCGCGCCCGTAGGCTGGCTGCTGGCGCGTGTCGCGCGCGTGCCGCTGGCGCTGCCGCGGCGGTGGCTGGCGAGCGCGACCGGCGCGCGCCGCGCCACGTCTTCGCGCACGGGCGACGCGGTATTCGGCGCGCTGGTGGTGGCGCTCACGCTGTACCTGCTCTGGCGTGTGGTGGACTACGTGCACGCCGAAATTACCTTGGGCGAAGTGGGCCGCGTTTTTGTGCTGGGCCTCATCACGCTGCTGCGCGTGGCGGTGCTGATTGCGATCGCCTCGGCGGTGTGGGTGCCGCTGGGCGTGCTGATTGGCCTGCGCCCGGCGCTGGCGCAAAAAATTCAGCCACTGGCGCAGTTTCTGGCGGCGTTTCCGGCCAATCTGATGTTTCCGGTGTTCGTCATGGTCATCGTGCGTTTCCGCCTGAAAGCGGACATCTGGCTCTCGCCCCTGATCGTGCTGGGCACGCAGTGGTACATCCTGTTCAACGTGATCGCCGGCGCCAGCGCCTACCCCAACGATTACCGCGAGGCGGCGCGCAATTTCCGTATCCGCGGCTGGCAGTGGTGGCGGCAGGTGATGCTGCCGGGCATCTTTCCGTACTACGTGACCGGGGCGATCACCGCCTCCGGCGGCGCGTGGAACGCCAGCATCGTCTCCGAGTTCGTGCAATGGGGCGACACCCGAATCGCCGCGCACGGGCTGGGCGCCTACATCGCGCAAACCACCTCTGCGGGCGACTATCCCAAGATCATTTTGGGCATCGCCGTGATGTCGCTGTTCGTCACCCTGTTCAACCGGCTGCTGTGGCGGCCCTTGTATGCCTATGCGGAGGGGCGCTTGCGCGCGGATTGATGAGGTTGTTCCTGCAGGGGCGAAAAATTTTTCGCCCCTACACCGGAAAATATTGCCATGACCGATCTTCAAACCATTTCGCCCCCGGCGCAAACCATGCCGCCGCCTTTTCCCGCGCCGCGTCCTCCCGCACGTTCCGGCACGGGGCGGGAAGTGCTGGCGCTGGAGCATGTCAAGCGGGGCTTTGACAAGGAGCACGCCGAAAAACTCGTGCTCGACGACGTGAACCTGACGCTGCGCGAAGGCGAAATCGTCGGCCTGCTGGGGCGCTCCGGCTCTGGCAAATCGACGCTGCTGCGCATCATCGCGGGGTTGATTCCGGCCTCTTCCGGGCAGGTGATGTATCAGGGCCAGCCGGTCAACGGACCGGCGGCGGGCGTGGCGATGGCGTTCCAGACCTTCGCGCTCTTCCCGTGGCTGACGGTGCTGCAAAACGTCGAGGCTGGGCTGGAGGCGCTGGGCGTCGCGCCCAGGCAGCGGCGCGCGCGCGCGCTGGCGGCCATCGACCTGATCGGTCTGGACGGGTTCGAGAACGCCTACCCGCGCGAGCTTTCCGGCGGCATGCGCCAGCGCGTGGGTTTTGCACGCGCGCTGGTGGTCGAGCCGACGCTGCTGCTAATGGACGAGCCGTTTTCCGCGCTGGACGTGCTCACCGCCGAAACGCTGCGCACCGACCTGCTGGAGTTATGGACGCAGGGCAAGCTGCCCACCAAGTCGGTGCTGATCGTCACGCACAACATCGAAGAGGCGGTGTTCATGTGCGACCGCATTCTGGTGCTCTCGTCTAACCCCGGCAAGCTGGTGGCCGAAATCGCGGTGCCGTTCCAGCACCCGCGCAACCGGCTGGCCCCGGCCTTCCGCAGACTGGTGGATGACATCTACGCGCGCATGACTGCGCGCGCGGCCAACGAGGCGGCCAAGAAAGGGCTGGGGCTGGGCAGCCGCCTGTCGCAGGTTTCCACCAACCTGATGGCTGGCCTGATCGAAACGCTGGCTGGCGCGCCCTATAACGGGCGCGCGGATATGCCGGAAATCGCCCGCTCGCTGCATCTGGAGGTGGACGATTTGTTTCCCACCGTCGAGGTGCTGCAACACCTGGGCTTTACCGAAGTCCGCGAAGGCGACGTGTTCCTTACCCCGCAGGCGCGCGCCTTCGCCGAAATGGGCACGCAGGAGCGCAAGGTCATGTTCGCGCGCCACCTGCTGGAACACGTGCCGCTGGCCGCGCGCGTGCGCAAGGTGCTCGACGAACGCCCCGGCCACCGCGCCCCGCGCGTGCGCTTCGAGCAGGAGCTGGAAGACTTCCTCTCCGACGGCGCCGCCACCGAAACGCTGGACGCCGTGATCGACTGGGGCCGCTACGCCGAAATTTTTTCCTACAACGACCAGACCGAAATTTTCAGTCTGGAGGACGTGGAGACTTGAGGCGTCATCCGCCGTGATTGTTCAGCACCGCATGGCGCCGGGCATACAGGAAATAGATGACCAGCCCCAGCGCCAGCCAGACCAGGAAGGCGATCCAGGTCATCATCTGCAGGTGGGCGATCAGGAACAGGCAGAAAGCGACCGACAGCAGCGGCACCACCGGCACGCCGGGGCAGCGGAAGGCGCGCGGCAGATCCGGGTGCGTGCGGCGCAGCACCAGCACGGAAACCGAAATCAGCGTGAAGGCCGCCAGGGTGCCGATGTTGATGAGTTCGGCTAGCACGTTGAGCGGCACGAAAGCGGCGATGGCGGAAAAAACGAAGCCGACAGTCCAGGTGGCGAAATGGGGCGTTGCATGCACCGGGTGCACCTTGGATAGCCGTTCGGGCAACAAGCCGTCGCGTGACATGGCGAAGATGATGCGGGTCTGTCCATAGGTCATCACCAGGATCACCGTGGTCATGCCAACGATGGCGCCCAGATCGACAAAGCCCGCCACCCAGTTCTGGCCGGCCAGTTGCAAGGCCAGGGAAACCGGATGATCGACCCCGGCGAACTGCTGGAACGGCACGATGCCGGTCATGATCGCCGCCATCGTCACGTACAGCACTGTGCATACCGCCAGCGAACCGATGATCCCGATCGGCAGGTCGTGGCGCGGATTGCGCACTTCCTCCGCCGCCGAGGTGACGGCGTCGAAGCCGATGAAGGCGAAAAACACCAGCGCCGCCGCGTTGAACACGCCAACCGCGCCGAAGGGAGCGAACGGCCGCCAGTTGGCCGGCTCCACATGCCATAAGCCGACGGCGATGAAGAGCAGCACGACGCCGATCTTGATGGCTACCATGAGATTGTTGATGCGGGCCGATTCACGCACGCCGTAGGCCACCAGGGCGGTGATGGCCAGCATGATCAGAAGCGCCGGCAGGTTGATCACGGTCGTTACGCCCGGCAGCGCGCCGGGCGCGGCGGTCAGCGCCGCCGGCAGTCTCAGGCCGAAACCGGCCAGCAGCGACTGGAAATAACCGGACCAGCCGACCGATACCGCCGAGGTCGCCAGCCCGTACTCCAGCAGCATGTCCCAGCCGATCATCCAGGCCACGATTTCGCCCAGCGTGGCGTAACAGTAGGTATAGATGGAACCGGAAACCGGGATCGCCGAGGCGAACTCGGCATAACACAGCGCGGCCAGACCGCAGGCCAGGGCGGCGATGACGAAGGACAGCATCAGCGCCGGCCCGGCAGTCAGCGCGCCGGTGCCGGTGAGCACGAAAATGCCGGTGCCGACGATGGCGCCGATGCCCATCAGAACCAGGTCGAACGGGCCGAGCACCTTTTTCAGCCCGTCATCGCGGGCCACGGCCAGCATGGCGTCGATATTCTTGGTTCGGAAGAGACTCACACTACCCCTTTGTGGCATTGACCGTGCGCACGGCGCGGGCGATTTTTGCCGCCAGATTGAAAAACGCCAACGATGGAGGCTCCCTCCGGATGGCGGCGCCCGATGGTAGCAAAATCGGCCTCGGCGCGCCGCTCTTGCAAACGTTGGTGCTGGCCCGCAGCTCACCAGCAACTTGTGAAGCCATCGGAAAAGCAATACGGTTCAGTTAACGTCGTCATTCCCGCGAAGTTCCCGCCTGCGCGGGAATGAAAGGGAATCCAGATGGCGTTGGTTTCGAGGTGGCGCTCATGGATTCCCGCCTGCGCGGGAATGACGAACTCATAGGTTTGCGTATCTAACTGAGCAGTATGGATCGGAAAAGAGGATCAATTCAAAATTAATAGCTATTTTCCAATATATATTATAGTTTTATATATTTTTTACATGATAGACACATACAAAACCTTGGCATGATGCTACAAAAAAACTAGCATCACAAGATTTTTGGCCCATAGCCGCAATCAGCCGCCACCGGGCATTGCCCGCAGCGCGGGTTGCGCGCCACGCAAATGTAGCGGCCATGCAGAATCAGCCAGTGGTGCGCGTGCGGCAGGTAGCGGGCGGGCACGCGCTGCAACAGGCGCTCTTCTACTTCCAGCGGCGTTTTGCCGGGCGCAAGGCCGGTGCGGTTGGCTACGCGCAGCACGTGCGTATCGACAGCCAACGCCGGCTCACCGAAGGCCACGTTCAATATCACGTTGGCGGTCTTGCGGCCCACGCCGGGCAGGGCTTGCAGTTCTTCGCGCGTGCGCGGCACCTGGCCGCCGTGGCGCTCCAGCAGGATGCGGCAGGTTTGCATCAAATGCCGCGCCTTGGCGCGGTACAGGCCGATGGTGCGGATGTGTTCTTCCAGCCCCTGCGCGCCAAGATCAAGAATTTTTTGCGGCGTATTGGCCACCGCGAACAGCCCGGGCGTGGCCTTGTTCACGCTCACGTCCGTGGCTTGCGCCGACAGCAGCACGGCCACCAGCAACTCGAACACGCTGGCGTATTGCAACTCGCTGGCCGGCTGCGGATTGGCCGCTTGCAGGGTGGCGAAGAAGTGGTCGATCTGGGCGGGGGTCATGCTTTTACCCTTGCCCGATTCTGCTTAGTGCCTGGCTGGCGTTGACGATGGGAATTCCCTGAAAGTTTTTCAGGTTGAGCAGATGGGCGTCGCCGGAGACAATCAGATCGGCCCTGGCAGCAAGAGCGGCGGCCAGCACCTGATCGTCATCGGAATCGGCCAATATCACGCGCGGCACCTCGTCAGGCTCGACCCATTCGACGGCTTCCGAATAATCGGCCACCGCCTCGCGCGACGTCTTGGCAAGCAAGGTCAAGCGTGTTTCGGCGAAAGGGCGGGTCAGCACATCGGTCAACTCATCGAGCAATGCGGGGCTGCTGTGGAGCCTGACGCCGGGTTTTTGGCGAATCGCCTCCAGCAGGCGGTAAGGCGTGCCCCGCCACAGCAGAGCGGACACCACCACGTTGGTATCAAGCACCAAACGCACGGGTCAATGCCTCGCCGCGATGCCAGTCTTGGCGCCGCGCTGGGCGCGCGCGGCCTTGACCTCAGCGGCGATTTCTTCTTCACTAATTGGCTTTGCGCCTGCCGCTTCCAGCGCCGGAGCAAGCGTCAGCAGCCGCTCCAAAGCCGCCCGCTTTCTCGCCTTGGCTGCCAAAAAGTCGATGAAATCTTCGACTTCGGCCACATCCTGCGTGGAAAGTATCCTGATCTTCGAGACCAATGTCTGTTCGGCCATAGCGTTCATTGCGGGTTCCTTCTCTTGGCTTCGGCGCAAAACGTATCTTGCCACGGCCCATCCCCCAATGCCCGACAATGCCCACATCCTTTTTCAGGTATCCCCCATGCCGCTCCCTTTCGCCCAACGTCTCGACCACGTCGAAACCTCCGCCATCCGCGAGCTGTTCAAGCTGCTGGGCAAGCCCGGCATCATCAGCTTTGCCGGCGGTTTTCCCGACAGCGCCTTGTTCGACGTGGAAGGGATCCGCCAGGCCGTCGCCGCTGCACTGGCCCAGGAACCCGGCGGCGCGCTGCAATATGGCGCCACCGAAGGCTACGAGCCGCTGCGCGCGCAACTGGCCGCCTTCATGTATGGCAAGGGCGTGCGGGCGTTGGCGCCGGAGCAGCTCATCGTCACCACCGGCAGCCAGCAGGCGCTGGATCTGCTGGGCAAAACGCTGGTCGATCCGGGCAGCAAGGTCATCGTCGAGGCCCCCACGTTCTTGGCTGCTATCCAGTGCTTTCGCCTCTACGGGGGCGATCTGGTCGGCGCGCCTATCGACGGCGAGGGCGTCAAGGTGGATGAACTGGAATCGCTCATTCGCACCCACCGGCCCAAATTCGTTTACCTGATTCCTTCCTTCGGCAATCCCAGCGGCGCTTTGCTCAACCTTGCGCGCCGCAAGCGCGTGCTGGAGCTGGCTGTGCAGTATCAGACCCTCATCGTCGAGGACGACCCCTACGGCGATCTGTACTTTAACGACCCCCCGCCGCCCAGCCTGCTGGCCCTCAGCCGCGAAGTGCCCGGCAGCCGCAACTGGCTCGTGCACTGCGGCAGTCTCTCCAAGGTGCTCTCGCCCGGCCTGCGCCTGGGCTGGATGGTCGCGCCGCCCGCGCTGCTGGCCAAGGCCGTCATGTGCAAACAGTTTTCCGATGCGCACACCAGCACCTTCGCCCAAGCCACCGCCGCCCAATACCTGGCCGCCGGGCGGATGCCCGCCACGCTCGCCCGCGTGCGGCAGGTGTATGGCGCACGCGCCGAGACCATGAGCGATGCGCTGCGCGAGCAACTGGGCGCGGCCATCAGCTTCGTGCAGCCGCAAGGCGGCCTGTTCATCTGGGCGCGGCTGACCGGCGCGGGCGGGAAAACCGCCGAAGGCGACGCTTTTGCCCGCCGGGCCATCGAGCAAAGCGTGGCCTTCGTTCCCGGCGCGCCGTTTTACTGCGCCAATCCGGATCGCGCGACCCTGCGCCTGTCATTTGCCACCGTGGGCGAAGACAAAATCCGAGAGGGCGTGGCGCGGCTGGGCAAGGCGCTGGGTTAGTTTGTTCCCGCCAAACGCTTAACCCTCGCCGTTTTCCCCCGGCTCGGCGCTCACGTCCACCGCGATGGCGAGAGGGCCGCTGGCGGTCTGGCCTTCGCTTTCATCGTCGCTTTCGTCCGCGCCGCCCTCTTGCGCGCCGCCGCTGTCGCCAGCGCCCGGCGCGGCTTGCAGCACTTGGGTGATGGCGCCGCGCACGTCCAGCGCGATGTCGTCTACCTCGCCCAGCCGCACGCGCACCAGCGTGCCGCGCGGCTGGCCCGCCGCGCCCAGCGCGCCGAAGACCAGCGGCAGCGTTTGCGCGCGCGCCAGCCAGACGCCGCTGCTTTGCTCCTTGATGAGCGTGGCTTGCAGTTCCGCGATGCCGTGCTGGCGCAGGTAGCGCAGCGTCCAGTAGCGTTCCATGCTGGCCTGGTACTGGTTGTAGGCGGTGTAGGCGGCCTCGAACGCGCCGATGATGGAGAGCAGTTGCGCGTCCTTGGGCTTGAAGGGCGCGGCCAACGCCGCAGCTTGCCCGTGGCGCGCGGCGGCGATGATTTGCCACTGGTTGACCAGATCCACATAGCGGCGCAGCGGCGAGGTGCTCCACGCATAGCCGGCCACGCCGATGCCCGCGTGCGGCAGCGCGCGCGTGCCCATGCGCACCTTGATGCCCGGCGCAAGGCTGGCCTGGCTGCGGTAGATGGCGGGCACGCCCAGATCGGCCAGCCAGCGGCCCCAGGTGCTGTTGGCCAGGATCATGGCTTCGGACACGATCAGATCGAGCGGCATACCGCGCTGGCGTTCGGTGATCTGCACTTCTTCTTCGCCGCCGGGAAGCAGACCGGGGGCCAGCCCCGGCAGGCGAAAGTTGTAGTCGGGCCGGTTGAAGTTTTCCGGCTTGCCGCGCACCTGCTCACGCCCGGCTTTCAAATGCTGCGCCAAGCGGTACAAAAACGCTAGCTGCTTGCCAAGGCCACATAAAGGCTGCGGTGTGTTTTCATGCTCAAAATTACCGGCGGCCAGCCATTCGGGTGTGACCACCGCGTCGAGCTGGTCGTGGCGCAGGTTGGCGCTGATGGGCACACGCTCCAGCCGCGTGCGGCTGTCCTTGATCTCCAGCGTCGCCTCATCCAGCGTGAAGTACAGCGACACCGCCGGAGCCGCGCGCCCTTGCGAGAGCGTATAGGCGTCCACCACGCCGTCGGGCAGCATGGTGATCTTGCAGCCGGGCATGTACACGGTGGACAGGCGCGCGCGCGCCAGCGCGTCCAGCGCGTCGCCGGGCGCCAGCGCCAGGCCGGGCGCGGCAATGTGAATGCCCAGCACGGACGTGCCGCTGCCCAGCCCTTGCAGCGAGAGCGCGTCGTCAATCTCGGTGGTATGCGAATCGTCGATGGAAAAAGCCTGCGCCTGCGCCAGCGGCAATTCACCGGAAGGCGGCGGCGCTTGCACCCCCGCCGCAAACGCCGTGCCGCGCGGAAAGTGCTCGAACAGAAACCGCTGCCAGTGAAACTGGTAGGCCGAGGCGATGGCTCCCGCACGCCGCAGCAATTCCAGCGGCGGCGTGCTGCTGGCGCGGGCTGCTTGCACCACCGCCTTGTATTCGGGCGCGTTCTTGTCGGGCTTGAACAAAATCCGGTAAAGCTGCGCGGCCACCGGCGCGGGCGCGCGCCCTTGGGCCAACTCGCCCGCCCAAGCGTCGATCTGCGCGGCCACTTGCTGTTTCTTTTCAATGGCCGCCAGCGCCTGCGCTACCAGATCGGCGGGCGCTTTTTTGAAACGGCCCTTGCCCGCGCGCCGAAAGTAATGCGGCGCGCCGTGCAGCGCCAGCAGCGCCGCCGCCTGCTGCACTGCCGTGGGCGAGGCGCTGAAGTATTCAGCCGCCAGATCGGCAAAGCCGAACTCGTCTTCAGGGGCGAACTCCCAGGCCAGCGGCAATTCAATCTGCGCCGCCAATTCTTGTGCCTGTGCCAAAAGCGCGTCCGGCGCGGGCGCGTCAAAGCGCAGCAACTGCTGCGCCGCCTTCACCTTCACGCGCTTGCCGGAGCCAACCTCCACCTGCACCGACGCCTCGGCCTCGGCAAGAATACGCCCGGCCTGAAACTTGCCGGCTTCGTCGAACAGAAGATTCATAAGGGGGCGGATTGTCCCATTCCTTGCGTGGGGTTCGATAAGCTGGCGCCTGTGCATCTGCGCGGCAATGGCGAAACTGGCGCTCAACGCTCAACGCACGCTCCACCCCAGACTGCGCGCCAGCGCCTGCCCGGTTTGCTGGTAGCCGGCGGCGCTCAGGTGCGTGAGGTCTTGGCCCATGAGGGGCGGGGCGGCGTAGTACCAGCCGTAACTGCCGCCGGGGCCGCCCATCAGGTCTTGCCAGCTCCAGATGGCGCAGTCAAAGCGCCGGCCTACTTCGCGCTGGGTGGCTTCGATTTGCTGGTGGGTGCGGGCGAATTTGAGCAGGTCGGGCCTTGACCACCAGCCACGCGCGGGCGGCAGCACGCCCCGGTCGGGCGGGCCGACGAGCAGGCAGGAGGCGGCGGGGAAAACCCGGCGCATCCGGGTGAGCGCCTCGGTCAGCAGCGCGGCATATTGGCGGCGGTCGAAATCCACGGCATTACCTTCGTTGGTGCCGTATTCCAGAATCACGCCGTCGTAATTCACGCCGTGCAGGGCTTGCCGCAGATAGACCGGATCGGCATTGGCCCAGCCGCGCACGGTGGCCGAGGGCAGACCGAACACGTCCACGGTGAGCGCCGGGGGGATGGACGCATCGAGGATGAAGCCGTACAGCAGCACCCGCCCCTCGCTGACTTGCAGCTTGACGGTGGCCACCGGCGCGTCGCCGTGCAGGGTGAGGGTTTGGGTGGCGCCGTCGCTGCTGGCGGGGAGAAGCGCGCGCTGGCTGGGGCCGTCGTTGACGGCGATGTCGAGCGCGCCGCCGCCGGGCGCGCGATAGACGATGCGCACCTGGTTCAGGGCGGCGCGGCCCGCCGCGTCGCGCAAGTCGAGCCACAGGTAGCTGTCCGGCCCAGCCTGGGCGCTGCGCTGGGCTAGCGCCGGGCCGCTGAACGCGAGGCTGGGCCAAGCATAGGACGGTTCGGTATCCCAGCCCGGCCCGGCGCACGCTGCGCGCAATTGGGGCAGGCGAATGTTGGCGCGTCCCATGGTGGGCGGCAGAAAGCGCGCGCCGACGCTGACGCCGCTGGCGCGCAAGGCTTGCAGCAGCGTGGGCGCCAGGGGGCCGGCGGCGACGTGGCTGTCGCCCCAGATGGCGATGCGGCGCGGCGGTTGCAGGTTTTGCAGGGCCAAGCCGGGGATGGTTCGCGGGTCAATGGCGGGCTGCGCGCGGATTACCGTGCGCGCCAGCGTGCCGAGTTCGCGGATACTAGGCGCCCGGTTGCCCGCCGGGGCGGACGCACGTCCGGTGGCGACAGCAGCGGCGGGCGAGGGCGTCTGGCCGGGGCATTGAAGTTCCCCCACTTTGGGCGCGGAGACGAAGTTGAGCACTTGCTGGCTTTGCGCCGCGCCGCCCAGGGCGAGCAGGGCCAGTGCCAGAAGTTTCCTTGAGCCGGGCTGAAAAATTGCCAGCGCCATTGGGGGAAAACTACAGATTGGCGGCCAGCAGGTCGTCCAGCGGGGGAATGCCATCCGGCTGATCGACCACGGGCGGCGCGGCGCGGCGCGCGGCTTCGCCTTTGGCAGCGCCCGCGACCTTGGCGTGCGCGGCGGCGCGCCGCGTGCGCACCGCCAGAGCGCCGGCGCGCACGATTTCGGCGATGAAAGCGCGCTGGCCCGCAACCGTCAGATGCACGCCGTCGGAAACGAAATAGTTGCGGTGGCCGTCGGAAACGTCGCGCCAGTCGGCCACCGCCATATTGGGGTAGTCGGCGGCCACGCGGTCGATCAGCGTGTTGTTGGCGCTCATCCAGCGGCGCGGCACGTGCGTGTTCACCACGATCACGCGCCGCGCTCCCGACAGCAGGGACAGGATTTGCCGCAACTGGCCTTCGGCCAGATAGCCGTTGTTGCCGACTTGCACCAGCACCACCGGGCGCAGCTGCCCGCTCTGGCTGAGTTGCTTCAACTGGCTGAACATCTGCGACGCCTGCCATCCCACGGTGGCATGCACGTCGGCCCCCTCGAGCATGTGGGCCAGCAGGCGGCTGGAGCCGAGCAGCACGGAATCGCCCACCGCCGTCAGTTCGCCGCCGGGCAAGTCCGCCGCCGCCTGCGTTTGCGCAGTCACGATCACATCCGCTTGCGCAAGTGTGTCCGCTTGCGCGACGGGAGCGACGTCTGCGTCCTCGATGGTTGCTGCTGCGGGATCGGGCACGCTGGCTGGTTCGGGGCATGCAGGCGGCGGGGCCGCCGCCGCCTGCGTTTGCGCGGTCGCATCCGCTTGCACGGGCGTGTCCACTTGCGCAAGTGTGTCCGCTGGCGCGGCGGGAGCGATGTTCGTGCCTTCGATGGCCGCGCGCACGTCCGCTGCGGGCGTGGCCTGATCGGGCGCTTGCAGCAGCACGGCCGCCGCGCCGCAAACGACTGCGGCGCCAGCGACCAGCGCCGCGCCGTTTTGCCAGGCCAGCGGCGCGCGCAAATAACCCGGCAGGCGCTCCAGCAGGCCGCGGTGAATCGGGGATTCCACATATTTCCAGGAAAGCGCCGCCGCAGCCACCGACAGCGCGATGTTGCAAGCCACCGCCACGGCGGGCGGCAGCGCGGGCCAGTCGATGCCGGGGCGCATCAGCATGAAGATCGGCCAGTGCCACAGATAGATGCCGTAGGAGCGCTCGCCGATCCAGCGCATCGGGCGGTTGTCCAGCCACAAGCCGAATGCCGAGCCGGGGTGCGTGGCTGCCCAGATCAGCGCCGCGCTTACTGTCCCCGCCAGCAGCAGCCCCCACGGATAAAGCCATGCGGTTTGCTCATCGAGCAGCACGAACAACGCCAGCAACGCTGCCAGCGCGGCCAGCCCCACGGGCCAGGCACGGGCGGCGCTTTTCGTTGCAGCACCTGCCCGGCAGCGCCCGGGCCGCCACAGCAAACCGAGCGCCGCGCCCAGCAGCAACTGGAAACCGTGCGTATCCGTGCCCAAATACAGCCGCGACGGATCGGCTTGACCGGGGCGATAGCCCATGCGGGAGGCCAGCCACGCCGTCCATGCCACCGACGCCCCCGCCAGCGCCAGCGTCAGCAGCGCCATGCGCGCGCGCCCCAACCGCGGCAGCGCCAGCAGCGCCAGCAGCCCCCACGCGAGGTAGAACTGCCACTCAATCGACAGCGACCACAGGTGCAGCAGCAGCGGCTGACGGCCCATCGCCTCGAAATACGAAGTCTGGCGCGCGATCAGATCCCAATTCGTCCAGTAAAGCAGCGCGGACTGCGTATCGGCGCGCAACTCCGGCAGCGCATCGGCGGCCAGCAGCGCGGCGGCCAGCGGCGCGGCGGCCAGCATCAGCCACAGCGCCGGCAACAGCCGCTTGGCGCGCCGCCAGTAAAACGCCGCCAGCAATGCGGGCAGGCCGACGCACCCGTGCTCGCGCTCGCTCTGATCGGCCAGCAGCCCGGTAATCAGGAACCCGGAGATCACGAAAAAAAGATCGACCCCCAGATACCCGCCCGCCGCCCACCCAAACGACTCGACGTGGTACAGCAAAACCGCGCATACCGCGATGGCGCGCAACCCATCCAGCCCGCGCAGCCGGGCGGCTGGTGCGGACTCGCTCAAAATTTTCCGCGACGTTGCGGGCAATGAGGCGGAGGTCAACATGATGGCGGCTTTCAGCGATGTCCTGAATGACATGATGGCCGCGAGTGTGAAAAGACAATGAAAATTTTGTGAACAGGCGAGAGTCTATCGATTTGCGCGGCATCGGGCGCGGCTCAAGAACCCGCTACCTTCCAACTTGTGAAGGGCGAGCAGAGTTGGCCCAATCGTTATGTGAAGCAAACTCCGTAGATGTAAATATATCAGAAAGTCATGCTACTGGAGTGCCTGCCAAGCCCCGACTGCCTGCTTCGTTGCCTGATCCCAACAACTTGCGCGACGTCCTCGCGTACTGGCTGCGCTTGCGCCGGGTGCAAAAGGGCTGGTCGCAGGAGCGGCTGGCGCTGGAGTGCGATCTGGACCGCACTTACGTTTCAGCCGTCGAGCGTTTGCGCTGGAATGTGTCACTCTCCAATATCGAGCGTTTTGCCCAGGCGCTGGAAGTGCCGCCTTGGACGCTGCTTGCGCCGCCGCAGCAACTCGCCTCGCTTGGGCGGGGCGATCCGGCGCATTTGCCTCTCGCCCGGTTTGTATAGTTGCAAATCTTGCTCTTGCGAGACCTCATGATGCACAACGACAACCTGTTTACCGCCTTGCGCGCCGCATTTCCCGCCGATCTGGATGGCGTGGCCGTCGAGACGGACGATGGCCTGCGCTATTCGTGGCGCGATCTGGATCGCGCCAGCGCCATGATCGCCAATTTGCTGCAAGGGCTGGGCATCGTGCCCGATGCCAGCCTCGCGCCGCCGCGCGTGGCGGTGCAGGTGGAAAAGTCGGTGGAGGCGCTGATTTTGTATCTGGCCACGCTGCGCGCGGGCTTCGTGTTTTTGCCGCTCAATACCGCGTACCAGAGCGCCGAAATCGAATACTTCCTCGGCGATGCCGCGCCCGCGGTGGTGGTGTGCACCAGCAAGAATTTTCCGTGGGTAAGCAAGCTGGCGTTGGCCGCGGGCACGCGCCATGTGTTTACGCTGAACGGCGACCGTAGCGGCAGCCTGCTGGAGCGCGCCGTGCGATGCGGCGAGCGGCAAACGCCTGCGCAGCGCGGGCCGCGCGATCTGGCCGCCATCGTCTACACCAGCGGCACCACCGGGCGCAGCAAGGGCGCGATGCTCACGCACGGCAATCTGCTCTCCAACGCGCAGGTGCTCAAGGACTATTGGGGCTGGCAGCCGGGTGACGCGCTGATTCACGCGCTGCCCATCTTTCATGTGCATGGTCTGTTCGTGGCGATTCACGGCGCGCTGCTCAATGGCAGCAAGATGCTGTGGCACGGCAAGTTCGATCCGCGCCGGGTCATCGCCGATCTGCCGCGCGCCACGGTGTTCATGGGCGTGCCCACGCTGTACGTGCGCATGTTGGCTGACCCGGCGCTAAACAAAGGACAGGCGGCGCACATGCGGCTGTTCATCAGCGGATCGGCGCCGCTGCTGATTGAAACTTTCAACGACTGGAAGGCGCGCACCGGCCACGCCATTCTCGAACGCTACGGCATGAGCGAAACCGTCATGCTCACCAGCAATCCGTACCGCGCCGACGCGCGCTATCAAAACCAGAGCGAACGGCGCGGCGGCACAGTGGGTTTTCCGCTGCCGGGTGTGAGCTTGCGCGTGCGGGGCGAAGACGGCGCGGACGTGCCAACGGGCGAAATCGGCGGCATTCAGGTCAAGGGGCCGAACGTGTTTCGCGGCTACTGGCAAATGCCCGGCAAGACCCGCGAGGAGTTCACCGCCGACGGCTTTTTCAAGGCCGGCGACGTCGGCAAGCAGGACGCGCGCGGCTACGTCACCATCGTCGGACGCAGCAAAGACCTCATCATCAGCGGCGGCTACAACGTGTATCCGGCGGAGATCGAAGGCTATCTCAACGACATGCCGGGCGTGCTGGAAAGCGCCATCGTCGGCGTGCCGCACCCCGACTTTGGCGAGGTGGGCGTGGCGGTGGTTATCGCCAGGCCGGGCATGCAGCCGCAGGCCGAACAACTGCTGGCCGAACTGAGGGACAGGCTGGCTCACTTCAAGATTCCCAAGCGTTGCTTCGTCGAGCTGGAACTGCCACGCAACACTATGGGGAAGGTGCAAAAGAACCTGCTGCGCGAGCAGTACAAGGGGCTGTTCGCATAAGGTTAAACGTTTGGCGTTTGGTTTAGATTAGAGGAGAGCCTGTCATCTGCAAGGGCGAAAAATTTTTCGCCCCTGCAAGGGCAACGGTACTTGGTGTTGCCCCAGCGGAACCAGAAAGGAGTTCACCCATGTCTTTGCGATCTTTGCTGTTGCTCGTGGTGGGGGCGTGCGTCGTTATCTTCGTGGGCGTCAACTGGGCGGAGATGAGCCGGCCTGCCGAGTTGTCGCTCATTTTCGGCAGCATTCAGGCGCCGCTGGGTCTGGCGCTGCTGTTCATCATGGCGGCGCTGGTGGCGTTGTTCGTCGGCCTCACGGCCTACAACCAGGGCTCGGCGCTCATGCAGACGCGCCGCCACGCCAGGGAGCTGGCCGCGCAGCGCGAACTGGCCGACAAGGCCGAAGCCTCGCGCATCACCGAACTGCGCGCATCTCTCGAGGCCGAAATTGCCAAGCTGTCGGACGCCATCCGGCAACAGGGGCAAGAGGTCATGGCGCGTGTCGATCGCGCCGAAATGGGCTTGCGCGAGCGCCCGGTGGACGAGCCAATCGGCCAACTGGTGCAGGCCGTGCAGGACCACAACCGCCAACTGCACGCGCGCCTGGATCGGCTGGAAATGGGCCTGGGCCAGCGCATGAGCCACCTGGCGCCGCCGCCTGCGGATGGGCCGACGGCAAACGCCTGCGCACCTTGAATTGACTCTTGAAAAGATAGCTCTATGCCAATTTGCTGTATAGTTTTATGATAATTTTATAATCATAAAACTATGTTACTAAATGGCAGCAAGCTATCAATTCAGGAATTTGCCTTATCTGAGCACTAGCACCGGGATGTGCGAGTGCGTAAGCACCTGTTGCGTTTCGCTGCCCAGCAGCATGCGCTTGATGCCCTTGCGGCCATGCGAGGCCATGACGATCAGGTCGGCTTCGTGTTTTTTGGCGGCGGCGATCAGGGCGTCGGACACCACGTCGGCTTTGCTGAGGATGGCCTTGACTTTCACGCCTTTTTTCTCACCCTGGGTTTTCACCGCGTCAACCACGACGCGGGCGTCTTCGTTCCAGTGCTGCTCCACCTTGGCGACTTCCTCGGCCGATAGCGGGATCGACCCTTCGAAATAGCTCTGCGGATAGCGCGGAATGACCTTGAGCGCGATCAGCTCGGCGCCCAGCGAGGCCGCCAGGTCGATGGCGCTGGTGACGGCTTTCTTGGACAGCGAAGACCCGTCGGTGGCTACGAGAATGCGTTGGTACATGATGAAAAGGCTCCTCTGCGGGGGGGGGGTGATGATGCGAGCTTATACCGTGGCCCACGTCCAGCCGTGATGATAATCAAGCCATGCCAGCACCCTCCGCGTTGAGCACGATTGCCGCCGCCGGCCCGCCGCCGCCGGACGCCTTGGCGCCCGACGAGGGCCTGCGCCTGCTGGACGACCCGGACGAATGGCGCGAATTCAGCCGCCCGGTGGAGCGCGGCCAGGACGCGGCGCGCACGGAGTCCCAAAGCTGGGAGTCCAGCGTGGTGTTCGAGGGCATGTACTGCGCCGCCTGCGCCGGCACCATCGAGGACGCCTTGTGCGCGGTGCCTGGCGTGCAATCGGCGCAGGTGAGCGCGGCCAGCCGGCGCGGGCGCGTGGTGTGGGACGCAGCGCTCACCCAGCCTTCGCGCTGGATGAGCGCGGTGCGCGCCGCCGGCTACCGCCCGCTGCCGGCGCACGATCCGCAAGCCAGCGAGCGCCGCCTGGCCGAAACCCGCACGATGCTCTGGCGGCTGGCCGTGGCCGGCGTTTGCATGATGCAGGTGATGATGTGCGCCGCGCCGACGTACCTTCCTCATTCGGACGAAATCGCGCCCGATCTGCTCAGCCTGCTGCGCTGGGCCGGCTGGATGCTGGCGATTCCGGTGATGGTGTTTTCATGCCAGCCGTTTTTCGCCAACGCGCTGCGCGATCTGCGCCAGCGCCGCGTCAGCATGGATCTGCCGGTGGCGCTGGGCATGGGCATCACCTTCGTGGTCAGCACGCTGGGCACGTTCGACCCCAAGGGGTTGTTCGGGCACGAGGTGTATTTCGACTCGCTCACCATGTTCGTGTTTTTCCTGCTGGCCGGGCGCTGGCTGGAATTGCGCCTGCGCGACCGTACCGCCGGCGCGCTGGAGAGCCTGATGCACCGCCTGCCCGAAAGCGTGGAGCGCCAGTGTGCCGATGGCAGCTTCGAGCGCGTGGCCGCGCGCCGCCTGCGCGTGGGCGACGTGGTACGGGTGCGCCCCGGCGAGGCGTTCGCAGCCGACGGCGTGTTGCTGCGCGGCGACACCACCGCCGACGAGGCGCTGTTGACGGGTGAATCGACCCCGCTGCCGCGCGGCGTGGGCGACACGGTGATCGCGGGCAGTCACAACCTGGGCGGCGTGGTGGAGCAGCGCGTGGACCGGCTGGGCGCGGACACGCGCTACGCGCAGATCGTGGCGCTGATGGCCGAGGCCTCCACCGCCAAGCCCCGGCTGGCGCGGCTGGCCGACCGGGTGGCCAGGCCGTTTCTGCTGGCCATGCTGTTGGCCGCCGGGCTGTCCGTGGCCTGGTGGTGGCCGAGTGACCCCGGCCATGCGGTGATGATCGGCGTGGCTGTGTTGGTTGTGACCTGCCCGTGCGCCTTGTCGCTGGCCACGCCGGTGGCCATGCTGGCGGCAGCCGGCAGCATGGCGCGTGCGGGCGTGCTGGTGCGTCATTTGCAAGCGCTGGAAACGCTGGCTGGTGTGGATACGGTGGTGTTCGACAAGACCGGCACGCTCACCCGCGACGGCTTTGTGCTGGTGCAGGCGCGCGCCCGTGCGGGCGTGAGCCGGCAGCAGGCGCTGGCGCTGGCCGCCGCGCTGGCGGGCGGCAGTCTGCATCCGGTTTCGCGCGCTTTGGCGGCGGCAGCGCAGGAGGAAGCGCCCTTGCTGGCCGGCGGCTGGCGCGTGGAGGCGCAGCAGGAAGTTGCCGGGCAGGGCGTGCGCGCCAGCGTGCACGCGCCCTCCATCGGCGTGCAAGGCGCGGTCAGTCTGGGTTCGGCGGCCTTTTGCGGGCTGTCTGAAATCGCAGCCGGGGACGAAGAAGCAAGCGAAGGCTTGCAGGCGCACTTGTCCGACGCGCAAGGCTGGCTGGCGAGCTTCACGTTGCGCGAGGATTTGCGCGACGACGCGGCGGCGGCGGTGCGGGCGCTTGCCGGGCTGGGTGTGCAGGTGCGGCTGCTGTCGGGCGACGCGCCCCAGGCCGCCGAGCGGCTCGCGGCGCAAGCGGGCATTGCCCAGGCGCGCGGCGGCTGCACGCCGGCGGACAAGCTGGCGCAGCTGCGCGCCTGGCAGCAGGCCGGGCACAGCGTGGCGATGATCGGCGATGGCCTGAACGACGGGCCGGTGCTGGCCGGCGCGGATGTTTCGGTAGCGTTTGGCCGCTCCGTGCCGCTGGCGCGGGCGCAGTCGGACTTTGTGGTGATGAGCGATTACTTGACGCCGGTAGTCGCCTTTTTCGTCAAGGCGCGGCACACCATGGCCGTTGTGCGCCAGAATTTGATGTGGGCGGTTGGCTACAACGCCGTGGCGGTGCCGCTGGCAGTGGCCGGCTGGATGCCGGCCTGGGCCGCGGGGCTGGGCATGGCCGCCAGTTCTTTGCTGGTGGTGCTCAACGCCCTGCGGCTGGCGCGGCCATAAACTCGTGCGAATCCGTATGGATTTGGAAATTTGCAACAACTAGATACACCTATGGATATCCTGTACTTGCTGATCCCGCTCTCGGTGGTGCTGGTGTTTTGCATCCTGGCGGCGCTGGGGTGGGCGATCCATCGCGGTCAGTTCGACGATGTCGAGCGAGAGGGTGCGCGCATTCTCGATCACGATTGACGCAAGTCAAGCAAAACCTGACTTCGATCAAGGATACTAAACCCGGTTTTTTTTCAAAGCGCAAAGAGGTAGAAATGTCATTTGCCAACGCCAAGGCTACGGTCTACAACGACAAGGTAGTCAGACAATTTGCCATCATGACGGTGGTGTGGGGAGTGGTCGGCATGCTGGTCGGCATCATCATCGCCGCCGAGCTGGCCTGGCCCGATCTCAATCTGGGCATACCGTATATCACGTTCGGACGATTGCGACCGTTGCACACCAACGCGATCATCTTCGCCTTCGGTGGCTGTGCGCTGTTTGCCACCAGCTACTACGTGGTGCAGCGCACCTGCCAGGTGCGGCTCATTTCCGACAAGCTGGCAGCCTTCACTTTCTGGGGCTGGCAACTGGTGATCCTGCTGGCGGCCATCACGTTCCCGCTGGGTATCACCACCGGCAAGGAATACGCCGAGTTGGAGTGGCCGATTGACCTCCTGATCGCGGTCATCTGGGTGGTCTATGCCATCGTTTTCTTCGGCACCATCGGCATTCGCAAGGTGCGCCACATCTATGTGGCCAACTGGTTCTACGGCTCGTTCATCATTTCCATCGCGCTGCTGCACATCTTCAATAGCGGCGAGCTGCCGGTCGGCCCGTTCACCAGCTATTCGGTCTATGCCGGCGTGCAGGATGCCATGGTGCAGTGGTGGTACGGCCACAACGCGGTGGGCTTTTTCCTGACGGCGGCTTTTCTGGGCATGATGTACTACTTCGTGCCCAAGCAGGCCGGGCGGCCCGTGTACAGCTACCGGCTGTCCATCGTCCACTTCTGGGCGCTGATCTTCACCTACATGTGGGCTGGTCCGCACCACCTGCACTACACCGCGCTGCCGGACTGGGCGCAGTCGATAGGCATGCTGTTCTCCCTGATCCTGCTGGCGCCAAGCTGGGGCGGCATGATCAACGGCATCATGACGCTGTCGGGCGCATGGCATAAATTGCGCGATGATCCGATCCTGCGCTTTCTGATTGTGTCGCTGTCGTTTTACGGCATGTCCACCTTCGAGGGGCCGATGATGTCCATCAAGACCGTCAACGCCCTGAGCCATTACACCGACTGGACGGTTGGTCACGTGCACTCCGGCGCAATGGGCTGGGTGGGCTTGGTGACCATGGGTTCCATGTACCACCTGATTCCCCGCCTGTTCGGACGCGAGCGGATGTACAGCATCAAGGCCATCGAGGTGCACTTCTGGGTCGCCACGGTCGGTATCGTGTTCTACATCGCCTCGATGTGGATCTCCGGCGTGATGCAGGGTCTGATGTGGCGCGCGGTCAACGCCGACGGCACGCTGACCTACACCTTCGTCGAATCGGTCAAAGCCATGCACCCGTTCTATGTCGGGCGCCTGCTCGGCGGCGTGATCTACCTGGTAGGTATGCTCATCATGGTCTGGAACGTGTACAAGACGGTGATGGCTGGGCGCCCGGTTCCGGTCAAGATTCCCGCGGTCGCGGTGGCCCACGCCTGAAGGAGTTGATATCATGGCTCAAGAAAAAGTCACCGGCCACGCCCGGGTCGAAACCAACAACTTCCTGATGATCGTGCTGATCTTGGTCGTGGTCGCCATCGGCGGCCTGGTCGAGATCGTGCCGCTGTACTTCCAGAAGTCCACCACCCAGCCAATCGAGGGTCTCAAGCCCTACACCGCGCTGCAATTGGCCGGGCGCGACGTTTACCGGCGCGAAGGCTGTTATCTGTGCCACTCGCAACAGATCCGGCCGTTTCGCGCCGAGGCGCTGCGCTACGGTCCCTATTCGGTGGCTGGCGAGTTCGTCTATGACCACCCGTTCCAGTGGGGCAGCAAGCGCACCGGGCCTGACTTGGCGCGCGTGGGCGGGCGCTACAGCGATACGTGGCATCACGAGCACATGAACAATCCGCGCGACGTGGTGCCCGAGTCCGTCATGCCGGCCTATCCGTGGCTTGAGAAAACGCCTGCTGACGTGAGCACCATCCGGGCGCACATGAACGGCATGCGCATACTCGGCGTGCCTTACACGGACGAAGACATTGCCAACGGTCCCCAAGAACTCAATGGCAAGACGGAACTGGACGCGTTGATTGCGTACCTTCAGGTCCTCGGCATCCATCGCAAGTGATACCTGAAAGGATCTTGTCATGGAAATGGAAACCATCAACACTATCCGCAGCGCCGTGACCTTGCTGTCGTTCGTCATGTTCGTCGGCATCGTCATCTGGGCATGGTCAAGCCGCAACCGGCAGCAATTCGAAGAGGCGGCGCAGCTGCCCTTCGATCAGGATTGAGCAGGAGGCCCGGCCAAACGGCAGGGATAAAAGATGAGTGACTTCACAAGCAATTTCTGGTCGGTCTATGTGGCCGGCATTACCATCGCCGGCATCGTGGGCTGTCTTGCGCTGCTGTGGTTCAGCGGCCTATCCCACCCCTCGGCGGCCAGCGGGGGCAGCACCGGGCATGTCTGGGACGGCGATCTGCGCGAAATGAACAATCCGCTGCCGCGCTGGTGGGTCTGGATGTTCATCATCACCATCGTGTTCTCCGTGGTTTACCTGATCCTGTATCCGGGGCTGGGTTCCTTCAAAGGCGTGCATCCCGGGCTGGGTACCACCAAGGGCACGGGAGGCTGGACGGAAGTCGCCCAGTTCGAGGAGGAGGTGGCCGAAGGCAACGCCCAGATCGCGCCGCTATACGCCAGGTTTGCCAGCATGAGCATCCAGCAGTTGTCTAAGGATGCGGATGCCATGAAGGTGGGCGACCGCCTGTTCATGAACAACTGCGCGCAGTGCCATGCTTCCGATGCCAAGGGCGGCCCAAGCTATCCCAACCTGACCACCGGCCACTGGAACTGGGGTGGTGCGCCCGACAAGATCGTCGAAACCATCACGCAGGGCCGCACCGGGGTGATGCCGCCGCAGGCGGCGGTCATCGGCACGCCCGATGACATCAGCAACGTGGCCAACTACGTCCTGAGCCTGTCGGGCACGCAACACAATGCCGCCAAGGCAGCCCAGGGCAAGGAGAAGTTCGAGGCGATCTGCGCCGCCTGCCACGGCCCGGACGGCAAGGGCAACCAGTTGCTCGGTTCGCGCGACCTGACCGCCAAGAGCTGGTTCCTTGGCCGACAGGATGAGGCGCACGTCACCGCCATGGTCAACGGCGGCTACATGGGCGTGATGCCGACGTGGGAAGGCAAGTTCACGCCCGAGCAGATCAGGGTGCTCGCCGCGTATGTCTGGGGTAAGAGCAACGGCGGCCCGGCCAGTTAAATGGCAAAGCCGGTGAAGAGCAACTGCGCTTGTTTCCCCGGCTGGTAGCGTGAACACGCGCCGCCGTTCGCCAGCAAGCGGACGTCGGCGCGCTGTTTTTGGCGGGCAATTCATTTCCCTTTCAAGACAAGACGAAAAAATACTCCGTCATTGCCGCAAAGTTCCCGCCTGTGCGGGCATGAGAAGGAACCTGGGGACGCTTTCCCGTTACGAGAATTGGCATCCACCCCAGGTTCAATTCTGGGCATCTCCCGTGCGCCAATGGCCTGATTGTTGGACAATCCGATGTGCACTGACCGCCTTGCGCGCTACCAGAGACTGCCGTGACCACTACCCCACCCACCCCCAATAACGATCAGGCCGCTACCAGCGGTGGCAGCTCGCTGTACCAGGCGCACAAAAAAATCTACCCGCGCGCCGTGACAGGCCTGTTCAACAAATGGCGCTGGGCGCTGGTGTGGTTCACGCAGATTGTTTTCTATGGCTTGCCCTGGCTGCCATGGGGCGGGCGGCAGGCTTTGCTGCTCAATCTGGAGGCGCGGCGCTTTTACATCTTCGGGATGGTGCTGTACCCGCAGGACGTGGTTTACCTGTCGGGCGTCCTGATCATCTCCGCGCTGTCGCTCTTTCTGTTCACGGCGGTGGCCGGTCGCCAGTGGTGCGGCTACGCCTGCCCGCAAACGGTGTACACCGAAATCTTCATGTGGATCGAGCGCAAGATCGAGGGCGACCGCGGCGCGCGGATGCGCCTGGACGCCGCGCCGATGTCGCCGTCCAAACTCGCGCGCAAGGCGGCCACGCAGGTCGTCTGGATCGTGCTGGCTCTGTGGACGGGCTTTACGCTGGTTGGCTACTTCACGCCGATCCGTGAATTGCCTGCGCAGGTCGCGTCCTGGACGCTCAGTTCGTGGGAAATCTTCTGGATTTTCTTCTACGGCTTTGCCACCTACGGCTTTGCCGGCTACATGCGTGAGCAGGTGTGCAAATACATGTGCCCCTACGCGCGGTTCCAGAGCGCCATGTTTGACCGGGACACGCTCATCATCAGCTACGACGCGCAGCGCGGCGAGCCGCGCGGAGCGCGCTCCAAAAAAGCCGATCCGAAGGCGCTGGGGCTGGGCGAGTGCGTGGACTGCACGCTATGCGTCCAAGCCTGCCCCACGGGCATCGACATCCGCAACGGCCTGCAATACGAGTGCATCAGTTGCGCCGCCTGCATTGACGTATGCGACGAAATGATGGTGAAGATGGGCTACCCCAAGGGCCTGATCCGCTACACCACGGAAAACGCCCTAGAGCAGCACTGGACGTCGCGTCAGGTCTTGCGCCACGTGTTCCGCCCGCGCGTGCTGCTCTACGGCGGCATACTGGGGTTGATCATCATCGGCTTCATTACCAGTCTGGCGCTGCGCACGCCCTACAAGGTGGATATCGTGCGGGACCGCGCCGCGCTCGCGCGCTACACCGAGGACGGCCAGATCGAAAACATCTACCGCATCCAGATCATGAACGCCAGCGAAAAATCCCAGACGTACACCCTGTCGGTGGAAGGGATCAACGGGCTGAAGATGACCTCCCGGGACACCGTCACGGTCGACAGCGCCCAAACGCTCTGGGTACCCCTCGAATTGCGGCTGCCCTACAACGCGGCCCCGCCCGGCTCGCACCCCATTCACATCAGGATTGCCTCCGGCGGCTACGACATTTCCGAGAAATCGGTTTTCATGGTGCCCAAATGAACCAGATTCAATCGAACAATGATGCCAATGCCGATACCCGTCCGTGGTGGAAGCACGGCTACCTATGGCTGGTGATCGGCGGGCCGCTGGCGGTTGTCATCGCCTCGTTCGTCACCCTGTTTTTCGTCCTCGAAACGCCCGATCCGGTCTATCAGGACGCGCCTGGGGGCCAGGTGCTGGCGCCTGCCGAAGACGCCGCCGACGCGCCCCAAAGCGGCCCTCTCATGCCCGCCATGCAGGCGCGTAACCACGCCGCCACCAGCGGCGCCGCACCCAAGCCGGACGAGACGCCCAAGCCCTGAGCTTGCGCGCGCCGGGTGCTTTTCGGTTCACGGCGCGCTATTTGTTTGATAGCTCTTTTCCAAGGTGCATAATGCGTTTGATACTGCAAAATAGTCAAAAACATATGTTTTGCCTTGGCATTTGGCTATAAAAATGAATCAGAGTAGGAGCGGAAAATCTTTTGTCCCCACAAGGTCAATACAGTTCAGCCAGGCGTTTCAAGTCGTCATTCCCGCGCAAGCGGGAATCCACTGGGCCTGGGTGATCGCCTAGCGGTGTGGATGCGCCGCATGGATTCCCTGTCATTCCCGCGCAGGCGGGAACTGCGCGGGAATGACGAAATCATGGGGTCATGAGCTTAGAACGTGTTTACGATCCCGGCGCGGGCGTGCGGGCGCGGGCGTGAAAGGTCTGCGGCGTTGCAATCCTTGCCAATGGCACTGGCCATTGGCAAGGATTGCGCCTTGCAGCCCATCACAATGCAGCATCCCGCACACCTCGCACCGAGATCGCAAACACGTTCTTAACTGACCCGTATGGTCCACAAGGCAAGCCTCGCCTTTATGATGGAGCGCGTCCCCGGCCAAACCTGAGCCTTCCATGCAGCCCCTCTTGCGCTACCTGAGCTTGCGGCAGTTGACCGTGTTTCTCGAAGCGGCGCGGCAGATGAGTTTTGCTCGGGCGGCGGAGGCGCTGCACTTGACGCAGCCGGCGATCTCCATGCAGATCCGCCAGCTTGAAGAAGCCGTGGGGCTGCCGCTGTTCGAGCGCGTGGGCAAAAAGCTCTCTCTCACGCAGGCGGGCCAGATGCTGCGCCACCATGCGGCGCGCGCGCTGGGCGAGTTGCAGGACGCCGAGCAGGCGCTCAGTGCGCTCAAGGGCTTGCGCAGCGGGCGCGCGACGGTGGGGCTGGTGAGCACGGCCAAATATTTCGCGCCCAGGCTGCTGGCCCGGTTTGCCGGGCGGCATCCGCAGGTGGATATCCGGTTTTTCGTCGGCAACCGGGAGATTCTCATCCACGCGCTGCGCGACAACGAAATCGACTTTGCCGTCATGGGCCGCCCGCCGGAAACGCTGGAAACGGTCTCGCAAGCCATCGCGGAGAACCCGCACCGGCTGGTGGCGCACAAGGAGCATCGTCTGGCCAAGGCGCGCCGGTTCGACTTCCATGAGCTGCGCGAGGAGACTTTTTTGCTGCGCGAACCCGGATCGGGCACGCGGCTGGTGATGGAAGCCATGTTCAAACAGCACCTGTTTTCTCCCGGAAAAACGGTGATGCTGGGCAGCAACGAAACCGTCAAGCAGGCGGTCATGGCGGGTTTGGGCGTGAGCCTGCTGTCGCTGCATTCGCTGGAACTGGAACTGCGCGCACGAGAGATCGCGCTGCTGGACGTGGACGGCACCCCCGTGCTGCGCAACTGGCACATCGTCCACATGAACGCTAAAACCCTCCCGCCCGCCGCCGCCGCGTTTCGCGCCTTCTTGTGCGCGCAGACGCAGCCGCATCTGGACAAGACTTTTGCGAGGTGGGGAAGGGGGGGTTGAGCGTTTCTTCCCCCTCTCCCGCGAGCGGGAGAGGGGAATCAAACATAAGCTATAGCTTATGTTGCACCAAAAAATATTTGACTTTTCTTTTTGTCGCCGCGGGGCTAATCTAGGCGCTTGGCATCAGGAGTCAAACCATATGAATGCAATGAACAAGGCCGCCGTGCACGACGCGGCTGGCGAGATCAAGAGCGGCGCCCAGCGTTACAAGGCGGGCGTGCTCAAGTACCGGCAGATGGGCTATTGGCAGCCCGATTACGCGCCCAAGCCGACCGACATTCTGGCGCTGTTCCGCATCACGCCGCAAGAGGGCGTGCCGCCCGAAGAGGCCGCCGC
>JAIRVJ010000002.1 GCA_031253955.1 Burkholderiaceae bacterium | reverse complement strand
TTTTGCTCCTTGCGGTACTTTCTGCGTGCGGGTTGCAGCATGGTGTTTACTCTCCTTTAGCGCCGTCCGCTGCTGCGGCGGGCGCGGCGACTCGGCGGACGCGCTTAACGGCGGGTTTGGTGTCAGGTGCCCCTTCGGGCTTGTCACTGCGGCGGCGGCGCGGACGGCGCTCCTCGCCTTCGGGACGCGGCGTGCTGTCGAGCGAAGGCGCGTCGGTGCGGCCCAGCGTGTCGCCCTTATAGACCCAGACCTTGACGCCGATGACGCCATAGGTGGTCTTGGCCTCGGAAAAGCCGTAGTCGATGTCGGCGCGCAGCGTGTGCAGCGGCACGCGGCCTTCGCGGTACCACTCGGTGCGGGCGATTTCGATGCCGTTCAAGCGACCGGCGGACATGATCTTGATGCCCTGCGCGCCCAGGCGCATGGCGTTCTGCATGGCGCGCTTCATGGCGCGGCGGAACATGATGCGCTTTTCAAGCTGCTGGGTGATGCCTTCGGCGATGAGCTGCGCATCGACTTCGGGCTTGCGGATTTCCTCGATATTGACTGCTACCGACACGCCCAGTTGCTCGGCCAAATCCTTTTTGAGCTTTTCGATGTCCTCGCCCTTGCGGCCGATGACCACGCCCGGACGCGCCGAGTAGATGGTGATGCGGGCGTTCTTGGCCGGGCGCTCGATCAGCACGCGCGAAACAGCGGCGTTTTTCAGGCGCTTCTTGAGGTACTCGCGCACCTTCAGGTCTTCGGCCAAGCGGCCCGCGAAGTCGCGGTTGTTGGCGTACCAGCGGCTGGCCCAATTGCGGCTGACCGCCAGCCGGAATCCGGTCGGATGGATTTTCTGTCCCATGGCGTTCCTTTGGCGGTTAGTCGCCCACCGTCACATAGACGTGACAGGTGGGTTTGGAAATGCGCGCGCCGCGCCCTTTGGCGCGGGTGGCCGAGCGCTTGAGCGTGGCGCCTTGCTCGACGTAGATGCTCTTGATTTTCAGATCATCAATGTCGGCGGCGTCGTTGTGTTCGGCATTGGCAATGGCCGATTCAAGTGCCTTGCGCACGATGGGCGCGGCCTTCTTGCGCGTGAAGTTGAGAATGTTGAGCGCCTGATCCACCTTTTTGCCGCGAATCAGGTCGGCCACCAGCCGGCCCTTATCAGCCGACAGGCGCACGCCTCGCAGAACTGCACGGGTTTGCATGAGCGTTGTCCTTTATTTCTTGACGGCCTTCTTGTCCGCCGCGTGCCCCTTGAAGGTGCGCGTATGGGCGAACTCGCCGAGCTTGTGGCCGACCATCTGGTCGGTCACGTACAGCGGCACGTGTTGTTTGCCGTTGTGCACGGCAATGGTCAGCCCGATGAATTCGGGCAGGATCATCGAGCGCCGCGACCAGGTCTTGATGGGTTTCTTGTCCCGGTTGGCCGCAGCCTTGTCCACCTTGACGAGCAGGTGGTGATCGATGAACGGGCCTTTTTTGAGTGAACGGGTCATTTGCTATTTGCCCTTCTTACTTTTTGCGGCGCGACACGATCATGTTCTGCGTGCGCTTGTTGTTGCGGGTACGGTAGCCCTTGGTCAGATTGCCCCACGGGTCAACCGGATGGCGGCCCTCGCCGGTGCGGCCTTCGCCGCCGCCGTGCGGGTGGTCGATTGGGTTCATCACCACGCCGCGCACGGTCGGGCGGATGCCCATCCAGCGCTTGACGCCAGCCTTGCCCAGTTGACGCAGGCTGTGTTCTTCGTTGGCGACCTCACCGATGGTGGCGCGGCATTCGATGTGAATCTTGCGCACTTCGCCCGAACGCAGCCGCACTTGCGCGTAGATGCCTTCGCGCGCCAGCAGCGTGGCCGACGCGCCCGCCGAACGCGCCAGTTGCGCGCCTGCGCCCGGTTGCAGTTCGATGCAATGAATGGTCGAACCGACCGGGATATTGCGAATCGGCAGCGCGTTGCCGGCGCGGATCGGCGCTTCGGAACCGCTGACCAGACGGCTGCCCGCCTCCACGCCACGCGGCGCGATGATGTAACGGCGCTCGCCATCGGCGTAGCACAGCAGCGCGATGTGCGCGGAGCGATTCGGGTCGTATTCGACGCGCTCGACCTTGGCGGCGATGCCGTCCTTGTCGCGGCGGAAGTCCACGATGCGGTAGTGGTGGCGATGGCCGCCGCCCTTGTGCCGCGTGGTGATGTGGCCGTTGTTGTTGCGGCCCGATTTCTGGTACTGCGCTTCCAGCAGCGGCGCGTGGCCCGGCCCTTTGTGCAGATGCTCGCGCGTGACCTTGACCACGCCGCGGCGGCCTGGCGAAGTCGGTTTGATCTTGATGACAGCCATGATTTACGCGGCCTCCCCGGAAAGGTTGAGCGCCTGGCCTTCCTTGAGAATCACGTAGGCTTTGCGCACATGCGCGCGGCGGCCAAAAGTGCGGCCAAAGCGCTTGGTCTTGCCCTTGACGTTGGTCACCGAAACGGCCTGGACCTGCACGCCGAACAGCAGCTCGACCGCCGCCTTGATTTCGGGCTTGGTCGCGTCGCGCAGCACCTTGAAGGTCACGGTGTTGGACTGTTCGCCCACGCGCGTGGCTTTTTCGGACACGATGGGCGCGACCAGCACCTGCGAAAGGCGGCCTTCGTCAAACTGACGCTGGGCCGGTGTGGGATTGATGCGGCTCATGCGAACATCTCCTTGAGCTGGTCGATGGCGCCTTTGGTGACCAGCACCTTTTTGTAGTGCACCAGCGACACCGGATCGGCATAGCGCGGTTCAATCACCAGCACGCTGGCCAGATTGCGCGAAGCCAGGAACAGGTTTTCATCGACCTGGTCGGCGATGACCAGCACCGAATCGAGCTTCATCGCTTTGAGGCGCTGCGCCAGCAGCTTGGTCTTGGGCGCTTCGACCTTGATTGAGTCAACCGCCGCCAGCCGCCCTTCGCGCACCAGCTGCGAGAGGATCGACGCCATGCCGGCGCGATACATCTTCTTGTTGACTTTCTGGCTGAAGTTTTCTTCCGGGCTATTCGGGAAGATGCGACCGCCCCCGCGCCACAGCGGCGAGGAGGTCATACCGGCGCGCGCATTGCCTGTGCCTTTTTGGCGGAACGGCTTTTTGGTAGTGTGCTTGACCGTGCCGCTATCCTTTTGAGCACGGGTGCCCTGGCGGGCGTTGGCCCGGTAAGCCACCACCAGTTGATGCACCAGCGCTTCGTTGTAATCGCGGCCAAACACGGTTTCCGGCGCGTCCACCTTGGCGGCGGCCTGACCTTGTTCATCAAGGAGTTCAATCTGCATCATTGGCCTCCCGCTTTGGCTGCAACAGCCGGCGCCTTGACGGCGGGCCGCACCACCACGAATCCGCCGCGCGCGCCCGGCACCGCGCCCTTGATGAGCAGCAGTTGCCGCGCTTGGTCAACGCGGATCAAATCGAGGTTTTGCGTGGTGACGGTATCGTCGCCCAGATGGCCGGTCATCTTCTTGCCCGGAAACACGCGGCCCGGGTCTTGCGCCATCGAGATAGAACCCGGCACGTTGTGCGAACGGCTGTTGCCGTGCGAGGCGCGCTGCGAACTGAAATGATGGCGCTTGATGGTGCCCGCATAGCCCTTGCCGATGGTCGTGCCCTGCACGTCCACCTTTTGACCGGCGGCGAAAATTTCGTCCGCTGGTAACGTTGCCCCTGCGGCGTATTTGCCGGCGGCATCTTCGCTGACGCGAAATTCGCGGATGACTTCTCCGGCCTGCACGCCCGCCTTGGCCAAATGCCCGGCTTGCGGCTTGGTCACGCGCGAAGCTTTGCGCGAACCGAATGTGACCTGCAAGGCCACATAGCCGTCGTTGTCCTGGGTCTTGACCTGGGTCACACGGTTGCCCGACACATCCACCACCGTGACGGGAACCGCGTCGCCGTCATCGGTGAACAGACGCATCATGCCCACCTTGCGCCCCAGCAACCCCAATTGATTGCTTTGACTCATCGTTTGTTGACTCCT
>JAIRVJ010000129.1 GCA_031253955.1 Burkholderiaceae bacterium | reverse complement strand
CACAAGGTCAAGGCGGTCAGGCAGGCCATTGAAGCTGTTGGCGCCAGCATTTGCTACTTGCCCCCGTACTCTCCTGATCTGAACCCGATCGAAAAGCTCTTTGCCAAGCTCAAGGCGCTATTGCGCAAGGCCGCCACAAGAACCGTCGATGCCCTATGGCAGGAGATCGGCCAACTGCTGGATGCTCTCCCCGCAACACAGTGCCGCAATTACTTCGCTTCTTCTGGATTTATCATCGCATAAATCAAAAATGCTCTAACTGACCTGGTTGCAGGGGAGCTTGCAATCCGGGCCGTTCACTTGCACGAAATTGCCGCCGCTGATCTGGCTGTGATAGACCACCACGTTCGTGCCGCCCGGATGGGCCAGGCTCGGAAACACAATGCCCGTGCAGCCCTTGGCCAGCACCATATCGGCCAATACCCAAGTGGGCGGCTCGATATGCTGCTCGAACCGCAACTGGCGCCAATCCTCGCGCCAGTCGTGCCACAAATCGTCCCACGGCGGGCCACGGTGCAACTGGCGCAGATCGACCAGCCGGGTCAGAGCCACCGTATAGGAGCACATCGTGCAAGGCGGCAGAAACGGCGAAGTCTGCTGATATTCGCGTAGCGCCGTTATTTCTTCCAGCGACAGATACAGCGCCTGCACCCCTTGGCGATTGAAGCGCCCGCCGCCAAGCGCCGCGCCCGCGCCGCTGAGCGGCTGGCTGGCCCACTGCGGCGCGTGGGCGCAAAACAGCGTGGCGCCGGGCGGCAGGTCAGTGACGATCATCCGGCGAAGCCGGCTTGAATGGATTCCAGATACCCGACCGCATCCTCGACCCGGCCCTTTTCCACCAGTTGCAGCAAAGTCTGGTGCCCAAACGCCGGAATCGGTTCATTCTTGACCAGAAAGACGGCGCGCTCCTGGTCGGGTTGAATGGCCGTTGCCGCCGATAACACCCGCATCAGATCGCGCAACCCGGCTTGCAGGCGGGGGGATTCGGGGTGGGTGCGCAAGGTGTTGCGATGGGTGCCGGTTACTACAGCCAACTCCTGTTGTTGCAAACCGAAAGTCCAAGCCACACGCACCGCCGAAAAACGCGAGGTGCCCGGTTCGCGCGCCGATTCCAGCGTCTGAGCAAAAACAGCATTCATGGCATGACCCTCTGACAAAAAATAGCGGTAAATGACGCCGATATGCACGTTTTACGCACATTATACGCATTTTTTCAACTTTATACCACGGACGGCAGCACGGCGGCTACAGTCGGTTCACCGGGCAGCGTCTTGCAACCCATCGACCGCGCTGCGTATGGCGCGCGCCACGTCGGGCTGCAAGTCGCCGGGCGAGCGGGCCGTGAACTCCGCCAGCAGTCCGGTGCGGGCGGCGATGTCGTGCGGCTGGTTCATCAAGCCTGACACGATCAGGCGCACGCCCTGCTTGCGGCAGGTTTTGAGCAGGCTTTCCAGTTCTTCGGCGCCGGTGGAGTCCACGTAGATCAGGTTCTTCAGATCGAGCACCAGGGTGCGCTCCGGCAGGTGTCGCTCCATATCCTCAAGCAGTTTGACGGCGCCGAAAAACAGCGCGCCGTACAAGCGCCAGACCTGGATGTCGCCCTCGCGTCCGGCCAGTTCGGGATGGGTTTGCGCCGTGATGCGCTCGCTGCGCGTCAGGCTGGAAATGCGGTAGATAAAGGTTACGCAGGCGGCAAAAACGCCGAACTCCACCGCCACGGTCAGATCGAAAATCACCGTCAGCAAGAACACCGCCACCAGCGTCACGCGGTAAGGCATGCGGTAAGTTTTCAGGCGCACGAACTCGCGCCACTCGCCCATGTTCCAGGCCACGAATATCAGGATGGCGGCCAGCGTCGCCAGCGGGATGGACGCCGCCAGCGGCGCGGCCGCCAGCATCACGGCCAGCAGCGCCAGCGCATGCACCACGCCCGCAATGGGACTGGTGGCGCCGCTTTTCACGTTGGTGACGGTGCGTGCGATGGTGCCCGTGGCCGGCATGCCGCCGAAAAAGGGCGCGACGAAATTGGCCACGCCCTGGGCCATCAACTCCTGATTGGGGTCGTGGCGGTCGTCGATCATGCCGTCGGCCACGCGCGCGCACAGCAGCGATTCGATAGCGCCCAGCAGCGCCAGCGTGATGATCGGCATCAGCAGCTCTCGCCCCGCCTGCCAGCTGAAGGCCGGCAACGTGAAAGCCGGCAGCGCCGCCGGAATGCCGCCGAAGCGGCTGCCGATGGTTTCCACCGGCAAATGGAACACGCCCACCACCGTGGTCGCCGCGATCAGCGCGACGATGGAGCCAGGCACCACGCCGGGGCTGAACGGCAGCCGCCCCCTGGGCAGCGCCGCCGCCCAGCGTTGCCAGCCGATGACGATGGCCAGCGACGCCAGCGCCACCCCCAGCGCCCACGGGTTGAGGGTGTGCGCGTGGCTGCCCAGCGCGCCCAGAATGCCGAAAAAGTCGCCCGGCATCTTGTCGATGCGCAAGCCCAGCAAGTCCTTGATTTGCGACAGCCCGATCAGCACCGCGATACCGTTGGTAAAGCCGATGATGACCGCCACCGGAATAAAGCGCACCAGCGTGCCCAGCCGCAACAACCCCATCAAAAACAGCAGCAACCCCGACAGCGCCGTCGCCAGAACCAGCCCGCCCACGCCGTACCGCTGCACGATGCCATAAACGATGACGATGAACGCCCCCGCCGGCCCGCCGATCTGCACCCGGCTGCCGCCCAGCACGGCCACGATCAGCCCCGCGATGATGGAGGTGAACAGGCCCGCTTCGGGCTTCAATCCAGAGGCAATGGCAAACGCCATGGCCAGCGGCAAGGCGACCACCCCCACGGTCAGACCGGCGGCCACGTCCTTGCCCAGGCGAGCGCGGTCGTAGCCCTTGAGTGCGTCAAACAGCCGCGGGCGAAAACGCGCGACGGAGAGGGCATTGAGCATGATGGTTATGGGGCCGCACGGATGGCAAGTGCGGCGCAGTATTTCACCGCACCCGCATCCCCGGCTGCGCGCCAATTACGGGTTCGAGCACGTAGATGCCCGGATGCGCTTTTTCGTCACCGTGGCTGGCGGCCAGCACCATGCCTTCGCTGATGCCGAATTTCATCTTGCGCGGGGCGAGGTTGGCGGCCAGCACGGTGAGTTTGCCTTTGAGTTGATCGGGCTGATAGCAACTGGCGATGCCGCTAAATACGTTGCGCAGGCGCGGCTGGCCTTGGGCGTCGGTTTCGCCTGCGTCGAGCGTCAGGCGCAGCAGCTTGGTGGAGCCAACAACTGCCGCGCAATCGACGATGCGGGCGATGCGCAGATCGACCTTGGCGAAGTCGTCGATGGTGATTTGCGGCGCGAGCGGCTCGCCGCCGGGCGCTGCGGCGGGGCCGACGTTTGCTTCGTCTTTAATAGCGGATTCCACTTGCTGCACCTGAACTTGCGGCTCAAATAGTGCATCGAGTTGTGCGGCTTCCACGCGCTGCATCAGGTGTTTGTACACGTCGATTCGCGCGCCTTTGCCCAAGGGCCGCGTCACGGCGTCGAAGTTTTCCGGCGGGGTCATCAAAAAGGCCGCCACGTCGCCCGCCAGTTTGGGCAGGATGGGTTGGAGGTAGATCGTGAGGATGCGAAAGGCTTCGATGCAGACGGTGCAGACGTCGTGCAGCCGCGCGTCCATGCCGGTTTGCTTGGCCAGTTCCCACGGCTTGTTCTGATCGACATAGGCGTTCACGCGGTCGGCCAGTTGCATGATTTCGCGCACGGCCTTGCCGTATTCGCGCTCGGCGTACAACTCGGTGACGGCGGGCAGCGCGTCGCGCAGGTGGGTGAGCAGCGCGTCGCCGTCGGGTGAGATTTCGCCCAGCCGCCCGCCAAAACGTTTGCTGATAAAGCCCGCCGCGCGCGAGGCGATGTTGACGTATTTGCCGATCAGGTCGGCGTTGACGCGCAGCATGAAATCTTCGGCATTGAAATCAATGTCTTCATTGCGCGCCGAAAGCTTGGCCGCCAGGTAGTAGCGCAGCCATTCGGGGTTCATGCCCAGTTCCAGGTACTTGAGCGGGTCCAGCCCGGTGCCGCGGCTCTTGCTCATCTTCTCGCCCTGGTTGACGGTGAGAAAGCCATGCACGAACACGTTGTCGGGCGCCTTGCGGCCGCTGAATTTGAGCATGGCGGGCCAGAACAGCGTGTGGAAAGTGATGATGTCCTTGCCGATGAAGTGGTACTGCTCCAGCCCCGGCTGGGCCATGTAGGCAGCGTAGTCCTGCCCGCGTTTTGTCAGCAGGTTTTTCAGGCTGGCGAGGTAGCCGATGGGCGCGTCCAGCCACACATAGAAGTATTTGCCGGGCGCGTCGGGAATCTGGATGCCGAAGTACGGCGCATCGCGGCTGATGTCCCAGTCGCCCATTTTCGGGCGGCCATCTTCGCCCGGAGCGATCCATTCGCGCACCTTGTTGGCCACGTCGTTTTGCAGGCGGCCCTCTTGCGTCCACTGCTCCAGAAAAGCCACGCAGCGCGCATCGGAGAGTTTGAAGAAGAAATGCTCGGAAGCGCGCAATTCGGGCCTGGCCCCTGAAAGGGCCGAATACGGCTCGATCAACTCGGTGGGCGCATAGACCGCGCCGCATGCTTCGCAGTTGTCGCCGTACTGATCCGGAGCGCGGCAGTTGGGGCACGTGCCCTTGATGTAGCGGTCGGGCAGGAACATGCCCTTTTGCGGGTCGTAGAACTGCTCGATGGTGCGCGCCTGGATCAGCCCGGCGGCCTTCAGGTCGCGGTAAATGGCCTGCGAGATTTCGGTGTTTTCCGGGCTATGGGTGGAGTGCCAGTTGTCGAAGGCGATCAGAAAACCGTCCAGATACTGCTGGCGCCCGGCGGCAATGGCGGCCACGAACTGTTCGGGCGTGACGCCGGCTTTTTCGGCGGCGATCATGATCGGCGCGCCGTGCGCGTCGTCCGCCCCGACAAAGTCCACCGTGTGGCCGAGCATCCGCTGCGCGCGCACCCAGATGTCAGCCTGGATGTACTCCATGATGTGCCCGACGTGGAACCTGCCGTTGGCATACGGCAGCGCGGTGGTGACGAAAAGCTGGCGGCGGGAAGCTGTCATGGCGTGTGTGGCTCTGGCGGGCGCGGCAAAGCTTTTAATTTTAGGCGTGGGGGCCGCTTGGCATTGCGGCTGACCGCATGGCGTCCCCTTCGTCATTGCCGCAAGAGCGGAAATGGTGAATTCCTGTTTTAATAGCTTATTGTCAGTGATTTATATGGTTTTATTATATGAATAATATATCAAACACACACTATACATTGGCATACAGCTATTAATTTTGAATTTCCCTCTTTTGCGCGCGCTCAACCCCCGGCCCCAAGCCGCCGGCACAGCGTTTGCGTGGCTTCGGCCTGGTTCATGGTGTAGATGTGCAGGCCGGGCGCGCCGCCGGCTAGCAGGCGCTGGCACAGGGCGGCTACGGCGTCGGCGCCGAAGTCCTTGATGCTGGCGGTGTCTTCGCCATACGCGAGCAGGCGCAGGCGGATCCAGCGCGGCACTTCGGCGCCGCAGACCTCGGAAAAGCGCAGCAACTGGTTGGAGTTGGTGATGGGCATGATGCCGGGGGCAACGGGCACGGTCACGCCCAGCGCGCGCAGTTCGTCAAGGTAGCGGAAGTAGGCGTCGGCGTTGAAGAAGTATTGGGTGATGCCGCCATCGGCGCCGGCATCGACCTTGGCCTTGAAGGCGAGCAGATCGTCCTGGGGCGAGCGCGCTTGCGGGTGGGTTTCCGGGTAGGCGGCCACGTCGATGCGGAAGTGCCTGCCGGTTTCGGCGCGGATGAAGGCCACCAGCTCGCTGGCGTAGCAAAACTCGCAGCCCAGGCCGTAGCCGCTGGGCAAATCGCCGCGCAAAACGACGATGCGGCGCACGCCAGCTTGCCGGTAGGCGGCCAGCAGCGCGCGCACCGAAGCAGGCGTTTGCCCGATGCACGACAGATGCGGCGCGGCGGCCATGCCCTCGACCATGATTTCGCGCACGGTGGCGAGCGTGCCCTCTTGCGTGGAGCCGCCGGCGCCGAACGTGACGGAGCAAAACTCCGGCGCGAGCGCAGCCAGTTGCCGCCGCACGGCGCGCAGCTTTTGCGCGCCTTCGGGCGTTTTGGGCGGGAAGAATTCAAGGCTGATGGGGGCAGGCAAGGCCATGATTGGTTTTTAGATCAGTGTTGATGGCTTTTCCCTCTCCCCCTTGGGGGAGAGGGTTAGGGAGAGGGGGTGCGCGGCACAAGCGTTGTGATACCAACCAGCGCCGCTGGCCCTCTCCCCTGCCCCTCTCCCGCAAGCGGGAGAGGGGGAAGAAAGCAGCCGCGCCGTTTCAATAGCGGTAGGTGTCGGTTTTGTAGGGACCATTCTTGTCCACGCCGATGTAGTCGGCCTGCGCGTCGGTCAGTGGCGTGAGTTGCGCGCAGAGCTTGGACAGTTGCAAGCGGGCGACCTTTTCGTCGAGCTGTTTTGGCAGCACGTGGACATGCCCTTTCCGGTACGCATCGGGCCGGGTGAACAGTTCGATCTGCGCCAGCGTCTGGTTGGCAAACGATGACGACATGACGTAGCTCGGATGCCCCGTGCCGCAGCCCAGATTGACCAGGCGCCCCCTGGCCAGCAAGATGATGCGCTTGCCGTCCGGGAAGATCACATGATCGACCTGCGGCTTGATCTCTTCCCACCGGCACTGGGCTTCCAGCGCGGCCACGTCGATTTCGTTGTCGAAGTGACCGATGTTGCAGACGATAGCCTGATCCTTCATGCGCGCCATGTGCGCGTAGGTGATGACGTCGCGGTTGCCGGTGCAGGTGACGAAGATGTCGGCCTGCGCGCACGCCTGGTCCATCGTCACCACGCGGTAGCCTTCCATCGCCGCTTGCAGCGCGCAGATGGGGTCGATTTCCGTCACCCACACTTGCGCCGACAGCGCACGCAGCGCCTGCGCGCTGCCCTTGCCCACGTCCCCGTAGCCGCACACCAGCGCCACTTTGCCGGCCACCATCACGTCGGTGGCGCGCTTGATGCCATCGACCAGCGATTCGCGGCAGCCGTAGAGGTTGTCGAACTTGCTCTTGGTGACCGAATCGTTGACGTTGATCGCGCGAAACAGCAGCGCGCCCTTGGCGGCCATGTCATGCAGGCGATGCACGCCGGTGGTGGTCTCCTCGGTCACGCCGATGATCTGCGCGCACTTGCGCGAATACCACGCCGCGTCTTGCGCCAGCTTGGCCCTGATGGCAGCAAACAGCACGCGCTCTTCTTCGCTGGCCGGGCGGGCCAGCACGCTGGCGTCTTTTTCGGCGCGCTGGCCCAGGTGCATCAGCAGCGTGGCGTCGCCCCCGTCATCCAGAATCATGTTCGGCCCCTCGGCGGCGCTGCCTTGCGGCCCGAACTCGAAGATGCGGTGCGTGTAATCCCAATACTCGGCCAGCGACTCGCCCTTGCGCGCGAACACCGGCGTGCCGCTGGCGGCAATCGCCGCCGCCGCGTGGTCTTGCGTGGAAAAGATGTTGCACGACGCCCAGCGCACCTGCGCGCCCAGCGCCTGCAAGGTCTCGATCAGCACGGCGGTCTGAATCGTCATGTGCAGCGACCCAGCGATGCGCGCGCCCTTGAGCGGCTGGCTGGCGGCGAATTCCTGGCGGATCGCCATCAGGCCGGGCATCTCGGTCTCGGCGATGCGGATTTCCTTGCGGCCCCAATCGGCCAGCGCAAGATTGGCCACAGCGCTCTCGGCGCGGGCAGCGGGAAGGGTAGCGTTCATACGGAAAACTCCATGACAAGCGTTGACGATGCCGCGCCTCGCAAGTGTCCGCATGGAAGATCAAAGCCCACCGCGAAAGGAGCGGATGAGCGTAGTTGCCAAAGTGAATTCCGAGCCTAACGTCCCGCCAATGCAGGGGACGCTGCAACGCTCCTCGGAGGAATTGATGATTGTACGTAACGCAGCGAACGCAATCCGGGTGCCACCCGGAACGGGCGGCAAAAGCCCTTGGTTGGCAACATATAGCGGTTTCCAAAAATTTTCAGACGCGAAGACGAGCCGCAGACAGTACGAGTAGTACGGCAAGGCGAAGGCGACAAAGTATGAGAATTTTTAGGAACCGCTATACCTCACAGATTCGTCATTCCCGCGCAGGCGGGAATCCAGACAGCAGCAGTTGTGGCTGGGCGTTACGTGGAAAGAGCAGGCTTGAGCAAGCGCCCCTGGATTCCCGCCTTCGCGGGAATGACGAAGGAAAATTCATGCAGCTTTCCTTCAATTCCATCCGGGGTATGTCGCTAATCAGGCAAAAGCCCGCTACAAGTTCAGGCAAGGCTATGGTCGTAGCTATAAAAATAATATCTCATTGCCTTGGTAATATATGATTTTTCAGTATAAAATAACAATAAAGCTATACAAAACAATCGCTAGAAGCTATTAAAAATACATTGAATTTTCCACCACCGCAGTTGCCACACAAGGCAGCCGCGCAAACGTTGGGGTTCGCCTGCGGCTTGCCCCAACCCTTTGCGCAAATGTGAATCGGGGTTTGACACCCCGATTCTTTTCAGCGGCTGCGCGCGGTTTCAGCGCGGGCCTGGGCCGCCTCCCATGCCGGGACCCATACCGCCACCCATGCCGGGTCCCATGCCGCCGCCCGTGGACGCCCATGCCGCTTTGCGCGCCGCCTTCCATTGCACTTCCCATTGATCGAGGGCCGTTTGCTGCTCCGGCGTGAGCTGGGCGCGCAGGGCTTGAACCGCCTCGTCACCTTGCACGGTGCGCCCTTGGCGTATGGCCGCGCGCATGGCCTGGCGCTGCTCCCACATTTCGGCGCGTTCTTGCGGGGTCATCTTGCTGAGCTGCTCGGCGGTCGGCCGCGCGGGCGGCGTCATGGGCTGCATGGCGGCGACGAAAGCCGTCCAGGCAGATTCCTGCTCCGGCGCGAGCTTGAGCTGCTCTTTCAGTTGCGCCAGGTACTGCTCGTGCAGCGCGGCCCGGCGCTGCTGCATGACGGCCGGATCCATGCGTCCACGCCCCGGCCCCGGTGAAGCAGGCCCCGGTTGAGCGGCGGCGGTCGCGCCGGCAGCGGCGATCAGGGCCGCGAGCAACAGACGGGAAGAAGTGCGGTTCATATCAAACTCCTTTGCAGCAACCTTCGGTGACGTCCGACGGCTTGCCTTGCAAGTATGCCCCGCTTATGTGTCGCCACCATCGCTCGCCCATAAGGATTTGGTAAAGATTGGCGGCGGTGATTTCGTCCGCGCACAACCTTGCTGCATTCAGTCCGCCGCGACCGGCACACGGGGCGCGAGGGCGCACATCAGTTCATAGCCGAGCGTGCCGGCGGCCTGCGCCACTTCGTCGATGGGCAGCAGCGCGCCGCCGTGTGCGGGCGCGGCCTGGCCCCAAAGGGTGACGGCGCTGCCCACGTCCGCTCGCGGCAAGGCGGCCAGATCGACGGCCAGCAAATCCATGCTCACCCGGCCCAGCGTGCGGGTGCGCGCGCCATCGACCAGCACCGGCGTGCCGGTGGGCGCCACGCGCGGGTAGCCGTCAGCGTAGCCGCAAGCGGCGATGCCGATGCGCATGGGCGCATCGGCGGTAAAGCGCGCGCCGTAGCCCGTGCTCTGGCCGGGCGCAAGCTCTTGCACGGCGACCAGGCGCGTGGCCAGCGTCATGGCCGGCAGCAGACCCCAGTGGGCCGCGCCGTGCGCGGGAAAGTCGGGTGAGGAGCCGTACAGCGCGATGCCGGGGCGCACCCAATCGGCGCGCACCTGGGCGTCTTGCCCGTGCCGCAGCAGCGCGGCACTGTTGGCCACGCTGCGCTCGCCCGGCAAACCCTCGGCAGCAGCGGCGAAAACCGCCAGCGGCGCGGCGATGCCGCGCGGGCCGTCGGCGTCGGCAAAGTGCATCATGTGGCCGATCTCGCCCACCTGCGCCAGCGCGGCCAGCCGCGCGTAAGCGGCGCGGTACAGCGGCGGCGTGAAGCCAAGCCGGTTCATGCCCGAATTGAGTTTGAGGAACACCTGGTGCGGCTGATGGGTTTTGTGCAGCGCCAGCCAGTCGATCTGCTCCGGGCGATGCACCACATGCCACAGATTCAGGCGCGAGCACAGTTCCAGATCTCGCGGCTCGAACGCGCCTTCCAGCAGCAGCACCGGCCCGCGCCAGCCGAGCGCGCGCAGGCGTTCGGCCTCGCGCAGATCGAGCAGCGCAAAGCCATCCGCGCCGCGCAGCCCGGCGAAGGCGCGTTCGATGCCGTGGCCGTAGGCATCCGCCTTGACGACGGCCCACACGCGCGCCGCGCCGGCGGCGGCGCGCAGGCGCGCCAGGTTGTGCCGCAAAGCGCCAGTGTGAATGGTGGCCTGGATCGGGCGGGGCATGAAGCGGGGTGTGGAATGCGCGGACAAAGCCTGATTCTGACACCGGGCGGCGCGCCGGGGCGCGTGATATAACGCCATTTCTTTGACCGAGAAGGGCGGATAGGGACAACTTTCATGCACGCGATGCTGCTCCCGGCCCGCCCATGCCGATGAAGCGGGGCTTCTACACCATCATGGCCGCGCAGTTTTTCAGCTCGCTGGCCGACAACGCCCTGTTCGTCGCCGCGGTCGAACTGCTGCAATCGGGCGGCGCGCCGCATTGGCAGGGCGCGGCGCTGGTGCCCATGTTCGCGCTGTTTTACGTACTGCTGGCGCCCTGGGTCGGCGCGTTTGCCGACTCGCGCCCCAAGGGCCGGGTCATGCTCATCAGCAACGCCGTCAAGATCGCCGGCTGCCTGCTCATGCTGCTGGGCGGTCATCCGGTGCTGGCCTACGCGGTGGTGGGACTGGGCGCGGCGGCCTACTCGCCAGCCAAGTACGGCATCCTCACCGAACTGCTGCCGCCTTCCCAACTGGTCAAGGCCAATGGCTGGATCGAGGGGTTGACCATCGGCTCCATCATTTTGGGCGTGGTGCTGGGCGGACAGCTGGTCGATCCCCGGCTGGCGCCCACGCTGCTGGCGCTGGGCGTGCCCGGCATCGCCACCGCGCCGCAGGCGGCCATCGCCGCGCTGATGGTGGTGTACGCCGTGGCCGCCGCGTTCAACCTGGGCATTCCGCGCTCCGAGGCGCCGTTGCGCCCGATGCCGGCGCGCAAGATGAGCCTGCTGGGCGATTTTTGGCAGTGCAACGCGCGCCTGTGGACCGACCGGCTCGGCCAGATCACACTATCGACCACCACGCTGTTCTGGGGGGTATCGGGCAACATGCGCTACATCGTGCTGGCCTGGGCGGCGGCGGCGCTGGGCTACGGTACCACCCGGGCGGCCAGCCTGATCGGCGTGGTGGCGGTGGGCACGGCGGTGGGGGCGGTGTGGGCCTCGCTGCAAGTGCGGCTGGAGCGCGCCTGCGGCGTGCTGCCGCTGGGCGTGCTCATGGGCGCGCTGCTGGCGCTCATGGTGTTCGTGCGCCATCCGGGGCTGGCGGTGCCTTTTCTCATCGTGCTGGGCGTGCTGGCCGGTTTCATCGTGGTGCCCATGAACGCGCTGCTGCAACATCGCGGCCACAACCTGATGGGTGCGGGCCGCTCCATTGCCGTGCAGAACTTCAACGAGCAGGCGTGCATCCTGGGCCTGGGCGCGCTCTACAGCCTGCTCAGCGGCTTGGGCCTGCACGCCTTTGCCACCATCGCGCTGCTGGGCGGCGCAGTCATCCTGGCCATGCTCGCCATCATGCTCTGGTACCGGCACAACCTGCGGCGCTACCCCAAGGAAATGGCGCGGCTGCGCGTCCTGGCGCGCAGCGACAGGGCGCAAGGGTGAGCGCCATCTCTTGCAACACCGTTGCGTGGATTCCCGTCTGCGCGGGAATGACGAAACCAAGGTATTTTGCGGATCAGGATAAAGAGTCCAAAAACGCAGGTTAGGGAACCTCTGAAAAACCCTGTCAACCAAGGTGCGTGAGAAACGTTAAAGAGCGAAGACCCACCCGACAGGATCGACCATCAAGCAGATGAGCCTGAGCACAGGCGGCTTTAACAA
>JAIRVJ010000092.1 GCA_031253955.1 Burkholderiaceae bacterium | reverse complement strand
GGCGCCCCCAGCAATGTAGGCCAGTACGCGCTGTTTCAAATCGTTGCTGTAGGCCATGACGATCTCCTGGGTGAACATGGCGTATAGTCTATGTCTAACTTATTGGAGAGTCAACTATAGCAACATACCTCAAGTGGAATTGAAGGAAAGCTGCATGACTTTTCCTTCGTCATTCCCGCGAAGGCGGGAATCCAAGGGCGCTTGTTCAAGCCTGCTCTTTCCACGTGACGCCTGGCCACAACCGCCGCTATCTGGATTCCCGCCTTCGCGGGAATGACGGATCTGAGGCATGATTACTAATCAGGTAAAACATACACAAATACATATACAGTATTGGTATAGAGCTATTATTTCAGGAGCGTTGCTTTCCCCGTCAATCCCCTATCGCCTGCACCACCAGCCGCACGCGGCGGGCGCCTTGCCAGTCGTCGGCTTCGAGGCGGAAGGCCAGGTGCGCTTGCGCAGGCAAGGGGTCGGTGCGGCCGAACCAGATGCCGTCCACCGGCTGGCCGTGGTGCCGCAGTTTGAGGGCCAGGTGTTTTTCGCCCACCAGACGCTGGCCGAGCACTTCAAGCTCCTGGTTGAACACGGGCGCGGCAAAGCCCTGGCCCCAGACAGGCGCGGCTAGCATGTCGGCCACGTCGGGGCGCAGGTATTCGGGCGGCAGCGGGCCGTCGGTGGCGAGGCGCCGGGTCAGGGTGGCGGCGTCAAGCCACTCGGCGGCCACCTGTTCCAGCGCTTGGCTGAAGGTGTCCAATTGCGTGCGCTCGATGGTGCAGCCTGCCGCCATCGCGTGGCCGCCAAAGCGCAGCAGCACGCCGGGGTGGCGTTTGGCAATCAAATCCAGCGCGTCGCGCAGGTGAAAGCCTTCGATGGAGCGGCCCGATCCTTTCAGTTCACGCTCGTGGCCGGGCGCGCCGCTGGCGGCGAACACGAAGGCGGGGCGGTGCAATTTATCTTTCAGGCGCGCGGCGACGACGCCGACAACGCCTTCGTGAAAGCCGGGGTCGAACACGCTCAAGGCAGGCGGGGGCGCGGCGGCGGCCTCGCACAGGTTTTCGGCGATGCGCAGGGCCTGCTCGCGCATACCGTCTTCGATCAGCCGACGCTCGCGGTTGATGCCATCCAGCGTGCGCGCCAGCTCGCCCGCGCGGGCGGCATCGTCGGTGAGCAGCAGTTCAATGCCCAGCCCCATGTCGGCCAGCCGCCCGGCGGCATTGATGCGCGGCCCCAGCGCGAAGCCGAAGTCCAGCGAGCCGGCCTTACCCGGCTCGCGCCCGGCCACGGCCAGCAGCGCGGCCAGCCCTGCCGACATGTGCCCGGCGCGAATGCGCTTCAAGCCTTGAGCGATGAGGCGGCGGTTGTTGGCGTCCAGCCGCACCACGTCGGCCACGGTGCCCAGGGCCACTAGCGGCAGCAGGGTGTCGAGCCTGGGTTGTGTGGTTTCGGAGTGAACGCCGCGCGCGCGCAACTCGGCCCGCAGCGACAGCAGCACGTAGAACATGACGCCCACGCCGGCCAGCGACTTGCTGGCAAACCCGCACCCCGGCTGGTTGGGGTTGACGATCACGTCGGCGGCGGGCAACTCGCCGCCCGGCAGGTGGTGGTCGGTCACCAGCACTTGCAACCCGGCGGCGCGCGCGGCGGCCACGCCCTGCGCGCTGGCAATGCCGTTGTCCACGGTAATGAGCACTTGCGCGCCGCGCCGCGCCACGCGCTCGGCTATGGGCGCGGTCAGGCCGTAGCCGTCGGTCACGCGGTCGGGCACCAGGTAGTCCAGATGCGCCGCGCCCAGCAGCCGCAAGCCGCGGATGCCCACGGCGCAAGCGGTGGCGCCGTCGCAGTCGTAATCGGCCACGAAGCAGATTTTGCGCTGGGCGGCTATCGCATCGGCCAGCAGCGCGGCAGCGGCCTGCGCGCCTGCCAGTTGCGCGGGCGGCAGCAGGCGCGCTAGGCTTTCGTCAAGCTCTTCGGCGCTTTGCACGCCGCGCGCGGCCAGCAGGCGCGCCAGCAGCGGATGCACGCCCGCCTGCTCAAGCGCCCAGGCGGCGCGGGGGGGAAATGCGCGGACTTCAAATTTCATGGGGTATTTTTTGTTCGTACCAGCGTAATTTTCGGTGATGCCACAATGGCGGGCCGATTTTTCCAAGCCCTTACGTCATCCCATGTCTTTGTCCTGGCCCTACGAGTTGCTGCTCGGCTGGCGCTACACGCGCGCCGGGCGGGCGACGCGGCGCAACGGGTTCATCAACTTTATTTCGGGCGCGTCCATGCTGGGCATTGCGCTGGGGGTGACGGCGCTGATTGTGGTGCTGTCGGTGATGAATGGCTTTCGCACCGATGTGGCCGGGCGCATGTTGAGCGTGATTTCGCACGTGGAAGTGTTCGCGCCCGAAGGCGCGGCGCTGCCCGATCCGCAACTGACCTTGAGCGAAACGCGTCGCAACCCGGAAGTGACGGGCGCGGCCCCCTTCATCGACGCGCAGGCGCTGCTGGCGCGCGGCGACGCCATCAAGGGCGTGATGCTGCGCGGCGTGGATCCGGCGCTGGAGCCGCAAGTGACCGAGGTGGCCGCACGCATCAAGGATACGGCGCTGGCCCGACTCAAACCGGGGGGGTTTGGCATCGTGCTGGGCGTCAATCTGGCGCGCAGTCTGGGCGTGGCCGAGGGCGATCAGGTCACGCTCATGGCCCCCAGCGGTCAGGTCACCCCCGCCGGCGTGGTGCCGCGCCTCAAGCAAATGACGGTGGTGGGCGCCTTCAACAGCGGCCATTACGAGTACGACTCGGCGCTGGCCATGCTCCACTTGCAGGACGCCGCGCGCATCTTCCGCCTGGAAGGGCCGACCGGCATCCGCCTGAAACTGCGCGATGCCGATGAAGCCCCGCAAGTCACCCAGCAACTGGCCGGCACGCTATCGGGCAACCTCTTGATTCTGGACTGGACGCAGCAAAACCGCACCTGGTTTGCCGCCGTGCAACTGGAAAAACGCATGATGTTCATCATCCTCACGCTCATCGTGGCGGTGGCCGCTTTCAATCTGGTGAGCACACTGGTGATGACGGTGCAAGACAAGCGCGCCGACATCGCCATCTTGCGCACGCTGGGCGCGAGCCCGGCGGGCATCATGAAAATTTTCGTGATCCAGGGCGCGCTGGCGGGCGTGGCCGGCACGCTGGGCGGGCTGCTGCTGGGGTTGCTGATCGCGTGCAACATCGACGTGATCGTGCCCGCGCTGGAGCGGCTGTTTCACGCCAGCTTCCTGCCCAAAGACGTGTACCTCATCAGCCAGATGCCCAGCGACCCGCGCGCCGGCGACGTCGTGCCCATCGTGCTGATCTCGCTGCTGCTGGCCTTTGCCGCCACCTTGTACCCAAGCTGGCGCGCCAGCCGCGTGAACCCGGCGGAGGCGCTGCGTTATGAGTGAAGGCGCCGGCACGGTTTGGCTTCCCCTTTCCCGCTTGCGGGAAAGGGGCGGTGGAGAGGGCCGGCCAGAGGCCGGGGAGCGCAACATTGGCTTTGCGCCATGCACCCCCTCTCCCTGCCCTCTCCCCAAAGGGGGAGAGGGAAAGAAAAACATCCTGCAAGCCCAGAACCTCAGCCGCCGCTTTCACGAAGGGCAGCTTGACGTGACCGTGCTGCAAGGCGTGGACTTGCAGGTGAACGCTGGGCAAACACTGGCCGTCACCGGCCAATCCGGTTCCGGCAAAAGCACCTTGCTGCACCTGCTGGGCGGGCTGGACGCGCCCACCGGCGGCTGCGTGCGGCTCATGGGGCAAGACTTTGCCCATCTCTCGCCCGCCGCGCAGGGCCGGCTGCGCAACCGGCACTTGGGCTTCGTCTATCAGTTTCACCACCTGCTGCCCGAATTCACCGCGCTGGAAAACGTCGCCATGCCCCTGGGGATCCGCCGCCTGCCGCGCCCCGAAGCCGCGCGGCAGGCGCAAGAGATGCTGGCTCAAGTCGGACTGGCCGAACGCGCACAGCACCGCCCCCCGGAACTTTCGGGCGGCGAGCGCCAGCGCGTGGCCATCGCCCGCGCCCTGGTCACCCGCCCCAGTTGCGTGCTGGCCGACGAACCCACCGGCAACCTCGACCGCGCCACCGCCGAAGGCGTCTTCGCCCTCATGCTGCAACTGGCGCACGAGCAAGGCACCGCCTTCGTGCTCGTCACCCACGATAAAACCCTGGCCGCCCGCTGCGAGCGCGCCCTGCGGCTGGAGCGCGGCAGATTGTGTGAACCAGATTGAGCGTTGAGCATTTCTTCTCCCCTCGCCCCTGCACGGTTTTAGAGCGGTTGTTGGTCAGCCGTTCACGTTGGTACGGCTTTTCTCCCTCTCTCGCTTGCGGGAGAGGGCTGGGGAGAGGGCCAGCGGCGCTGATTGGAATTCCGCCGCCCCCACCCTGACCCTCCCCCGCACACGGGGGAGGGAATCTCATCTCTTATACAAAATTCCCTAATTAGCCAGATTCGTCATTCCCGCGCAGTTCCCGCCTACGCGGGAATGACGAAAGGAAAGTCGTGCAGCTTTCCTTCAATTCCATCGGAGGTGTATTGCCAACCAAGACTTCTAATCATGAAAACCATACCAGGCAAGGATGTGTAGCTATTCATTCAGGAATTTTGCCCGCGTAATCTGTCCCCGGCTTGTTTGGCGTGCGTTCGCGCAGCCGCCACGCATCGACTGCCGCCACCAGGCCAGGCACAAACGCCATTACTCCCGTTATCCAGAGAGTAAGCGGCGTCACGCCCATGATGGATGCCCAAGCCACCCAGACGGCGAAGACAAACTGGCTCATCAGCATGAGCCAGAAAACGAAATACACCAGCCCGACGCCAAAGCGCCCTTGTATCCACTGGCCCAAGCCAGGTATCAGCAATGAGGCCAGGGTTTGCCAGCCCGCACGCGCCGAACTGGCCAGCGCGCGCCGCGGTTTGTCTTCCATCCCGGCAGGTGCCTGCTTCAAGCGCCGCTCCCACACCGACGCGCCCAGCCCCGACAGCAGCAGCAGCACCGCGCCCGTCAGCCCCAAGCGGTACAGGCCGCGCCAGCTTTGCAGCGCGGCATGGCGCCGGGCCTGATCGGTTTGCACCGCTGCATCGCCCCAGTCGGGCAGCCGCTGGCCGCCGGCGTCATAGCGGCGAATGGCAAAGCCCTGCCCGTCCACGACCAGCAGCGTGTCGCCCAGCCAGGCCAAGGCGCGCGGTTGCAGCGCATTCTGGCCGTCCGGCACGGGGTAGGCGCGCTGCTGGCCGTCAGGCCAGACATCGACCACATGCCCCTGCTCCATGTCGTTGGCCAGCCGCGCCACGGTGCCCAGCGGCGCTTGGCCGCCTCGCGCGGCGCCGCGCGAGGCGGCGGCCAGGCTCAGAAAGCGCCATGAACGCCGTGGATCGATCGACGCGAACCAGCGTCTTAACAACTGCCCCCGTCCGAACCGAAGACGCCTCTCGCTTTGCGGAGTATCCAGCGCGATCCGCCGGATTTCGGTCAGGTCGGCATCGTTCAGCCGCACCAGCGCGAAGCGATTGGTATCGGTACACCACCAGCCGCCGTCGGCCCACCACAGGCCGTTCGTGAAGTAGAAGGTGTTTGGCGGCGAGCGCGCCAGATAGCGTCCTTGCGCATCGAACAGCGCAACCGTGTGTCCGCCGCCGGCGGCAATCGCCACGCGCCCGTCGGGCGCGAAGGCGTAGCTGATGGCGGTGTCGCCATGTCGCGCCAGATCGGGTGGCCACTGCGGAGTCAGCAGCGCCAGCGGCTGGGCGCTAGCCGCGTCTAGCAGATGCAGCGTGGGGCTGCGGCGCGACCAGGCTGCCAGATGGCCGGCCGGATGCGGCATCAGCTCGCCCGCCGCGCCGGGCAGGCCGACGTCGGCGGCGCGCACCACCTGCTGGCGCTGACCATCGGCATCCAGACGCCAAAGCTCCTCGTCCACGCTCAGCCAGACTTGCCCACCGGGCAGCACCGCCAGCCCCCACGGGCCTTGCGTCAACGTCTGCCGCTGACTGGCCCAAAGCGCCAGCGCCACGCAGGCCAGCGCCAGCATCAGCATGGCAACAGCTGCTGCCTTGAGCCGCTTTTGCGCGGGCGCGGCAGTTGCATCAGGCAGGCCCGATACATCAATTCTGTCAGCAGATTTCATTTCAAAACTTTCATGTCAATGCGCCTGCTCCCAATTCGGCCCCACGCCCACCTCCGCCAGCAGAGGTACTTTCAGTTGAGCCACGCCGGCCATGAGGCGGGGCACTTCGGCGTGCGCCCAGGGCAGTTCGGGTTGCGGCACTTGAAGCACCAGTTCATCGTGTACTTGCAGGATCAGGCGGCTGGCCAGGCGCTGCTGGCCGATGGCGCGCTGCACCGCCACCATGCTCATCTTGATGAGGTCTGCTGCCGTGCCTTGCATGGGCGCGTTGATGGCGGCGCGCTCGGCGGCGGCGCGGCGCGGGCCGCCGCCGGCGCGTATGTCGGGCAGATACAGCCGGCGGCCAAACACGGTTTCCACATAGCCCTGCTCGCGCGCCTGCTGGCGGATGCTGTCCATGTACCGCGCCACGCCGGGGTAACGCTCGAAGTAGCGGGCGATGTAGTTGCGCGCCGCCGTGTTGTCGATGCCCAGGCTGCGCGCCAGCCCGAAGCTGCCCATGCCGTAGATGAGGCCGAAGTTGATCACCTTGGCGTAGCGCCGCTGCTCGGCGCTGACTTGATCGGGCGCCACGCCGAACACCTCTGCCGCCGTGGCGCGGTGCACGTCTTGCCCCTGGGCAAAGGCGTGCAGCAGCGCCGCGTCGCCGCTGATGTGGGCCATGATGCGCAGCTCAATCTGGCTGTAGTCGCAACTCACAATCACGCACCCCGGCGGCGCGATAAACGCCTGGCGGATGCGCCGGCCTTCCGGCGTGCGCGCGGGAATGTTTTGCAGGTTGGGGTCGCTGCTGGCCAGCCGCCCCGTCACCGCCACGGCCTGCGCGTAATGGGTGTGCACGCGCCCCTGCGCATCGACCAGTTGCGGCAGCTTGTCGGTGTACGTGCTCTTGAGTTTGGACAGGCCCCGGTGCTCCAGGATGCGCGCGGGCAGCGGGTAATCTTCGGCCAGTTTTTCCAGCACTTCTTCGTCGGTGCTAGGCGCGCCGCCCGCGGTTTTCTTGACCACCGGCAGACCCAGTTTCTGGAAAAAGATTTCGCCGATCTGCCTGGGGCTGCCCAGGTTGAAGGGCTGCCCGGCCAGGTGGTGCGCCTCCAGTTCCAGCAGCAGCGCGCGCTCGCCCAGTTGCACGCTTTGCTGGCGCAGCAAAGCGGTGTCGATCAGCACGCCGTGGCGCTCCATCTGAAACAGCACCTCGCTGACGGCAAGCTCCAGCTCGTAAATGCGCCGCAGGCCCGCATCCTGTTGCAGCCGGGGCCACAGCGCCAGATGCACGCCCAGGGTGTAGTCCGCATCCTCGCACGCATAAAACGCGGCCGGGGCGACCGGCACTTGTGCGAAAGAAATGCGGTGCGCCCCCTTGCCGCACAAATCCTCGAAGCTGATGCCGCGCCGCTCCAGGTGGCGCTCGGCCAGGCTCTCCAGATTGTGCGGGCGGTGCGCTTCCAGCACGTAGCTTTGCAGCATGGTGTCGTGCGCATAGCCGCGCACCTCAATGCCGTGGTTGGCGAACACGTGCCGGTCATACTTGATGTGCTGGCCCAGCTTTTTCTTGCCTGCGTCTTCCAGCCACGGTTTGAGCAGCGCCAGCACTTCCTCCAGCGGCAGTTGCGCGGCCACGCTGGGGTCATTCATCTTGGCGTGCCCCAGCGGAATGTAGGCGGCCACGCCCGGCGCCGTGCACAGGCTGATGCCCACGATGCGCGCCTGCATCTCGTCCAGCGACGTGGTCTCGGTATCCAGCGCGGTGATCTCCGCGGCCTCGATTTTTCGCAGCCACGCCTGCAAATCGGCCCGGTCCAGTACCGTGGTGTAGCTCGCCGGGTCCGCGCGCTGCCCGGCTGGCACACCCGCCGGTGAATCCGCCGGTAACGCGGCCAGCAAATCGCCCTGCGCGCCCACCTGCATATCTCCCGGCCTATCTGCCGGTTCCGGGGCCGGCGCGCCAGCGGCGGCAGCCCAAACCTGCCCGCCCTGCACGCCGCGCAGCAGGGCGCGAAACCCGTATTCCTGATAAAAATCGGCCAAATCCCTTGTATGCTCTTGACAAACAGCTAGCGAATCGAGAGCCGGCAAGCCGTCCACATGGCCCGCCAGATCGCAATCGGTGCGAATCGCCAGCAGCTTGCGCCCGGTCGGCAGCCACTCGCGCGCGGTGCGCAGACTCGCCCCGGCAGCGCCCTTGACCTGATCGGCCTGGGCCAGCAGCGCGTCCAGCGAGCCATATTCGGCCAGCCACCTGGCGGCCGTCTTGGGGCCAACCCTGTCCACGCCCGGCACGTTGTCCACCGCATCGCCCACCAGCGTCTGGTAGTCCAGCATCTGCGCCGCCGTCACCCCGAACTCGGCCAGCACGCCAAGCTCGTCGCGGCGCTTGCCGCTCATGGTGTCGATGATGCGCACGCGCGGCGTCACCAGTTGCGCCAGATCCTTGTCGCCGCTGATGATGAGCACGTCCAGCCCCTGCCCTTCGGCGGCGCGCGCCAGCGTGCCGATCACGTCATCGGCCTCCACCCCCGGCGCCGCCAGCACCGGCCAGCCCAGCAAGCGCACCACCCGGTGAATCGGCGCAATCTGGCTGCGCAAATCGTCGGGCATCGGCGAGCGGTTGGCCTTGTACTGTGGATAAATCGCCTCGCGGAACGTCGGCCCCGGCGCGTCGAACACGCAAGCCATGTAAGGCACGCGCGGATGCTCCTTGCGCAAAGCCGTCAGCATGTTGATGATGCCCCGTATCGCCCCGGTCGGCTGGCTGTCGCGATCCTGCGGATCCGCCCGCAAATCCGGCATCGCGTGAAACGCGCGGTACAGATAGCTGGAGCCGTCCACCAGCAACAGGGCGGGCACGGCGGCGGCGGATTCAGACGTGGATTCAGGTGCGTCAGTACTCATGCGGGCATTGTGCACGGACGCGATGCCGCCACCAAAGCAACCTTGGCGGGTTTGCCAGCATCCTTGAGCCGGTTGTAAGAGCCTGTTCAAAATCTTTTCCGATAGCCGACACTACGGGGATGAGAAAGAAGTATCCCAGTGACATCACCCGAGAGCAGTTTGAGCAGATAGCGCCCTTGCTGGAAGGGCTAC
>JAIRVJ010000085.1 GCA_031253955.1 Burkholderiaceae bacterium | reverse complement strand
GTAGCCCTTCCAGCAAGGGCGCTATCTGCTCAAACTGCTCTCGGGTGATGTCACTGGGATACTTCTTTCTCATCCCCGTAGTGTCGGCTATCGGAAAAGATTTTGAACAGGCTCTTACACCTAACGCTCAACCCTCTTTCACGCCGCCACCAGCAGCGCGACGCCCGCGACGACCAGCACGATGCCTGCCAGCTCGCGCGCCGAAAACGGCTGCTTCAGCGAGTAATAAGCCACACCTTGCGCGAACAGAACTTCGACCAGCGCGAGCGTGCGCACGTTGGCCGCGGCCGTCAGCGCAAACGCCAGAAACCAGAACTGCGAGCCGAACGCGCCCACAAAACCCGCCAGCAGCGACGGCCTCCACAAACCGAAGATCGCCCGCAGCACCTTGGGCGCGCGCCAAAGCAGGTAGATCGACAGAATAAACGTCTGCACGAACAGGCTGAACGCCAGCGCGCATGACGCCGCCGTGACGAACGAAACCCCAGGCACGGCGATGACCGCGCCGCGAAAACCCACCGCCGACAGCGCAAACGCCGCGGCAGCCGCCAAGCCGGTGATGACCGGCCTGACCTGGGCAAAGCCCTTTTCGCCGCCGGGCTTGAGCGCGGTGACAGCCACTCCGAGGGTGGCAATCAGGATCGCGGCCACCTTCATCCAGGCCAGATGATCGCCCAGGAAAACGAAACCGAAGATCGCGGTCTGGATCGCCTCGGTCTTCAGATAGGCCGTCGTCACCACGAAGGAGCGCGCGTTCATGGCCAGCAGCATCAGGCCCGTACCGAGAATTTGTGTGAGCGCGCCAAGCAACAACCACGGCCAGAACATGGCCGGCGGCCAGCCCAGGCGGTCGCCTGACGCGATCAACACAGCCGCCAGAAACAGGATCGAAAACGGAAAGCCGAACAGAAAGCGGATGTTGGTCGCCCCCCATGTGCCCAGCGGCCCGGTGAGCTGTCGCTGCATCGCATTGCGCGCGACCTGGCTCAGCGCGGCAATGAGCGCGAAGGGAATCCAGAGACTGGCGAAGGAGAGCATGAGAAAAACAGAAAACCACCCTGTCTTTGCGTGACGAACCGGGGCGCACGGACGTTTCGTCCGCAGGGGACGGACAAGGAGTGTAGGGGTGAAAAATCTTTCGCCCTGCGGCGTATGCAAAACACCGCTGCTTCTTTGGCGGCGCAAGGGCGAAAGATTTTTCGCCCCTCCCCGGCTTGCCGGTTCATGAAGAAATCTGGATGCGATGGCCCTGCTTGCAGGCCGGGATTCCGCGCCACGGTACCTTCATTGACGCTTGAAGCGGCCTTCATCCGGGCGCGGGATGTCTGTTGTTTCAAGTCTCCGTAACCGCTGCCGGGCCGCAAGAGGGGTTACGCCCGTACAAGTTCCTTGCGCAGCCACACAAAATCCGGCGGCATGGCGTGCGTCTGACGGTAGCCGCGCTGCGTGCGCCCGTGAACAGCACCACCGCCTTGACGCTGGGCCGCTGACGCGCGCATTGCTCGGCCAGCGCCATCAGCCGCGCGCCGATACCCTGCCGCTGCACGCGCGGGTGGCAGATGAGCTTGCCCAGGTGCATCACGTCGCCCTCGAAGCGGCAGCGCACGCCGCCCACGATGAAGCCGCCCTGCTCGGCGACGAAGGCGGGGCCGCCTTCAATTTCCGCTGCCACTTCATGCAGCGGCTGCGTGAGCGGCTGAATGCCGTGGCCGTACAGCTCGGCCTCCGGCTGATAACACAGGTACTGGAGCTTGAGGAGTTCTTCGGCGTCACCCGCCGCGGCTTGCCGGAAAGTAACCGCGTTCGCCGGAGATGGGCTGGCTGTCATGGCATGTTCCTTGGCGTTTTGCATTAAGCGTTGAGTGTTTTGCGTGCGAGATGCTGTTTGCGGCAAAGAGGTTTTCACGCTCAACGCCAAACCCTCAACCCTCACTTAATCACTTCCCTGGCCGACCTGACCAGTTCCTCCGGCAGCGTCACGCGCCAGCGTCATGCCTGGCTTGGGCAGCAGGTCGCGCAACTGCTTGACGACCACCGTCGAATTGGCCTCGCCGGGGCTATAGGCCATGCCGCCGATTCCTCTTTCACTGTGCCCGCTTGTTGCGAATTGCTTTGGACACCCGCGACTGCGGCTCGCGGCCCAGCGCCTGGCTGATGAAAACGCCTGCGTCAATCAGCTTGTCGAGGTCGATACCGGTTGCTATGCCCATGCCGTGCAGCATGTACACCACGTCCTCGGTCGCCACGTTGCCGGTGGCGCCCTTGGCGTAAGGGCAGCCGCCCAGGCCCGCCACCGAGGTATCGAACTGCGCCACGCCCAGTTGCAGGCTGGCGAGCGTGTTGGCCAGCGCCTGGCCGTAGGTGTCGTGAAAGTGGCCGGAAATGGCTTGCGCGGGAAAGTGGGCGAGCGTGGCTTGCAGCGCGCGCTGCACCTTGAGCGGCGTGCCGACGCCGATGGTGTCGGCCACGGCGACTTCCTGCACGCCGATTTCCTTGAGCATTCGCGCCAGCCGCTCCACACGTTCGGGCGCGACTTCGCCCTCGTAGGGGCAGCCCACGGTGCACGACATGGCCGCGCGCACATGCAGCCCGTGCTCGCGCGCGGCGGCCACGACCGGGCGGAAACGCTCGATGCTTTCGGCAATCGAGCAGTTGATGTTCTTCTGGCTGAAAGCTTCGCTGGCCGAGCCGAAGACGACGATTTCATCGGGCCACTGCGCGCGCGGCGCGGCCAGCGCGGCTTGCAGGCCCTGCATGTTGGGGATGAGCGCCGCATAACGCACGCCGGGTTTGCGCTGAATATCCCGCATGACCTGCGCGTTATCGGCCATCTGCGGCACCCACTTGGGGCTGACGAAGCTGGTGGCCTCGATCTCGGGCAGGCCGGCTTGTTGCAGGCGCCCGATCAGTTCCACCTTGACGGCGGCGGGTACCGGCTGCTTTTCGTTTTGCAAGCCATCGCGCGGGCCGACATCGACGAGTTTGACGCGGGTGGGGAAATTCATGGGTTGGGGCTTTCCTGAATCCTGGATACCGGAGCAGTGCTGATTTGAATGCGGGCATTTTGAGCGCGGGTTTCGTTCCGCCGCAGTCCCCATTCCTGTGCCACCTCAGGAGGAAGGAGTTTAGAGCGGTTGGGGTTCAAGTGCTGACACTTCTATGGGTGGCAGGTACTGCCTTGCAGGGGCGAAAAATTTGGGAACTACGTATTTGGCTTTTCCATTGTCATTCCCGCGAAGGCGGGAGTCCATCAAAGTTGGTTTCGGCCCATGGGCCGCCACAAGAGGTGACGCTCACCTGCCAAGACAAACACGAATAGCATCCCGTTCAGCACACGCCTCAATGAGTCGCTGCTCATGCGACCCCACCGCGACAGCAGGTACGCTAGCGGCAGTGGCAAGGGTCTGCCCGTAAAAAGCAGCATCAAAAACAGGAACGGACTCAACGCACCCCACCCTTGTTTCGATGCTTTTTCAATCAAGTCGTTGTACACAGTGGGACGGCTAAGAAAATACCAAAACGCCACGATGACGATCATCACCACCACCAGCGACGATAGCAATGACTCGCGCCTCAAATAAAGCCCGTCGCCCCGCTCGATGCAGCAACGCTCAACGCGCTTGCGCCACTTTTCGTTGGATGCGGAAGTCATATTTGATAGCTTATAGCCAAAGCGTAATATGTTTTTTCGACATAAAAATACATCAAAAAAACTATATATTTCCTTGGCAATAAGCTATGAATTTAGAAGTGTTGCAGACTAGGACATCAATTGGATCCGCCAGGATTCAAGGCCGATTTGGCTTGTAATTTCACGCCCCCAGAGCCACTCCCCAAGGCGCAATCCAGCCGCCGCCCAAGGCTTGAATCAGGCCGATGGCTGCTTGCTGGCGTTGCGCTTGCAGTTGCAGCAGTGAGCGGCGGGCGGTGAGGGCGGTGGATTGGGCGGTGACCACGTCGGTGTAGGCGGCCATGCCGGCCTGGTAGCTGTTCATCATGCGCTCGGCGGCGCCTTGGGCGGCTTGCGCGCCGATGCGGGTTTGCTCAATCTGGCGGGCGAGCGCGGATTGTTGGGTGAGGTTGTCTTCGACCTGGCCCATCGCGGTGAGCACAGTCTGGCGGTAGCTGGCGGTGGCCGCGTCGTGCTGCGCCCGCGCTTGCGCCACGGCACCCTCGCGCGCGCCGCCGTCCAGCAAGGTTTGCGCCGCCGATAGCCCTAGCGACCACGCCAGCACGGGCGCGGAAACGAGTTGCGAAAGGCCGGCAGCCGAGCGGCCCGCTGAGGCCGTCAATCCAATATTCGGGAAATACGCTCCCCGCGCCACACCGATGCGGGCGTTGGCCGCGGCCACGGCGCGTTCGGCGCTGGCGATGTCGGGGCGGCGCAGCAGCAAGTCGGAGGGCAGCGATGCGGGTACCGGCGGCACGGCGGCGCTCCAGCTTGCGTGCGGCAGGGTGAAGTCGGCGGGCGGCAGGCCCAGCAGCAGCGCCAGCGCGTGCTCGGCGGTATCGCGGCTGGCGGCAAGCTGCTCGCGGCTGGCGCGCGCGCTGGCCAGCGTGCTTTGCGCTTGCAGCAAGTCGGTGTGGGCGGCGATGCCGCTGTCGTAACGGTTTTGGGTGATGACCTCGGCGCGCTCGTAGCCGGCGATGATTTCGTCAAGCAAGGCCAATTCGGCATCGGCCTCGCGCATGGCGAAGTAGCCTTGCGCGAAGCTGCCTTGCGCCGATAGCTGCGCGGCGGCCAAGTCCGCCTGGCTGGCCTGCACGTTGGCGGCCTGGGCGCGCACCGCGTCGGCCAGATTGCCCCAAAGGTCGGGCGACCAGGTGGCCGACGCGCTCAAGGCCGCCGCGCCGTGCGCGGGCCGCCCGCCGCGGCTGGCCGACAGGCCCACCCCCAGCGTGGGCCAGCGCGCCGCGTCAGCCTGTTGCAGCAGCGCCTGCGCCTGCGCGACGCCAGCGACCATCTGCGCCAGGTTCTGGTTGCCCACGGCCACGCGCGGCATGAGTTCATTTAGCGGCGCGTCATCAAAGAGCAGCCACCACTGGCCGGTTTGCCAGGCGCGGCGCGCGTCGGCGCTGATCCAGTCCACATCGCCGGACGCGCTCTTCCATGTCAGGCTCACGGGCGCTGCAGGCGCGGGCGGATTGGCGCCGCCGGGCGCGAGCGAACCGCAGCCGGCCAGCAGCAAGGCGGCGGCGGCGAGGGGAATTTTTGTGAATGCCATGAGATCGAACCTACATCAGCAATGAAATTGATAGCTAGACGCCAAAGTGAAACAGGTATTTATGCATGAAAAGCCCTGATTGGCAACATACCTCAGATTCGTCATTCCAGCGCAGTTCCCGCCTTCACGGGAATGACGTTTCCCAAGGGTGGTTCTTTATCATCTTGAACGCAAATTGGTATCAAGCCGCAGCAGGTGCCACATGCCGTGCCAGGTGCGACTCGTCACCCTTGCGGCGGCGCAGTTTGTCGAGCAGCACGTAGACCACCGGCGTAGTCAGCAGCGTGAGCAACTGGCTGACGATGAGGCCACCGATGATGGTCACGCCCAGCGGCTGGCGCAGTTCTGACCCCTGCCCGAAGCCGATGGCCAGCGGCAGCGCGCCCAGCCCGGCGGCCAGCGTGGTCATGATGATGGGCCGAAAGCGCAGCAGGCACGCCTGGCGCACGGCTTGCACGGCCGTGAGGCCGTGGGCGCGTTCGGCGTCGAGCGCGAAGTCGATGATGAGGATGCCGTTTTTCTTGACGATGCCGATCAGCAGGAACATCCCGATCAGCGCCATGATGGAAAACTCCATGCGCAGCATGAGCAGCGCCAGCACCGCGCCAAAGCCGGCGCTGGGCAGCGTGGTGAGCACGGTAATGGGGTGGATCAGGCTTTCGTAGAGGATGCCCAGCACGATGTAGATCACCGCGATGGCCGCGAAGATGAGAATGCCCTGCTGCGCCTGCGTTTGCTGCGCGTCGGCGGCCAGGCCGGAGAACGCGCCGTGCAAGTTGTTGGGCATGGCCAGCGCATCGACGGCCTCCTGCACTGCCTGGCGGCCTTCTTGCAACGACACGCCGTCGGCCAGGTCGAACGACACGGTGGAAGAAAGCTCCCCTCCGTCGTGCCAGACGGTGGTGGGCACCGCGCGGTCGCGGAACGTGGCGAAAGCGGCCAGCGGTGCCATGGTGCGGGCGGCGGCGGAAACGGCGTTGCCCGTCGATGCGTTGCGCAGCCCCGGATTGGCCGAGGTGGCGTTGATGTTGGCGGTGCCGCCCTGGCTGTAGGGATCGGCGGGCACGTACACGTCGGAAAGCACGACGGGCGAGCGGGCGTGGCGCGGCGCCCATTCCATGACTACCGAATACTGGTTCAGGTCGGTGTACATGGTGGCCACCTGCCGCTGGCCGAAGGCGTCGTACAGCGCCGCGTCCAGTGCGGCGGGCGTGATGCCCATGGACGCGGCCTTGTCGCGGTCGATTTCCACGTAAGTTTCCACGCCGTTGTCGCTGGCGTCGGTGTCCACATCGGTCAGGCGTTCGTCGAGCTTCATGCGCTCGGCTAGCTTGCGCGACCAGACGCCCAGGTCGGCCTCGTTGTCGGCCTTGAGCGTGTATTGATACGTGGAGTTGGAACTGCGCCCGCTCATGCCGAATTCCTGCATCGGCGAGAGAAACACCGTCAGCCCCGGAATGCGCATGAGCTGGGGCCGCAGCCGGTTGATGACGGCGCGCGAGCCTTCGCCCGGCGGCCTTTGATTGGCCGGCTTGAGCACCGCCGAAAGAAAGCCCCCGCCCGCGCGCGCGCCGCTGGCGAACGCCACCACGGTGCCGACGGACGGATCGGCACGGATGATGTCCACCGCGCGCTGGAGCTTGTCGCTCATGGCCGTCGATGAAATGCTCTGGTCGGCGCGCAGGCCGCCGCGCAAAATGCCCGCGTCCTGCTCCGGAAAGTAGCTCTTGGGTATGGAAACAAACAGGTAGCCGTTGAGCGCGATCACCGCCAGCAGCACCAGCACCACCAGCCAGGGCCAGGCCAGCGCCCAATCGAGCGCGCGCGCGTAGCCTTGCACCAGCCGGCGCTGACCGCGCTCGGCTAGGCGCAGGAACCCCTCGCGCAAGCGGGCCGCCGCGCTGCGGCGCGCGGGCCGGGCCGCAGCGCGCTCGCCACGGGGCAGCAGCGCCGCACACAGCATGGGCGTGGTGGTCAGCGAGATCACCAGCGAAATCATCACCGCGCTGGCCAGCGTGAGCGCGAACTGGCGGAAGATCTGCCCCGGCTGTCCGCCCATGAACAGCATCGGAATGAACACCGCCACCAGCGAGACGCTGATGGTCAGCACCGTAAAGCCCACCTCGCGCGCGCCCGCCAGCGTGGCTTGCAGGCGCGAGCGGCCCATCTCCATGTGGCGCGAGATGTTTTCCAGCACCACGATGGCGTCGTCCACCACGAAGCCGGTGGCCACCGTGAGCGCCATCAGCGAGATGTTGTTGAGCGAATAACCCAGCGCGTACATCACCGCGAAGGTGCCCAGCAGCGACACCACCGTGGCCACCGCCGGCACCAGCGCGGTGCGCAAGCGGCGCAGAAACAGGCCCACCACCAGCACCACCAGCAGCACGGAGACGGCCAGCGCCGCCTCCACCTCGCGCACCGAGGCGCGCACGGAGCCTGTCAGGTCGATGGCCACCTGCAAATCGATGTCCGGCGGCAGTTGCGCGCGCAGCTTGGGCAGCAGTTCGTAAATGCGGTCGGTGACTTCGATCAGGTTGGCGTCGGCCTGTTGCGTGATGGTGACGACGATGGCCTGCCGGTCGTTGAACATACCGCGCGTGTGCACGTCCTGCACGCTGTCGAGCACCTCGGCCACGTCTTGCAGCCGCACTTCCTGCTGGTTGCGCACCGCGACGATCAGCCCCCGGTAATCCGCCGCGCGCAAGCCCGGCGGCGGCGTGAGCACTTGCAGCGCGCGGCCTTCGCTGCCCGCGGTTTCCACCACGCCCTTGGGCCGGTTGGCGTTGTTGGCCTGAATGGCGGCGCGCACGTCTTCGCTGGACAAGCCCAGCCGGTGCAGCGCAAACGGATCCAGCTCCACCCGCACCGCCGGCAGCGAGCTGCCGCCCAGTTGCACGTCGCCCACGCCATCGACCTGCATCAGGCGCTGGTTGACGATGTTGGAGGCCGCGTCGTAAATCTGCCCCGGCGTGCGCGTTTTGGAGGTGAGCGCCAGAATCAGGAACGGCTGCCCCGCTGGGTTGATCTTGCGATAAGTCGGGTTGCTGCGCAGGTTGGCCGGCAGATCGGCGCGCGCGGCGTTAATGGCTGCCTGCACATCGTGCGCGGCGCCGTTGATGTCGCGGCCCAAGTCGAACCGCAAGACGATCTGCGCCGAACCGGTGTTGCTGCGGGAAGTCATCTCGTTGACGCCCGAAATCACCCCCAGCGTGCGCTCCAGCGGCGTGGCCACGGTGCGCGCCATGTCCGACGGGCTAGCGCCGGGCATATTGGCCGACACGAAGATGACCGGCAAATCCACCGAAGGCAGCCGCGCAATCGGCAGCAAAAAAAACGCCGCCACGCCCACCAGCGCCACCCCCAGCGTGAGCAGCGTGGTGGCGATAGGCCGCTCAATGAACCAGCGCGAGAGGTTCATCCTGCAACTTCCTGTCCTGCTTGCTTTTCGGCATACCCGCTTCCTCCTTCGTCATTACCGCGAAAGCGGGAATCCATGATGTTTTTTGACGTACCGATGGCGGCAATGAATATCTGAGCGGCGGCGGAAACAGGCAGCGCCAAAGCAAGCATGGCGGCAGTGGCCCGCGACAGAAAGCGTTTCATTGTTATCGCTGCACTATTGATAGCTTGCTAAAAAGAATCAGTCTGTGTTTTCAATAGAAAAGCATCAAGTACATGCAAAGCTAAGGTAAGTAGCTATTGAATGGGTTGCTTGCATGGGTCGAATGCAAAACGAGCAGCCATATTATTGTGCTTTGCGTTAGCCTCAAAAAATCGTTTGCGGAGAGGGTCTTGGTGCTTGATGCCACGTTGCCGGCGCTGCCGTAGGTGTAGGTGGTGACGGTGCCATCCGGCGCGGTTTCGGTTTGCTTGGCGTTGCCCAGCGGGTCGGTGACGCTCTTGCCCGCGTTGTCGTATTCAAAGCGGGTTTGGCTGCCGTCGGGACTGGTGAGCGTTTCAAGCTGCTCGAGCGCGTTGTAGCTGGCCTTGATGATCTGGCCGTTGTAGCTGATCTGGGTGCGGTTGCCATTGCCGTCCCAGGCGTAATCGATGGTGGCGCTGTAGCTGGTGCCCAACAGGTTGTGGCTCCAGACCTCGCGCGTGGTTTGGCTGTTGGCGTTGAGGGCGAGGGTCAGGCTGCCGTAGGCGGTGTCGGCCTGGCTGTTCAGGCGGGCGTAGCTGTCGTAAGTTTGCGTCAGGGTCTTGCCGTCCTCGCGGGTGACTTTGGTGAGCTTGCCGCCGGCGTCGTATTGATAGTGGCTTTGGCTGCCGTCAAAGTCGGTGCGGGTGCTCAGGCGGCCTTCGCTGTCATAGACCATCGACTCGCTGGCTCCACCGGGCAGGGTGCGGCTGGTTCTTCTTCCTGCCGCGTCGTAGCCGTAAGTGGTGGCGTGGCCGTTGGCGTCGGTCTGGGTGATGAGCTGGTTTTGCCCGTTCCAGCTGTAGCCGCTGGCGTGGCCTAGCGGGTCGGTCACGCTCTTCAAGGCGCCCAGACTGTCGTAGGCGAATGTGTAGGTGTTGCCCAGCGGGCTGGTCTGGCTGGTGAGCGCGCCATTGGCGTCGTAGCCGTATTGCGTGACTGCGCTGTTTGCCAGGGTGGTGCTTGTTCTCTTGTTGGTGTTGTTGTAGGCGTGTACGGTGGCGTGGCCGGCGCCGTCGGTGGTTTTGGTCAGGTTGCCCGCAAGGTCGTATTCGCTGGTGGCGGCCAGGCCCAGCGCGTTGGTTTGCTTTGTCTGGCGGCCGGCCTGGTCGTATTCGTAGGTTGTACTGTTGCCACGGGCATCCTTGACTGCCGATACCTGGCCTGCGGCGTCATAGGTGGTTTCGACCACGAAGTTCATCGGGTCGGTGACTTTGGCGGGGCGATCGAGCGCGTCGTAGGCGGTTTTGGTGCACAGGCCGCCTTGGCAGCTTTGGGTCTGGTTGCCGTTGTTGTCGTAGGCCCAGGCTTCGTAGGCGCCGTCGGGATAGGTGGTTTTGCTTTTCTCGCCGCGCACGGTGTATTCGTGGGTGGTCTTTCTTCCCTGGCTGTCCGTTTCCTGGGTGAGCTGGCCCGCCGCGTCGTACTGGTAGTCTGTTTTGGCGCCCGTGGCGTCGGTGCGGCTGGTTACGTTGCCCCTGGCGTCGTAGGTGGTGGCTTCAACCACGGTGGTGGTCTGGCCCGGCGCGGTGGTGACGGCCCTGGTGCTGGAGGCCACGTTGCCGGCGCTGTCGTAGGTGTAGGTGGTGACGGTGCCATCGGGCGCGGTCTCGGTTTGTTTGAGCGTGGCGCCGTTGATCTTGGCGTAGCCGTAGCGCGTCTGATTGCCCGCCTTGTCGGTCAGGCTGGCCAGGCTGCCGGTGGGCAGGTAGCCCATACTGAAGGACTTGCCCGCAGGATCGGTGATGCTGGCCAGATCGCCCGTGGGGTTGTAGCCGTTGGTGGTGACGCGGCCCGCCGGGTCGGTGACCGTGGTGACGTTGCCAAAGGCGTTGTAGGCGGTTTGGGTTTTGCGGCCGTCGGGGCCGGTTTCGCTGGTGACGTTGCCG
>JAIRVJ010000046.1 GCA_031253955.1 Burkholderiaceae bacterium | reverse complement strand
GGGTGCACCTGGCGAAAATCGCTTTCGAGAAATACTTTCTCTACAAGGTGCGCCACGGCTCGTCGGAACCGGTGTACGAGAAACACATCCTCAGGCTGCTGGGCATCAAGCGCCTGGATTCATAGCCTGTTCATGAAAAGACGACGATGAGCAAAAGCTACAAAGACATCATCGCCGACACCTCGGCCTGCATCGCCAGGCTGCGCTGCGGCGCGCCCGAAGTCATGCAGGGCTTTTACGCGCTTTCCGGCGTGGCGGGCAAGGCCGGGGCGCTGGATGGAAAAACCAAGGAACTGATCGCCATGGCGCTATCGGTGGCCGCCCGCTGCGATCCGTGCATCGGCTACCACGCCCAATCGCTCGTCCAATACGGCGCCACGCGCGCCGAAGTTGAGGAAACGCTCGACATGTGCATCTCCATGGGCGGCGGCTCCGCCCTCATGTACGCCGCCGCCGCGCTGGCCGCTTACGAGGAGTTTGGCGGAGAGCAGGTGGCTGCCTGAATTCTGGGTCGCCGCCCCTTGGTAAAATTTACGACGAAATCAGCAGCAAACATAAACATAGCCTGGGTCATAAGCTATCTAAAAGATAGCGCAAAAACGGGTGCTGCCGCTATTTTTGTTCCCTCAAGCGTTGCAGTTCTTGCATCGCACTGTATTTGAGCGACTCATCCGTTTCGTCCGCGATGAACTTTTCCAGTAGCCGCGCTTTTCCTTCCATCGATTCGACTTTTTGCATCCGCGCCATCATCTCGTTGAAGCGAATCTTGGCGTTCACGTACTCCAGCCAGGTTCTCGCGCTGCTCCTGAACGTGTCGTTCGCTTCGTTGACGATGAACTTTTCTAGGATCCGCACCTTTTCCGCAACCGTTGCGGCTTTCTGTACCCTTCCCATCATCGCGTCGAAGCGTTCCCTGGCGCGTCCCGCTTCGCTCTTGATCCTGTTTTCAAAGATGGAGATGAATTCAGGCAGATGCTGTTCAAAATACACGCCCCAAGCCTGCACGTCTTCCACCGAGTAGTAGCGCAGCCATATGTCGCGGCCAAGAACCATTTTTTCCGGGTCGACCCGCACACCCCGAATGATGGTTTCGCTGCTATCGCCTTGCCGCGTGATGGTGAGCGCGCCGTTGGACATGGTTGCCGTTTTCGCTTCCATTTCCGCCTTGCCATCTTCGGGCGTCATGACGACAGGCTCAATCAGCGTTCCCGGAAGACGTTGGATGACTTCGTTATTTCTGATGCGCAGTTCATCCAGCGCCGGAAAACCTTCCAGCACATAGCCCAAGCGCTCAAATTGCTCTTTGCCGGACCAGCCATCGAGTACCTCCGTGCCTGCCGAGGCCGGGGTTAGCATGAATTCGACCGTAAACTGCGACCCCCAGTGTTTGTCCCAGCCCCACTTGTCGCATTGGAACCATACCCTCACTAGGGTGCCACTTGCCATCGGGCGTGCCCAACCCAAACGCCCTGATTTGATGCTCTTGAAGCCGTTTTGCCGCATCAGTGGCGCAAGCGCCGAGCGCAGAGTTGCATAGACCGTTTTGGATGTGACTTTCATGGAGGCTCTTTTTTGCTAAAACTTTACTTTCCGTTGCAGGTAGGTCAGGATAGCAGCGGGGAAAATAGAATCTCAGCATACCGTCCGAAACCGGGATTACGTCTCACTTCATCCCAGTCTATCGTGCCGGGGTTGTTGATTTTTTTGCAAGAAATAAGCCATTAACCATTGTTTCACCTTGGTTAATAGCTATTAAAAAAATAGCGTGCCCGGCGCTTGTTTCCGGGTTTTTCTTTCCACCGGGTGATTGCGATGCGATTCATGGCATCTCTGTCTCAATGCCCGGCGCCTGACTGTTGATGAAACCGTCTTCCTTCCCTGGATTCGCGCTGCATGACACGCCCTTGCGCGACGACGTGCGCCGCCTGGGCGCATGGGCCGGGAGGATGCTGGCCGAGCAGGTCTCGCCCGCTTTTCTCGATCAGGTGGAGCGTATCCGCACCGCCGCCATTGCCCGCCGCCGGCAGAAAGGCGCACCGCTGGCCCTGCTGTCCGATCTGCTGGACGAGTTGCCCGCCGCGCACGCCCAATGGAGCATCCGCATCAATGACCAGTGGCGTGTGTGCTTTGTCTGGACGGGCGGCCATGCCGCCGATGTCGAGATCGTGGATTACCACTGAAAGGAATTGGTTATGACCCGTGAAGTCAAGTGGCCGCACCCTGGCGAAATTTTGTTGGAGGAATGGCTGGCTCCGATGGGCTTGAGCCAGTACGCCTTGGCCAAAGCCATTGAGGTACCCCCTCGCCGCATCAATGAGATCGTCAAGGGGATGCGTGGCATTACCGCCGATACCGCCTTGCGTCTGGCAGCCTTTTTCGGCACCGATGCGCAAAGCTGGATCAATCTGCAATCCGATTACGATCTGGCGGTGGCTGGCGGCATCATGACCGAGGTGCTTGGGCGCATCCGCCGGCACGAGCCGGCGCACGCACTGGCGTGACCAGAAGCTGGCAAGCGCGCGCCGTCGGCGTGCGGGTTGCGCATGCGCCCGCATGGCCCAGGTTCATGGGGGCGGTTCCTGCGGGCAAGGTATCCGAACGCTGCCCGTCCAGCCACGGCCCAAACGCGGCGGCCACTGCGGCCAGCAGCAGGTCCAGCGCGCCGCTGCACATGACGCCCAAGGACAAAGGGCAAGTAGCTCGTGCTGCGTCGCGCGCCTTGACTGAACCGTATTGCGGCTACGGCTTGGCCGGCTTGCCTTGCTGCATCCAGTCTTCGAGCGTTTCATCCAGGCTTTGGCGGTCGGGGTCGCCGGGGGGGTAACGCTCGTGCAGTTTGGCAATCAGGGCATCGGCGCTGGCTTGGTCGCCGCGGTCGTGGGCGGCGATGGCGCGCAGCAGGAGCACGCCGGTATCGTCGGGCGCGAGTTCGGCGGCGCGCGCCACCAGTTCATGCGTGCGGGCGTCGAATTTCCGGTCGTTGACGATCAGGCGCAATTGGATCCAGCGGGTGAGCAAGTCGCTGTCTTGCATGACGCGCTCTTGCGCGTGTTCGTAGGCGGCGGCGGCGTCGCCGTAGCGGCCCAGCATGGTGTAGGAGCGCGCCAGCAGCAGCCAGCCGTCGAGGTCCTCGGGGTGATCTTGCAGGTATTCGACCAGCTTCTGGACGGTTGCGCTCATTTCCGCCACGTTGTGCGCCTGCTGCTGCGGCGGCGGCGCGGGCGGGTCGAAGGCTTTCGGCTCGCCGCGCCAGGCATACAGCCCGGCGATGACCAGCGGCGCGGCAATCGCCAGCCAGCGCGATTGGCCGCGCCCGCCCGCCCAGTACAGGCTGGCGCCGAAGGCCAGCGCCAGCGTGAACGCCAATAGCGCGAATACCAGCACGGCGGAGCTGCCGGTCACGGCTCGCTCTCCTCGCGTTGTTCATCCGCGCCGCCGGCAGCGTCACCTGCGCCGTTGGCGCGCATGGCGCGCCACACGGCAAGAATGCCGATGGCCGCCAGCAGCAGCGGCCCAAGCCACAGCAGCAGCGTGGCGGCGTTGAAGGGCGGGCGGTAGATGACGAAGTTGCCGTAACGGTCCACCAGGAATTTTTTGATTTCCGCATCGCTTTCGCCGGCGGCCATGCGGGAGCGCACTTCGTTCTTGAGATCGATGGCCAGCGGCGCATCGGAGTCGGCCAGCGATTCGTTCTGGCACACCAGGCAGCGCAGTTCGCTGGTCAAACGGTACAGGCGGTCGGGATCTACGGGCTGCTGCGGCGCGGCGGCCCAAGCGAGCGGGGCGAGCAGCGCCCATAGCAGCGCGACGCCAAGAAACTTTGTCATTCCCGCGAAAGCGGGAATCCATCCTGGATGGCGGCAAGAGGTGACGCTCATGGATTCCCGCCTGTGCGGGAATGGCGATTTTCCGATCATGGCTTGGCTCCCAGGCGCGGCAGAATTTCGCTCGCGATCCGATCGGGCGTGATTTCTCCCGCGTGCTTCCACACGATGATGCCTTGCGCGTCGATCAGGAAGGTTTCCGGCGCGCCGTACACGCCAAGCTCGATGCCCATGCGCCCGTCGGCATCGACCAGCGTGGTGGCAAACGGGTTGCCGTGGCGCCGCAGCCAGGCCGTGGCGTCAGACGTCTTATCCTTGTAGTTGATGCTGATGAGCTGATCGGCGCGCCCTTGCGCGCGCAGGGTTTTGCCCAGTTCGATCAGGGCCGGTTGCTCGTCCGCGCAGACGGGGCACCACGAGGCCCAGACATTGACCAGCCGCGCCTTGCCGCGCAACTGCGCGGGGCCGATTGGCTCGCCATCGGCGGCCTTGCTGCCCAACTGGGGCAAGGCCATGTCGGGCCATGGCTTGCCGATGAGCACCGAGGGCAGCTCGCCCGGTCTGTAGTCCTGCTTCACGAAAGGATAGGACAGCAGCCCCAGCAAAGCCAGCACAGCCACAAGCACCAGGACAAAAACCCAATTGCTTGCGATCAAGGTCAATATTCCGTTGCGGCCAGACAGTGGCGTGCGAGTGGTATTCATGTGGGCGCTCCCGGTTTTTCTTCCTCTCCCGCTTGCGGGAGAGGGCCGGGGGGCGCTGCCGGCGTGATGTCTTGCACAACCACTGCTGGCCCTCGCCCGCAAGCGGGAGAGGGAGAAGAACGCAGCCGGCACGCCAGGGCGGCGCTGAACGCGCCCGCGCCCATCAGCAGCACGCCCAGCCAGACCCAGCGCATGAAAGGCTTGTATTGCACGCGCAGACTCCAGGCGCCGGAGGCATCGTCGGCGGGGGTGCTCAGGGCCACGTAAATATCGCGTGTCAGGCCCCAGTCGATCGCGCTTTCGGTCAGCGGCATACCGGAGCCGACGTAGCTGCGCTTTTCGCTCACCAGCGCCAGCGGCGCCTGTCCCTCGCAGCGCAGGGTAAAGCGGCCCACTTGCGCCTCATAGTTGGGGCCTTGGCGGCTAGACATGCCGTCGAAACTGAGCGCGCAGCCGGCCAGGGCGGTGGTGTCGCCGGGGGCCATGTGCTGGTCGTGCTCCACGCCGTAGCCGCCCACCATCGCCACGCCAGCCACGAATACCGCCACGCCCAGATGCCCCAGCGTCAGCCCCAGCCCCGACGCGCCCAGGCCGCCGCCGCGCAGCCGCAGCGCGGCCCAGTGCAGTGTGCTGGCCGCCACGCCCAGCGCGCCCAGCAGCGCCACCACCACCAGCGGATGCACCGCCCCGTAAACGCTAGCCAGCAGCAGCGGCAGCGCCACCGCGCCCACGGCCAGCAGCGCCAGCGTGGGCGCGAGCCGGCGCAGCAGCGCCCGGCCTTCGTCGCGCCCCCAACGCAGCCAGATCGAGACGATCAGCAGCAGCAGCGCGGGCAGCAGCACCGGCGTCATGACGGCCTCGAAATACGGCGCGCCCACCGACAGCTTGCCCAGTTGCAGCGCGTCCATGATGAGCGGATACAGCGTGCCCAGCAGCACGCAGCCGCAAGCGGCCACCAGCAGCAGGTTGTTGAGCGCCAGCGCCATGTCGCGCGACAGCGGCGCCGCTCCCCTGGACGCGCGCACGGGCAGCAGGTGTTTGCCGCGCCAGGCCACCAGCAGTAGGCTGCCCAGCAGCGTGAGCGCGATCAGCAGCAGCATGACGATGCCCCGGCGCGGATCGGAAGCAAAGGCGTGCACCGAAATCAGCACGCCCGAACGCACCAGAAACGTGCCCAGCAGCGAAAGCACGAATGCGCCGACGGCCAGCGCCGCCGTCCAGTACGGAAAGCGCCCCTGCGCATCGCGCGCGATCTGCACGTGCAGCAGCGCCGCCAGCGCCAGCCAGGGCATGAGCGAGGCGTTTTCCACCGGATCCCAGAACCACCAGCCGCCCCAGCCCAGTTCGTAATAAGCCCACCACGAACCGATCATGATGCCCAGCGAAAGAAAAGCCAGCGCCACCGCCGTGTAGGGCCGCACCCAGCGCACCCAATCGGCGGGCGCGCCGCGCCACAGGGCCGCCAGCGTCATGGCAAAAGGCACGGCGGTGCCGACGTAGCCCAGATACAGCAGCGGCGGGTGCGCGGCCATGCCGGGGTCTTGCAGCAGCGGGTTCAGGCTCAAGCCTTCCGGCGCCGCCGGCAGCAGGCGCGCGAACGGGTTGGAGGTCAACAGCACGAAAGCGCCCACGCCAAGACTCACCAAGCCGAGCATACCCAAGGTGCGCGCCGCGTATTGGGCGTCGCGCCGCGGCAAGCCGCGCAGCGCCGCCAGGCTCCACAGCGCCAGCGCGGCCAGCCACAGCAGCATTGATCCCTCGTGCCCGCCCCACACCGCCGCGACGCGATAGACCAGCGGCAAGGTGGTGTGGCTGTTTTGCGCCACGTATTGAATGGAGAAATCAAAATTGACGAACGCCGCCGCCAGCAGCACGATCGCGCCGAGCACCCCAGCCGCCTGCCACAGCGTGGCCAGCGCCGCCAGCCGGGGCTGCGCCCGCGGCCCCAGGCCGGCCCAGGTCTGCACCGCGGCGGCGACCACGGCGAGGATCAGCAACAACTGGCCCAGCTCGCCGATCATTCTAGAAACGGCAGTTGAACGCGCTTGCCAGCGCCGTGATTGGCGAGCCAGGCAAGGCGTGAGGACGCGGCAGGCTCGTGCCTGCAAGGACGAGCAACGCCGCATGGCGCGCCAAGCGTGGCGCTGGCGAGTGCGTAGCGTTCTCACCCAGAAGGTGAGTGTTATCGCAGCCACTAATGTCAATATCCATGCGGTTCTCTTGAAGGTAAATGAGCGGTGAACTGCCGTTTCTGGAATTACGGCGCGGCTTTCCGCGGATGGACGTTGGGCGGCACGTAGTTCTCGTCGTGCTTGGCGAGCACATCGGTGGCGATCAGCGCGCCCGATGCGTCGAGCTTGCCTTGCGCGATGGCGCCCTTGCCTTCGGCGAACAGATCGGGCAACACGGCGGCGCCGCCGCTCTTGCCGCGATAGACCACGGGCACGCTGCTCTTGTCATCGGCCAGGGTAAAGCGCACCTCGGTGGCCGAGCGTTGCAGCGAGCCGGGCTGCACAAACCCGCCCACGCGCAGCATCTCCTGGCCGCGCGCCTGGCCCGCCGCCAGCTCGCCGGGCGTGACGTAAAGCGACAGATTGCTGTTGAAAGCCCGCAGCACGAAAGCGCCCGCCGCCGCCAGCAGCGCGCCGGAGACCAGCAGCAGCAGCAAACGCTTGCGGCGCGGCGTAAGCAGGCCGCTCATGCGGAATCTCCCTGCGCCGCCAGTTGCTGCGCCCGCCGCACGCGCCGCGCGCGCCGCCGCAGCGCCCACTGCTCGCCCGCCAGCGCCACCGCCACCGCCGCGACGCTGCCCCACACATACAGGCCATGCCGACCCATGCGCAGGAACGAGGCCCAGTCGCTCCACCACGGATGGAAAAATTCAGACATTGATAGCCTTCCTTGTAGCGTTTGACTTCCTCTGCGACATTCCCGCTCCCTCCTCGTCATTCCCGCGCGGGCGGAAATCCACAGCGGCGCTGGTTTTCGCGCGTGGGCCGCTGCGTGAGATGACGTGCATGGATTCCCGCCTTCGCGGGAATGACGGAAAGAAACTTGCAGACATCGGAAACCCAAGAAAAGCCGAACTGCCGCGCAATGCGGCAGTTCAGCTTTGATCATACCGGGTTCAGGCTATCGGAGCCTGGCTGCGGGCAAAAACCATTTCGGGATCATTCTCTCGTCCTCTGCCGGGTCGTGGTATCTCCCACGCCCTTGTGACAGCCGATGGCCCTCCCCGCACCGGCAGTCACCGGTAGCGGCTGGCCTCGACCGCGCCAGCACCATGTGGTGCAGATACGCCGCGCCCGCGTATTTGCGCGCACCCGCCGAGGCTTAAAGGCCATAGGATGTCTCCTTGGGTGTGGGCTGGTCAGGAAAACTCGCGAAGATAGTAAATCTCGAAGAAACGCTTCATCCAGTGGAACAGGCGTATCTTGGGCGTGACGAAACTCAGCCGCTTGCTGCGGTAAACCAATATGCCGTCCTTGAGCGTGTCGATGATGCAGATGAGTTCGGGCCGGAAGTTGACCGACGGCTCGCGTCCGGCCATCGCGGCGGCGATGTTGGCCGCCGCCGCCTTGGCTTGCAGGTCGGCCTGGTGCGCCTGTTTGGCCAGCCAATCGGGGCCGGGGTAGCTGCCGCAATCGCCAATCACCCAGACCCCCGGCACGCCATGGACGCGGCACTTGGCGTCGGCGGCGATCATGCCGCCGGGCGAAAGCGGAAGGCCGCTGCCCTCCAGCCATGCCGGGCCGGTAAGGCCGGGCATAAAAAGGATCAGATCGGCGTCGATCTCTCCGCCCTCGGTGAAAACTTTTCGTTCATCGAAGGACAGGATTTTGTGGCCCAGATGTGTGCGGATTTCCCGCCGCGCCATTTCGGCCAGCAGCCCGTCCACCGCCTTCTCGCCAAGCCGCGCTCCGGGCCGCGCCGCGGGGCTGAAGAAGACGATCTGGAATTGCGAACGGCGGCCTTGTTGGCGCAACAGGGCGTCGATGCCAAACAGAAATTCAAACATCGGGCCGCCGCGCATGGCGCTTTGCTCGTTCGGATTGGTGGCAAAGCCGACGGCAATCGTGCCGCCTTGCAGCGCCTGCAAACGCTGGCCCATTTCCTCGGTGACGGCAATGCCTTCGCAAGGCACCAGGGCAAACTCGATGCCGGCAAGCTTGCGTATGAAACGCCCGCCCGTGGCAATCACCAGTTGATCGTTGCGGAATTCGCCCTTGTCCGTTCGCACGGTCCGCCCGCCATCGGCCAAGCCCGTGACCGAAGCCTGAATGAATTGGGCGCGCTGCGCGGCAAAGAGATGCGCCAGCGGAATCCTGAGATCGTCCGGTTTGCGCAATCCGGAGGGAATCCAGATGGCGCTGGGCAGGTAATGCAATTCGTCGCGCGGCGCGATCACGGTGATCTCGGCCTGGACGCCGCGCCGCCGCAACTGGCGCAAAGTGGTCAGGGCGCCAAAGCCGGCGCCCAGGATGGTGATGTTGCTCAACGGATCTTGTCCCATATCGAATCACGCTCTTTTCATGGCGGGCGCGGCGGCGTCACGCTCCGGCCCGCGCCCTGCCCGCGACGATTTGGCGCACCTGCCCGTGCCAGAGCGCCAGCGCGATTTCGGCCATGCCCAGCGGCGCGCCGGGGTGGCCGGGATTGACCGCTTGCACCGCGTCGATGGCCAGAAAGCGGATGGCGCTGGTCAAGTCGTGCGGGGTGACCGCGCCTGGTTTGGTTTCGGCATTCATTTCGGTTTTATCCTCATAAATTAATAGCTAGCAGCCAATGTTTAATATATTTTCTATTCATGAAATATATATTAAAAGCTCATAAATCAAAGATCATAAGCTATCAAAATAGTATTCGCCATTCCCGCGAAAGCGGGACCTTTTCTTTTCCCTCTCCACCTTGGGGGAGAGGGTTAGGGAGAGGGGGTGCGCGGCACAAGCGTTATGACTGCAACCAGCGCCGCTGGCCCTCTCCCCAACCCTCTCCCGCCTGCGCGGGAATGACGGGGTGGGAAAGTCAAGCCCGCCGCTTGCGATCCATCAGTTGCAGCACCAGCGGCGTGAAGATCAATTCCATCGCCAGACCCATTTTCCCGCCGGGGGCGACGATGATGTTCGGCCGGCTCATGAACGAGTCGCGCAACATGCTGAGCAAGTACGGAAAGTCGATGCCCTTGGGGTCGGCAAAGCGGATGACGATGAAGCTCTCGTCAGCCGTCGGAATATCGCGTGCCACGAACGGGTTGGAAGTGTCCACCGTCGGCACGCGCTGGAAGTTGACCTGCGTGCGCGAAAACTGCGGGCAGATGTGGCTCACGTAGTCGGGCATGCGGCGCAGGATGGTGTCGGTCACCGCCTCTTGCGAATAGCCGCGCATGTTCTGGTCGCGGTGCAGTTTCTGGATCCACTCCAGATTGATGATGGGCACCACGCCCACGCGCAGATCGACGTGGCGCGCGATGTCGATCTCGCCGTCGGCGGCGCACCCGTGCAGGCCCTCGTAGAACAGCAGCTCCGAGCCGGCTGGCACGTCTTGCCACGGCGTGAAGGTGCCCGGCTCCTGCTTGTACGGCGCGGCCTCGGCGGCGTTGTGCAGGTATTTGCGCGTGCGGCCCGTGCCGTTTTGGCCGTAGCTGCGAAACAGGTTTTCCAGTTTGGCAAACAGGTTGGCTTCGGGGCCGAAATGGCTGAAGTTCCGGTTGCCCGCGCTTTCCGCTTCTTTCATCTTGTGCCGCATTTCGACGCGGTCGTAGCGATGGAAGGCGTCGCCTTCGACCAAAAAGGCGTTGAGCTTTTCGCGGCGGAAGATGTTGACGAAGCTGGACATGACGGTGGTCGTGCCCGCGCCGGAAGAACCCGTGATGGCGATGACTGGATGTTTGGTGGACATGGTGGTGTTTCCTGTTGTGACTTCAACCAGCGCCGCTGGCCCTCTCCCCTGCCCCTCTCCCGCAAGCGGGCGAGGGGAACCTACGCTCGCGCCTCCTTGCGAAACAGCGAACGTTCGTTGAACAGCGGCGAGACGAAGGGCTTATCCGTGCCCGCGTCGAATTCGCGGTGGTATTGCTCAATGCGCTCGACTTCGCTTTTGGAGCCGAGCACCACCGGAACGCGCTGGTGCAGCGCCTGCGGCTGCTCGTCAAGCAGGCGGCCCCGCCCCGTGGAAGCCGCGCCGCCGGCCTGCTCGATGAGCAGCGCCATCGGGTTGGCCTCGTACATCAGGCGCAGCCGTCCGTTTTTATTCTTTTCGTCGCGCGGATAGGAAAACACGCCGCCGCGGATCAGGATGCGATGCACGTCAGCCACCATCGAGGCGATCCAGCGCATATTGAAGTCGCGCTCGCGCGGGCCGCTTTTGCCAGCCTTGCATTCCTCGACGTAGCGTTGCATCGGCGGCTCCCAGAAACGCTCGTTGGAGGCGTTGATGGCGAACTGGTCGGTTTCTTCGGGCACGCGCAGGTTCGGGTGGGTCAGGATGAAATTGCCGATTTCGCGGTCCAGCGTGAAGCCGTGCGCGCCCTGCCCCACGGTGAGCACCATCACGGTCGCCGGCCCGTAGATCGCATAACCCGCCGCGACCTGGCGGCGGCCCGGTTGCAGGTAGTCAGCCTCCGCCGGTACCGAATCCTTGCCGTGGTCGAGCACCGAAAAGATGGTGCCGACCGCGACGTTGAAGTCGATGTTGGACGAGCCGTCGAGCGGATCGAACATCAGCAGATAGCGCCCGCGCTGGTACTCCGCCGGAATGTCGTAGGGCTGTTCCAGTTCCTCCGAGGCCATGCCCGCGATCAGGCCGCTCCATTCGTTGTGGTGCAGCATGATCTCGTGGGTCAGCACGTCCAGCGGTTTTTGCACTTCGCCCTGCACGTTGGTGGTGGTCAGCGAGCCGACATTGCCTTCCAGCGCGCCCTTGGTGGCGACCGCGCTGATGGCCTTGATGGCGGCGGTCACGTCGATCAGCAGCGCGGCCAGCGCCTGGCCGTCGGGCGAATTTTTGAGTTGCTCGATCAGGAATTTCGATACGGTGGTGCGGCGCGGGGTGAACATGGTGGTCTCCTCATGGTTGTACCGGCTGGATGTGCGGATTGCCGACGAAGCCGCCGCGGAATACCCGGCTGGCGCGGATGTCCCCGGCGCCGATGCACATCAGCGATTCTTTGGACGGCAAGGCGGGCTGCTCGCCCGTGGCCGCGGCGAAGATGCGCGCCGCCTGGCGCAGGCGGGCGCGGTCGAGCGCGTTGCGGATCGAGCGCGCGTTGGCGAAATGCGGCTGCGCCACGCGCAGCGCGATGTACTCGCGCATGGCCTGCGCGCCGCCGGCGTCGAACCGGTAGTCCATCTGCCGCACCATCAATTCGGCGATTTGCAGCAGCTCTTC
>JAIRVJ010000163.1 GCA_031253955.1 Burkholderiaceae bacterium | reverse complement strand
TACACCCGCGGGGGAGGGTCAGGGCTGGGGTAAACGGCGCTGAAAAAATAGCAAACGCTCCAAGCCACACGCAGCCCCTCTCACTTCTATCTGAGGTATGTACATAATCAGGCGATTTTGGCGTTGGATTAGGCAATACTTGCGCTGGCAGCTATCAATTTTGACTTTCCTTTCTTGAACTCAGCTTTGCGCAAGGCGCTTTGGCACATGTCTTGGCTGCCGGCTGCGCCAATCACTCCGGCCAGCGTAAAACCATGCCGTGTTCGCGCGCCAGTTCGCCAAACCGCGCCGGGTTGTCCACGTCGGTGTGAAAGCGCGGGTGATTCACGGGCACGGCGCGCACCTGGTCCGGGTGGTGGCAGCGCCATTGGCGCACGCCTTGGCTGGCGGGCATGGCTTGCACCTGGCGGCGCAGCGCCGCGTCGATGATGAGCGGGTGGCCGGGCTGGCCTTCGTGCGTGGGCACGAGCAGATGCTGGCCCGCGGCGCAGGCGGGCCATTGGGCGAGCAGCCACGCGAGGTCGGCACCCTCCAGCAGGGGCTGATCGGCCAGCGCCACCAGCACGGGGCCGGGCGCGTCGTGCAGCGCCGCCAGACCCGCGCGCAACGAGGCGCCGGTGCCGGCGTTGGGATCGGGATTGAGCGCGATGCGCCAGCCTTGCAGGCGGGCCAGCGCGGGGCTGGCCGCCAGCGCCGCCCGCACTTGCGGCGCGTGGTGGCCCAGCGCCACCGCCAGCGGTCCCAGGCCCGCTTCACGCAACAACCGCACGGTGCGCGCCACCAGCGGCTCGCCTTCGCGCAGCAGCAGGCATTTGGGTTGGCCGCCCATGCGCCGGCTGGCGCCCGCGGCCATGACGACGGCCGCCATGTTCATCCGGGGCCGCCGGCGTTTGCCACGTCCGCCTCGGGCGGCAGGGGCACGCCGTTTTTCACGGCCAGCACCTCGGCCATGATGCTGACGGCAATTTCCGGCGGCGTCTTGCTGCCGATGGGTAGGCCCGCCGGCCCGCGCAGGCGTGCAAGCTCGGCTCGCGTGCGGGCAAAGTGCTCCATCATGCGCCGCAGCCGCGCGGCATGGTTGCGGCGGCTGCCGATGGCGCCAACGTAAAACGCCTGACTGTCTAGCGCCTGCAACAGCGCCAGATCGTCCAGCTTGGGGTCGTGCGTGAGCGCGACCACGCAACTGCGGCGGTCAGGCGCGAAGGCAGCCACCGCGTCGTCGGGCATGCCGGCCAGCACGCGCACGCCAGCCACCGGCCAAGCATCGCGGTACGGTTCGCGCGGATCGCACACGGTCACGGCAAAACCGCAAGACAGCGCCATGCCGGCAAGGTATTCGCTCATTGGCCCGGCGCCGATGATGAGCATGCGGTATCCGGGGCCGAAGATGTTGACCAGCCGCTGCCCGTCAATGCCCGGCGCGGCGGGCGCTTCAGCGGGCGCGAGCGTGGCGCGGCCATCGGCGAGGTAAACGCTGCGGCGCATCAGGCGGCCCGCCTCCAGCGCGCGCACCAGCTCGGCCAGCAAGGCGGCGTCGGGGTCGAACTCAAGCAGCAGCTCCAGCGTGCCGCCGCACGGCAGGCCAAAGCGGTGCGCCTTGTCAGCGGTCACGCCGTATTTGAGCAGGCGCGGCGCGCCGCCCGGCGCGGGCCGCAGGGCATCGGGCGCGTCCGCGCGGGTGTAGCGCGCCGCCAGATCGTCTTCCACGCAGCCGCCCGAAACGGAACCGGCCACCGCGCCAGTTTCGCACAGCCCCATGATTGAACCCACCGGGCGCGGCGAAGAACCCCAGGTGCGCACCACGGTCGCCATAAGCGCATGCCGGCCCGCTCCGCGCCAGTCGCGCAGAGCGCGCAGAATGGTGAGATCGAGGTTTTCCATGGCGCTCTCCTGGGCTTGGCTAAAACCGAAGGCAACTTCAGCGGCAGCCGTTTGTGCAGGCCGTCCTTAACCAGCGCATTGTCTGCGTATTCGCTGCTCCTGTTTTCTCGGAAGCTTGTTCAAAAATCGGGTGGATGGGACGAGAAGCCGAAGCTTCTTTGTTGAAATGTCGAACTCGCCGACGAACTGGCGCATGCCGATGTAGAGCTTGTGCTCGTCAGGCGAAAGCACGGATGAATTGGGATACAGACCGCCCCAGGGCGGATCAGAAAGAAGCGTCACGATCCCGCGGCCGTCATCGATTTGCACGAGCGAGTCCGAAAGAGTTACCAGCGCCGTGCCATCGCGCCGCACAGAAACGGCGTAGGGAGCAAAAGGAAGTTTCGTTACCGTGGCAGCCTGCCAGCGGGCCCCCGGCTGCGGCCGCTCGATGCGGATAACGGAACCCTCTGACATGGACAAGTGTGACAGGCCCTCAATCGCATGAAGGCCGTCCGGCAAAGAAAAGAAATCCACCACCAGATGATCGGAAACCTTGTAGTTATGCTCGCCGTCCGGGCTGAACCAATAAATCGCCCCGCCAAACTCGCCGTAATTGAATCCGATCAGCCAGCCGTCATCGACGCGTACGAATGACGAAGCCCCGGAAAATCGGCCAGCTTTCGGAGTGAACCCGGGGCGCTAGCGCTGCTCCTGAGCCTTGGCTGTTGTAAGTCAAGCGCGAATTTTGCCGCCCTCGGCAAAAACCCGCCACTCATAGCGAGAGTAATTGGCAGCATAAGACCATACCGTTCCGGCACATCGGTTCGATGTCTGGCGGAGCACTCACTTCATGCCATTGTGCGACTTCGCAAGGGTACGCGGGTTCGGCTCCGTATGAAGATAACGCGAGCGTCAAGAAACTGCAGATGAGAAGAATGCGGGGCATGGCTGGCCAATTAAAATTACACACAATTTTCAAGCTTAAAAAATGGCAGATACAAGGTCGCCAGTGCGAGGGAAAGCAGCAGCGATTCACCCAGAAAGCTGAACAGATAATATCGCGTGCGAGTCACCTTCGAGCGCAGTGACCGCCACGAAATGGCGATAAGAAGCAGCGGCGCCCACAGGAGATATCGGAAATCGAGCAGCCATCTTGTCGGCGCGGGCAGAGAGGTTCCCAATGACTCGAATACTTCTATGAATGCAGGCACCACGAATGTGGCAAACAAACCCAAGATGACACCAAGAGCTGTCGATGCAACCGCAAATACTGGAAAACATTTCGCTTTTCGAAAGAATATCAGTTTAATAGCCAAGATAATGACAGCCAACACCACGGAGCATATGATACCAGCGGAGAAGGCCACAACATAGTTTGGCAGATCAAACGTACCCTCTCCTGAAACACAAGCGAAAGCATTGCACATCGGTAACACCAGTGCGGACGCAACGGTCCACGCCAATCGGCAGATTCTGGTATATTCGTTCCTGGTCATGGTAGTCTCTTGATTTTTATTAAATATTCGAATGCTTCATCTGCGTTTTCGAGGCTGTTATAATCACGGATCAGAATTTTGTTGCCATCCCTGGACCAGCCGAGAATGTTCTGGTAACCATAATCAGGCTTGCCCAGCAGCGGGCAAATTTCCCATTTCTTGACATCGACGTACCGCAGCCCGCTCAACAGGATATATTTGGAGTCGGGACTGATCCCAGCAAGACTTTCTGCTCCTTCGCACCCGCCGGCAGTCAGAGGCCGGGACTTTCCGCTGGAATCCTGAAAAATGACAGTGTACTTTTGCGTATCTCCGCAAGGTTCCCGGAATGGCGTAACGATGAGCGAGAAAGATCCATCGGGCGCCTTCACGGTCGAACGCGAATCATCGGACGCATCAATCCGCGTGAAATCGCGCAGGATAAGGCCGGGAGTCATGAATCTGGATTTTCTGCCGAGATGGTTCACTTTTTTTCGTCCCTTGAAATGGGCGAGAACCTTTTTCTTCGCCTCGAATCCGCACTTGTCTTTTTCTTTCGGCAAACCGGAATCCGGCTCCGCGGCGTATGATACCGCCGCAAGACCCAGAAGCAAGGCAAGTAAAAATGATTTCACGGTCACTCCTGCCCAGAGATTCAGAACATGGATGCAAGCAACGCCCAGTGAACAAGGAATAACATGATTGCTTCACAAAGAAAACAAACCGCATAATATTTGTCGCGAGCCGGATTGGATCGTAACGGCCGCCATGAGATAATAATTAAAAGCAAAGGCACCCACAAAAAGTATCTGAGATTAATAGCCAACCCTGTGGCAGGCAAATACCATCCAATATTTTCATATAATAATTTGTATGCAGGCATCACGAATGCAGCATACAGGCCCGTGATGATGCCTAGCAATGTCGATGCGGCAGCAAAGATCGAGAAATTCACTATCAAGGCTAATTTGATGGCACGGATGATAGCCAGCAGTATGATGGAGAATATCCCGATTCCGATGAAAGCCGCAATCGCACTCTCACCATAACCTTTCAGAATGACAGTGTTGCCTTCTATGATCCTGGCAAAGGCGTTGTGTACCGGCAGTGCATATGCGGCGATGGCAACCAGTGTCGATTGGCAGATTTTCATGTATCTATTGATGCTTGGATTCATGAGTTTTACAATGCTGTGATTCCTGTTTGCCACTCAAACAACCTCGCCAAAGACAAAAAATGGTAAAGATAGCGCCCATACAACCGCCGACAGCAGGATTGCTTCACCCAGAAAACAAACCAGGTAATATTTATTACGGGCCGCATTTGACCGTAGCGGCAACCAGAAAATGGCAATCAAGAGCGGCGGAATCCACAACAAATATCGAAAATTGATGACCAGTTTTGTCAACACAGGCAAATCGTAGCCAAATGATTGAATTACGAATTCAAATTGAGGCGTATAGAATATACCGAGCAAACCCAGGATGAATCCATAAAGCACTGACGTAAAGGCAAAGACCGAGAAATTCACCATCAAGGCCCATCTGATGCTCCAGATGATGGCTATCAGTATGGCATGGAATATTACAAGAAAGACGAAGGGCGCAACGGCATCAATGAAATAGTTCATTCGCCGGCCTTCCCCGCATCGAAATCATCCTTGAGCGCGAACTCCCCGTTGCGGAAAGCCGTGAGAATCTGTTGCGCCTGCGCAAGCTGTGATTGCGGCACCCGCACCTTGGCGCCGCCAATGGCGGAAAACCAGAGAAAGTTGGCCTGGGCTGTGTTGACATCGGCTGGCTCCGCGTCGATTCCAGACGCAGTGAGCCGGGACGCCAGAATGTGCGCTTCGGCAGGCATCAAATTGCGCGCGAGGATCACCCTGTCGCCAAGATACGGCGGCTCCTCAGGCTTGGCCGGCTCTTCCACGGCGGGCGGCTCGATGCCACGGCTGCGCAGTTCGCGGCAGGCGATCTCGCAAGCCTCCGTGGTCAGCCCGTCTTTGACTCTGGCCATAATTTCCTCATCGGTCAGGTTGCCGAAAAGGTCTTTGAGGTACTGCCCGGCCATGTTTCGCGACTCCTTGGGCTGATGTGAGGAACGGCCCGTCCCGGAAAAAGGCAGCACCATGCTACCAGCTACCGGCCACGTCCGCCGTGCAGTTTGCACGAACATGAATTTTTATATTAAATCAGCCTCAAGCCAATATCCAGTCTTGGTTGGCAGCTATTCATTCAGGATCTACGATCAAACCCAATCAATGTTGAATGCGCGCGGCGATGCGTTGGGCGATCTGCTCGCTCAGGCTGTCCACGGGGCGGCCGGCGTCCCGGGCGTGTTGCAGGATGGCTGCCGCATCCAGCCCGCCGGGGCGCGAGGCTTCGGCCAAGGCCCAGGTTTTGGTGGCGCGCATTCCGCTGCGGCAGTACATCAGCACGGGTTGCGGCACGCGGGCTAAAAGCTCCCCCAGCGTATCTACGGCGGCTGACGGAACGTTGCCGCTCAGAGGCACTGGCACGTAGCCGAATTGCAGCCCCGCCTGCCTGGCGGCCTGCGCCAAGGCGCTGGAGGAGGGTTCATCGGGCGTCTCGCCGTCGGGCCGCAGGTCGATCACGGTGCGGATTCCCTGGTTTTTTAGCGCCTCCATGTGTTCTGGGAGGATTTGCCCGCTGACCTGAATGTCGTCGGTCAGGCGGCTCGTGGCAAGCTGCTGCTGCGCGGCGGCACAGGTGACGAAAGCGCCGAACAAAACGGAAAGCGCGAAGGTTTTGAGCCTGAGCATAGGAAGGGCGATGTGTGAGTTGCTACTGCGCGCACGAGCATAGCAGGCTGCGGCCCTTCATGTACAGTGCCAGCCCAAGGCCCGCCCCATGTTCGCCTACATCCTCAAACGCATCCTGCTCATGCTGCCTACGCTGCTGGGTGTGCTGCTGGTGACTTTCGCGGTGATTCAGTTCGTGCCGGGCGGGCCGGTGGAGCAGTATCTGGCCGAGGCCAGGGCCGGCGTGGGCGGCAAGGCGGGCGTGGGCGCGGTGGCGGCGGAGGGGTTGAGTTACCGCGGCGCGCAGGGGGTGGATGAAAAGCGGCTGGCCGAAATTCGCAAGCTCTACGGTTTCGACAAGCCCGCGCCGGAGCGTTTCTTGCAAATGCTGGGCAGCTTTGCGCGTTTCGATCTGGGACGCAGTTTTTTCCAGAACAAGGATGTGTGGCAGCTCATCCGGGAAAAACTCCCGGTTTCCATCAGCCTGGGCTTGTGGACTTTCTTCATCAGCTACCTGGTGAGCGTGCCGCTGGGCGTGGCCAAGGCGGTGCGGGCCGGTTCGCGCTTCGATCTGGCGAGCACGCTGATCGTGCTGGCCGGCTACGCCATTCCGGGCTTTGTGCTGGGTCTGGCGCTGCTGGTGATCTTCGGCGGACAACTGGCCTGGTTTCCGCTGCGCGGGCTGATTTCGCCCCACTGGGATGAACTGAGCCTGGGCGGCAAGGTGCTGGACTACCTGTGGCACATCACGCTGCCGGTGACGGCGATGGTAGCGGGCAGCTTCGCCGTAACGACCATGCTGACCAAAAACAGCATGCTGGAAGAAATCCGCAAACAGTACGTGCTGACGGCGCGTGCCAAGGGGCTATCGGAGCGGCAGGTACTGTACCGGCACATGCTGCGCAACGCGCTGATTCCCATCGTCACGGGTTTTCCGGCGGCTTTCATAGGCGCGTTTTTTACCGGCGCGCTGCTGATCGAAACCCTGTTTTCGCTCGACGGAATGGGCCTGCTCAGCTACGAAAGCGTGATCCGGCGCGACTACCCGGTGGTGCTGGGCACGCTGTTTTTGTTCACCCTGATCGGCCTGGTGACCAAGCTCATCAGCGACCTGTGCTATGTGTGGGTGGATCCGAGGGTGAAGTTCGACGCGGCGCTGTGAGGCCGTACTTTGTACGCTCAACGCCCAACCTTCAAATCCCAGAGTCCTCCACCCGCCCCGCCATCGCCTTGCGGATCAAGTCGCGGTCCAGCCGGTCGGAGAGCAGGGTGGCGAAGTGGTAGACGAAATCGCGCAGGTAGGCGCCGCGCTTGAAGGCGATGCGCGCCACGTTCTGGCCGAGCAGGTGGCCCAGCGGGCGTGCGAGCAGATCGCCTTGCCGCTCTTCGGCCATCGCCATTTCGGCGACGATGCCCACGCCCAGGCCCAGGCGCACGTAGGTTTTGATCACGTCCGAATCAATGGCCTCCAGTGCGATGCGCGGCGCAAGCTGGCGCTGGGCGAAGGCGCGGTCGATGCGCGCGCGGCCCGTGTAAGAGGGGTGGTAGGTGATGAGCGGCTCGGCGGCAATGTCTTCCAGCGTCAGCCGCGGCGTGCGCGCCAGCCGGTGCGCGGGTGGCAGCGCCAGCACGTGCTGCCATTCGTAGCAGGGCAGGGTGACCAGTTCCGGGTAATGGTTCAGAGCCTCGGTGGCGATGCCGATTTCCGCCGCTTCTTCCATCACCATGCGCGCCACCTCATCGGGCGCGCCTTGGTGCAGGCTGACATTGACTTTGGGGTAACGCTCGCGCAGCCGCGCCACCGGCACGGGCAGCACATAGCGCGCCTGCGTGTGGGTGGCGGCAATGGAGAAGGCGCCGGCATCCTGCGCGGCGTATTGCTCGCCGATGCGCTTCATATTGCCGATCTCGCGCATGATGATTGCCACGCACGCCAGCACCTGCTCGCCTGGCTCCGTCACGCGCTTGAGGCGCTTGCCGTGGCGGGTGAAGATGTCGATGCCAAGTTCTTCTTCCAGCTCGATGATGGCCTTGGAAATACCCGGCTGCGAGGTGTGCAGCGCCTTGGCCGCTTCCGTCAGGTTCAGATTGCGGCGCGCCGCCTCCTGGACGAATTTGAATTGATGCAGGTTCATGGGGTGGAAAGACTGTGCGCCCCCATTATCACCGAGGCATCTAAAGATCGGCCTGTTTATGCAAAATAGCTTGCGCCATCGCCTTTTGCACCGGCGTTTGCTCGGCAATGGGAGATTGCAGCGTGATCCGCACGCTTGGGTGGCGCTCTTGCGCGGCGGCGGTCAGGCGCGGCAAATCTTCCCGCGCGTGGCGGCCCAGCCCCAGGAACATCGGCCACACCGCGATGCTCCGCGCGCCTTCGGCCACCAGGCCGTCAATGGCGGAAGCCAGATCGGGCCGTGCCCGTTCCAGATACGCGCAACGCACCCGCGTCCCCGGCTCCAGCCGCCGCACGCAAGCAGCCACCGCCTCGATCATGGCAGGCCAGTGCGGATCGCGCGAACCGTGGGCAAGCAGTACGTGGGCAGTGGAGTGCATCGCGGCATTGTCGCCGTTAGTCAGAGGTTGAGGTAACGCTGAACCAGTGGGTTTGTCATGCGAGCTTCATTTATAATAGCTATTTGCTATGATTTTATATGATTTTTTGATATAAAATTGGGATTGCTACACAGGTATTGAAACAGCCTTTCCCCAGACCCTCTGGCAGACGATGGCCCCTTGGGCGGGCGCAAGCGTGCAGCCGAACTTGCGCTCAAAGATGAACAGCAAGGAGTCC
>JAIRVJ010000162.1 GCA_031253955.1 Burkholderiaceae bacterium | reverse complement strand
GGCCACGCTGCCGTGCAGGCGTTGACCGACAAGCCGGGCGACATGGAGCAGCAAACCGCGCTGCGGCGCGCGTTCCACACACTCAAGGGCAGTTCCCGCATGGTCGGGCTGACCGAGTTCGGTGAGGCTGCCTGGTCGCTGGAGCAAGTGCTCAACGCCTGGCTGCCCGAGCAAAAGCCGATCACGCCGCGGATATTGGCGCTGGCCCGGCAGGCGCTGACCGCGTTTGGCGATTGGGTGGCAGACATCGCACGCCAGGCCGACGCGCATTGGCGCGCCGCGCCGTTCGCCGTCTCCGCCGATGCGTTGCGCAAGAGCGGCCAGGTGGTACCCTTGGCCGTCGGCAAGGAAGCGCTCACGGCAGCGCCCGCGCCGGTTGCCGAGGCCGAACCGGTTGTCGCTGAACCAGTTGCCGAACCCGCCGCCGGTACGCAGGCCGGCGCAATCGAAGCCGCCCCATCGCCGCCTGCCATTGCCGCGAGCGAACTGGCCGCAGGCGAGTACGCGGCCGCGCCGCCGCTGGACATTGCCGCGCTTGATCTGCCCGATCTGACGCTGGAGTCGGCGGACGCCGCGCCGGCCGCTGCACCCGATTTTGCGGCCAGCGTGGAGGTGCTGGAGGCCGACATCGGCGCTGGCGAAGAAAACCAGTTGTTCTCGGCTTTCAAGGGCTTGCGCCAGCAAGACGATGCCGGTGCCGTCGCGCCCGCCCAAGGCGAAGGCATTCTGGCACGGGAAATCGAAGCGGACGCACAGGGCGAGGAGCCGCTGCTGGCCTTTGACATGGCCCCGCAGCAGCCGCCGTCCGAACCTACCATCCCGTTGCTCGAAGGGAAGGTTTCCGCGCCCGTCGAATTCGCGCAATCCGTCGCGCCCCGGCCAGCGGACGAAGAACCCGCCGCGCCCGCGCCGGGCGATGATGCCAGTCTGTATAAGCAGATCGGCGATCTCAAAATCAGCATTCCGCTGTACAACGTCTATCTGGGCGAGGCTGACGGCTGGTCGCGCGAACTCAACGCCGATCTGTCCGAATGGGCGCTGATGCTTGGCGAACCGGTGCCAGAACGCGCCATGGCGTGTGCGCACTCGCTGGCTGGCGCTTCGGCTACCGTGGGCTTTACCGGCCTTTCCGAACTGGCGCGGGCGGTCGAACATGCCCTGCAGCGGCTGCACGTCCAGCCGCGCGGCACGGCGGCCCAAGCCACCACGCTGGTGCAGGCGGCGCAAGACATCGGCCGCCTGCTGCACCAGTTTGCCGCCGGCATTCTCAAGGAATCCAACCCGCAGGTGCTGCAAGCCGTTCACCTGCTGGAGCCTGCCGGTACCGGGTCGGCTGCCGCTGATACCGGCCAGAAAGCCCGTGCACCTGTGGCGGCCCCGGTCGCCGGACAGCACTTGCTGGCCGACGAAATCGGCGTCGCCGACGCCGTGGACGAAGACCTGTTCCACGTCTTCGAGGAAGAGGCGGAAGAACTGCTGCCCCGCATTGCCGGGGCGCTGCGCGCCTGGGTCGATGCGCCCGAAGACCGCGGCTCGCGCGATCAGCTCATGCGCGGCCTGCACACGCTCAAGGGCAGCGCGCGGCTGGCCGGCGCGCTGCGGCTGGGCGAAATGGCCCACCGCACCGAATCGGCCATCGGGCTGCTAAGCGGCGAGTCGCTACAGCGCGAAGACATTGAGCCGATGCTGGACTACATCGACGAAATGCGGGCGATGTTCCGGCAATTGCAAATGCGCAACGCGCCCGATGCGCAAGAGATGGACATTGGCGCTGCCATCATCCAGCCAGTTCAGCCACCCGTTCCGCCCGTTCAGGAGCGGCCCCCCGCTCCGTCCGCGCTCGCCGAACCTTCATCTCCCGCGCTTGCCGCGCCTTTTGCGCCGCCGCCGGGAGCGCCAGCTCCCGTGGTGGCTGGCGCTCCCGTGGCTCAGCCGGTAGGCCTGTCCCTGGTCGCATCGCGCGCCCATGCGCAGCAGGCGGTGCGCGTGCGCACCCAGTTGCTGGACCGCCTGGTCAACCAGGTTGGCGAAGTCATCACCTCGCGCGCCCGGCTGGAAACCGAGGTCGGCCAGTTGCGCACCTCGCTGACCGATCTGACCGGCAACCTGAATCGCTTGCGCACCCAACTGCGCGATGTCGAACTGCAAGCCGAAACCCAGATGCAGTCGCGTCTTGCGCAAACCAAGGACGCTGATCGCAGCTTCGATCCGCTCGAATTCGACCGCTTCACGCGGATGCAGGAACTCACCCGCATCATGGCCGAGTCGGTCAACGACGTGGCCACGGTGCAGCGCACCTTGCAGCGCGCGGTGGAATCCAGCGAGAGCAATCTGGCCGCCCAGGCGCGCCAGGCGCGCGAGTTGCAGCGCGATCTGCTGCGCACGCGCATGGTCGAGTTCGACAGCATCGCCGAGCGCCTGTACCGCGTGGTGCGCCAGTCGTCCAAGGAAGCGGGCAAGCAGGTGCGTCTGGATATCGTGGGCGGCGCCATCGAAATGGACCGCGGCATTCTGGAGCGCATGGCGCCCGCCTTCGAGCACCTGCTGCGCAACTGCGTGGTGCATGGGATTGAGCCGCAGGCGGTGCGCGCGGCGCGCGGCAAGGATGCGGTCGGCCTGGTTTCCATCGAAATCGCCCAGTCCGGCAACGAGGTGTCGGTGCAATTCGGCGACGACGGCGGCGGGCTGGATGCCGAGCGCATCCGCGAGCGAGCCATCCAGAAAGGGCTGGTTACGCCCGGCCAGCCGCTGAGCGAGCAGGACATCGCCGACCTGATTTTCGCACCCGGCCTGACCACCGTGAGCGAAGTCACCGCGCTGGCCGGCCGCGGCGTCGGCATGGACGTGGTGCACACCGAAATCCAGGCGCTCGGCGGCCGCGTCGAAACCAGCTACCGCGCAGGGCAGAGCACCACGTTCAAGCTGCTCATGCCGCTGACCACGGCGGTCACGCACGTCGTTATGCTGCGCGCCGGTGAACTGGCCGTCGGCGTGCCTTCCAATCTGGTGGAAGTCGTGCGCCGCGTCACCCTCGACGAGCTGAAGCTGGCCTACCGCGCCGAACGCTTCGTGCAAAACGGCAAAAGCATTCCGTTCTACTGGTCCGGCGCGTTGCTGCAAAGTTCGCCCCAAAGCACCGAACCGCCGGCCAGAACCGCCACCGTGGTCGTCTTCCGCAGCGCTGACCGGCGCGCGGCCCTGCACGTGGACGAAGTGCTTGGCCAGCAGGAAGTGGTGGTCAAGAGCCTAGGCCCGCAACTGGCCCGATTGCCCGGCTTGGCTGCCATCACGGCGCTGGCCTCCGGCGCGGTTGCACTCATCTACAACCCGGTGGCTCTGGCCAACGTCTATGGGCACCAGGCCCGCGCCTTCGTTGCCCGGCTCCAGCAAGCTCCCGCGCCGGCGGCGCAAGAAAGCGGCCGGCCCGCCGTGCCCGCCATCCACGCGCCCAGATCGGACATTCCGCTGGTGCTCGTGGTGGACGACTCCATTACCGTGCGTCGCGTCACCCAGCGCCTGCTGCAACGCGAAGGCTACCGCGTCGCCCTTGCCAACGACGGCTTGCAAGGGTTGGAACGCCTGCAAGCCGAACGTCCCTCGGTCGTGCTCACCGACATCGAAATGCCGCGCATGGACGGCTTCGACTTCGTGCGCGCCATCCGCGCCGACCAGGCTTTACGCACCCTGCCGGTCATTATGATTACTTCCCGCATCGCCGAAAAACACCGCGATCACGCGAGGCAACTCGGCGTTAACGACTACTTGGGCAAACCCTACCCGGAAGAAGAATTGCTCGGCCTGATCAAACGCTACGTTCGCGAGGCGGCGTTGAAGCAAAGCTGATGGCTTTTTTCCTTTCCCGTTTACGGGAAAGAGAGCATGGGAGACGGCAAAATTCAAAATTGGTAGCTACATGTATTGGCGTAGTATAGTTTTGATGTGATTTTGTGCATAAAAGTCATGCCAAACCTTGGCAACAAGCTATCATTGAAAGATGTACTGGATGCCTCCCTTCCCCACGGGGAATGAGTCAGGAGCATGGAGATGAACGACGTAGCTGTTCAGAGAGGCTGTCCTGCGTTGCGGCGCGAGGTGGATCCTTGGATGGATACGGCATCAAAGTGCCCAAGGTGTGATAGACCACGGTCACAAACACCATCCGAGGATCCATCATGAATCGTAATGCAATCCAGCAAAGTGCCGGTCAACTTATCGGACTGATCAACGGACAACAGGTTGTGGGCTTGGACATCGCCAAGAGCGTTTTCCAGCTACACACGGTGGACATGAACAGCGGCGAGATCATCAACATTCAGCTCAAGCGTGCCAAGGTAGGTGCTGGAGCACTTTGCCAACAAGGCTCCTTGCCTGATTGTCATTGAAGCGTGCGGCGGGGCGCATCATTGGGTACGCCAGCTTCAAGCTCAGGGCCACAACGTGCAGCTTATTCACGCCAAGGTGGTACGCCCCTTTGTGGCGGGTAACAAGACCGACGGGGCTGATGCGCGCGCCATTTGGCTGGCGATTCAACAACCTGGCACCAAAATGCGTGGGGGTTAAGACGCTGGATCAGCAAGCCACGCTGACGCTGCACCGCCAACGCGAGCTGCTCATGAAGATGAAGGTCATGCAGACCAACGGTCTGCGCGGTTTGCTCTACGAGTTCGGGGCGACGTTTGCGCGCGGCAAGAAGGCATTGCTTGGCGAGTTTGAAGTGGCGTTGGAAGTGTTTGCTCACAGCATTCCTCAATACGTGACAGACAGTTTGCGCGAACAGGCGCAGCGCATCAAAAAACTTGATGAAGACATCAAGGCCATTCAACAACGGCTGGCGCAGCGTCTGCGAGCCGATGCCGACATGCTGCGCGTAGCCCAGATACCGGGGGTTGGCTTGCTCACGGCCACGACGGCCATTGCCACAATGGGACCAGCTAGTGCCTTTAAGTCAGGGCGCAATCTGTGCCTGGCTGGTGCCCAAGCAGCGCGGTACGGGCGGCAAGGTTAACTTGCTGGGCATTTCTAAACGGGGCGATACGTGCCTGCGCACATTGCTGATCCACGGGGCGCGTTCGGTACTTACCTATGTCAAGGAGCCTGCACCTTGGCTCGAACAGATCAAGGCCAGACGTCCGATCAACGTCGTAATCGTGGCGCAGGCAGCCAAAATGGCCAGAACGATCTGGGCCGTTACAGCCCGGCAGCAGGATTACCAACGGGGCTACCGAAGCATCAGGCCGCAAGCGGCTTGAGCGGCGGCAGCCAAAGATCAACCTACCAACCGCAAGAAAAGGTATGGTAAGCCGTTGAAGGCAATCAGGCAGCAGCAAAGCAACGTAATGTGAAACAGGTCAGACCGAGACGAGCTACGAAACCTCTGAACAACCCTGTCACCCCAACCCCGCCAGAGCCGCGTTAAAGGCAGATGATGACGATGACCCACCCGACAGGATCGACCATCAAGCAGATGAGCCTGAGCACAGG
>JAIRVJ010000021.1 GCA_031253955.1 Burkholderiaceae bacterium | reverse complement strand
ATCAGGTCAAATTGCCACCTTGCTTTAGCTTTTCCTTGGCATAAAGCTATTGATTCAATAGCATACCGCACAACGCGCTACGATTTTTCATTTTGTGAAGATCGGCGGTGTCAAAATTGCTTCCTTGTGCCGCCTCGCCGCCGCGCGGAAAGAGCGGCCTGTCATCCAGAAACTTCTGCTTGTCCATGAAACGTGATCTTCCCGTGTCCGGCGCGACCGTTCAACCCGTTGCCCAGCCGATCAGCCAGGAAGTGCTGATGGAAAAATACTGCAAGGAAGGCGAGCGCGCCGCCGACGAGGTTTTTGCCCGTGTGGCGCGGGCGCTGGCCAGTGTCGAAAAGGCCGAACTGCGCGCCCAGTGGGAGCGCAAATTCCTGACCAACTTGCACGCCGGGGCCATTGGCGCGGGCCGCATCATGAGCGCGGCGGGCACCGATATTCGCGCCACGCTCATCAACTGCTTCGTGCAGCCGGTGGGCGACGCTATTCAGGGGCGCGATGCCGAGGGGCTGCCCGGCATTTACGAGGCGCTGCGCGAAGCGGCCGAAACCATGCGGCGCGGCGGCGGCGTGGGGTACGACTTCAGCCGCATCCGGCCCAAGGGCGCTTACGTCAAGGGCACGCACAGCATGGCCAGCGGCCCGTGCAGTTACATGAACGTGTTCGACCAGAGCTGCTCCACGGTGGAAAGCGCGGGCGCGCGCCGCGGCGCGCAGATGGGGGTGCTGCGTATCGACCACCCGGACGTGCTGGAGTTCATCACCGCCAAGCGCACGCCTGGGCGCTGGAACAATTTCAACGTGTCGGTGGCCGTGACCGATGCTTTCATGCAAGCCGTGCTGGCAGGCGCTGATTGGGAACTGGTGCACAGGGCACCGCCCGGCCCCAAGGCGCTGGAGCAGGGCGCGTGCCAGCGCGCCGACGGGCTGTGGGTGTACCGCAAGCTGCCCGCCCGCCAGTTGTGGGACACCATCATGCGCTCGGCCTACGACTTCGCCGAACCGGGCATTTTGTTTCTGGACCGCATCGGCAGCGACAACAACTTGCGCTACTGCGAGGAAATCGCGGCTACGAATCCATGTGGTGAGCAGCCGCTGCCGCATTACGGCTGCTGCGACCTTGGCCCCATCATCCTCACGCGCTTCGTGCGCAACCCGTTTGGCGTGGGCGGGGAGCCGGCGTTTGACTTTGCCGCTTTCGAGCGTTCGGTGGCGGTGCAGGTGCGCGCGCTCGACAACGTGCTCGATCTCACCTACTGGCCGCTGGCGCAGCAGCGCGAGGAGGCTGCCGCCAAGCGCCGCATCGGCGTGGGCTTTACCGGGCTGGGCAATACGCTGACCCTGCTCAAGCTGCGCTACGACCGCGCCGAAGGCCGCGCGCTGGCCGCGCGCATCGGCCAATGTATGCGCGATGCGGCCTACCGCGCCTCGGTGGAACTGGGCAAGGAAAAGGGCGTTTTCCCGAAATTCGATGCCGCAGGCTATCTGGCCGAAGGCACGTTCGCCAGCCGCCTGCCGCAAGACATCAAGGCCGCCATCGGCCAGCACGGCATCCGCAACAGCCACCTGCTTTCCATCGCGCCCACCGGCACGGTGAGCCTGGCTTTTGCCGACAACGCCTCCAACGGCATCGAACCGGCCTTTAGCTGGAGCTACACGCGCAACAAGCGCGAGGCCGACGGCAGCACCAGCAGCCATGCGGTGCAAGACCATGCCTTCCGCCTGTACCGCGCGCTGGTGGACGGGGAGGGCGGCAAGCTGCCCGAATACTTCGTCAGTGCCTTGCAGATGAGCGCGCAAGATCACGTGGCCATGATGCAGGCCGTGCAGCCCTTTGTGGATACCTCCATCAGCAAGACCGTCAACATCCCGCAGGACTATCCCTACGAGGACTTCAAGAACCTGTACCGCCAGGCGTGGGAAGCCGGACTCAAGGGGCTGGCCACCTACCGCCCCAACAGCATCGTCGGCGCGGTCCTGGAAGTCACGCCTCCTGCCGCCAGCGAGCCGGCCGCGCCGCAGTCCGCCTACGACCCGATGCGCACGGTGATTGAAAAGCGCCCGCCCGGAGGCCTGCCGGCGGTGGCCGAAAAAATCGAGTACTGGACCAGCGAGGGCCAGCAGCGCTTGTATCTGATCGTCACCTTCTTGCCCGTGCCCACTGCCGACGGCAAGAGCCATGTGGAGCGCGCCATCGAATTTTTCATGCCTGTCGGTCAAAGCGGCGAATCGCAGCAGTGGATCACCGCCACCATGCGCATGTTGAGCCTGGCCGCGCGCGGCGGCTTTCTGGACCGCGCGTTGTCCGACATGCGCAAGGTCAGTTGGGATCGCGGCCCGGTGCGTCTGGGCACCTACGAAAAGGCCGACGGCGCCCACGTGCCGCGCTGGCACGACAGCGAGGTGGCCGCCATCGCCTACGCCATTCAGAACCTCATCGCCCGGCGCCCGAACGCGGCGCAGGGCATGCTGTTCGAGGCGGACGAACTGCCCGTGGCCGAGCCGCAAATGGCTCCGGCGGCCATGGTGCCCAAGGTCATGGCCGGCAAAAAATGCCCCGAATGCGGCGCGCACGCCTTGATCCGCAAGGACGGGTGCGACTATTGCACCCAGTGCGGGTACCTGGGTAGCTGCGGCTAGGAACTATTCAGAATTGATAGCTGTCTGCCGATGTGTTGTATAGTTTTGCTATATAAAAATATAATAAAATTATACAACACGTTGGCAACAAGCTATTAAATCAAGAGCGAGCGGCGGCCCGGCTACAGGGCGATCACATCCAAATTTCTTAAGAATCGACAAGCTGGCCATGAAGCACGGATGTAGGGGCGAAAAATTTTTCGCCCTTGCGTTCAAAAGAGCGACGGCGCTGGCCAGGAGACGCTGCAGGGCGAAAGATTTTTCGCCCCTACGAAGGCACGGGCGTCATCTGCTGCATCCAAATCCCACGGGTCGATTTGAATGGAATTGAGATGCAATCGCCCCGCGCCACTTCGCAACGCCCGCCGCCCCACAAAATGGACTCCCAAGACACGCACTCCGCCGCCGCCCTGGTGCTGTTTTCCGGCGGGCAGGATTCCACCACCTGCCTGGCTTGGGCGCTCGCGCGCTTTGGGCGCGTGGAAACCGTGGGCTTTGACTACGGCCAGCGCCACGCGGTCGAGCTGGCGCAGCGCGGCGTGGTGCTGCGCGCGTTGCGCGAGCGCTTTGCCCTTTGGCGCGAGCGGCTGGGCCAAGACCACATGCTGGATGCTGGCGTGCTCGGCCAAATCAGTCAATGCGCGCTCACCCGCGAGACCGCGTTTGCCATGCAAGAGGGCGGCTTGCCCAACACCTTCGTGCCGGGGCGCAACCTGCTGTTTTGCACGCTGGCCGGCGCGCTGGCCTACCGGCGCGCGCTGCACACGCTCGTGCTCGGCGTGAGCGAAACCGATTATTCAGGCTACCCCGACTGCCGCGACGCCACCATCAAGGCCATGCAGCAGGCCCTGTCGCTGGGCATGGCGCGGCCCATCGTCATTGAAACGCCGCTCATGCGGATCGACAAGGCTGCTACCTGGCAACTGGCGCGCGATCTGGGCCAGCAAGCCGACCCCGAAGGCGGCGGCGATGCGCTGGTGCAACTGATCGTCGAGCATAGCCACACCTGCTACGCGGGCGATCGCACCCAGCGCCACCCGTGGGGCTGGGGCTGCGGGCGCTGCCCGGCTTGCCAGCTGCGCGCCGCGGGGTGGGCCAATTGGGAGCGCAATTTTTCCCGCGCTGCATGAAGCGCGCCGGTTTTTCTCCCTCCTCCGCTTGCGGGGGAGGGCAGGGGCGGGGGGCCAGCGGCGCCAAAAGAAAAGAAAACCTTGCGCCACTGCTGTCGCCCCCATCCCAACCTTCCCCCGCCCGCGGAGGAAGGAGCAAGTCTCAACCAAACACCGCCGGGTCCGGCCCCACGCGCTTGCCTGAGTCGAGCTGATCGATGGCGGTCATATCCGCATCGTCCAGCGTGAAGCCGAGCGCGCCCAGGTTTTCGCGCAGGCGCTCGGCGTGAACGGATTTGGGAAACACCACCAGGCCCGATTGCACATGCCAGCGCAGCGCCACCTGCGCGGCGGTTTTGCGGTGCTTGGCGGCGATGCGGGCCAACGTGGCGTCGGCCAGCAGCGCGCCGCCTTGCGCCAGCGGACTCCACGCTTGCGTGACGATGCCGTGCTTGGCATGGACGGCGCGCAGTGCGCGCTGTTGCAGCCAGGGGTGCAGTTCGATCTGGTTGACCGCCGGGGTCACGCCCGTTTCGCCGATGATGCGTTCCAGGTCTTCGGCACGGAAGTTGGAAACGCCAATCGACTTGGCCTTGCCCGCGCGCCGCGCCTCGATCAGCGCCTTCCAGCTTGGCGCCGCCTTGCCTTGCGCCGGGCAGGGCCAGTGGATCAGATACAGATCCACCGCGTTCAGCTTCAGGCGTTTCAGGCTTTGGTCGAGCGCGCGCAACGCGCTGTCATAGCCCTGGTCGGCGTTCCACAGCTTGGTGGTCACGAAAAGCTGCTCGCGCGCGATGCCGCTGGCGGCGATGCCTTGCCCCACGCCTTCTTCATTGTGATAAATGGCGGCGGTGTCGATATGTCGATAACCGAGGCCAATAGCCTCGGCCACGATGCGCGCCGCATCCTCGTCGGGCGTTTGCCAGGTGCCCAGGCCGAATTGCGGAATGCGGCGGCTGTCGTTCAGGGATACGGCGGGAATGGCGGTCATGGCGGGTTCTCCTTGGGAAGCGGCGGGCGGCACGTAAGAAAACTTGTGCTGCTCCAAATTATGATTCCGCGCCGGAAGTTCCGGGCGCGCGCCTGTTTGCCGCAATTACACTGTGCTTCATCCCGGCCCATGAGCTTGAGAACGACAAGGAGATCCGATGACCACCGCCAATCGCGCCTTTGAAATCCGCGACGAGGCGGCCGATGACCTGCAGGCCATCGCCGCCGTGACGATGGCCGCTTTCCACGACATGGACATCAGTGCGCACACCGAGCAGTTCATCATCGCCGCGCTGCGCGATTCGGGCGCGCTGGCCGTTTCGCTGGTGGCTTGGCAGGAGGGCCGGATCGTGGGGCACATCGCGTTCTCGCGGGTGTCGATTTCCGACGGGGCGGCGGACTGGTACTGCCTCGGCCCGGTATCGGTTCTGCCCGAATGCCAGGGCCAGGGCATTGGTTCGGCCCTGATTGGCCAGGGATTGACGCGGCTCAGGCGGCTGAACGCCAAGGGCTGCGTGCTGGTGGGGCGCCCCGGGTTCTATTCAAGATTCGGTTTCGGGCGTCGCGACGGCCTTACCTACGAAGGGGTGCCGCCGGAGGCGTTTCTTGCCTTGTCGTTGGACGGGCGCTGGCCGCAGGGCGAGGTCAAGGATCACCTGGCCTTTCGGGCGACGCAATGAAGGGAAAGTCAGACGGCAGCCCGGCTACAGGGCGATGGCATCTGAATTTCTTAAGAATGAACAAGTTGGCGATGGAGCACGGATGTAGGGGCGAAAAATTTTTCGCCCTTGCGCTCAAAAAAGCTACGGCGCTGGCAAGGAGACGCCGCAGGGCGAAAGATTTTTCGCTCCTACGAAGGCACGGTTGTCATCTGTCGCGTCGAAATCCAACGGGTTGATTGGAATGGAATTTAAATGCGGTCGCACAGATCCGGGCTATCTTGTGCTTCATTTATGATAGCGTGTTACCACTGTTTCATATGATTTTACGATCATTTTATTTGATAAATGTATATAATATACTTGTAATAAGCTATCAAATTCATATTTTCCGCATTTCGCACAAACACTGCACACCCAGGCAGCAGGCACGCGGATAGATCTCCACAGCCCTCTCCCGCAAGCGGAAGAGGGGAAAAACCGCACCAGCTAGAGCGGTTTTGGTTCAAATGCTGACACCTCTATGGGTGGCAGGCGCTGCCTTGTAGGGGCGAAAAATTTTTCGCCCGGCAGCGCCTCATTCAAGGCGCCGCGCTCTTTCGCTGCGGGGAGGGCGAAAGATTTTTCGCCCCTACAACCGGCGGCTTTCTTCCCCCTATCCCCGGAAGAAAAAGTGTCATCAACTAAACCAAAACCGGGCTAGAACGATTGACCAACAACCGTTCTAGCTGGGGGGTTGATAGGCGAGCGCTTGCTGCGGTAACCAGAATCAGCCTCGCGCGCTCGCCACGCTCGCTAGCATCTTGGGAATGACCATACTGAACACCACGCCGAGATTGACCTTCTGGTTCGATAGCAGCATGCCTTGGAACAAGTCCTTACCGTGCTGGATGAGCAAGGCGGAAGTGTCATCTTCCAGATCAATGAGGTAATACCGGCTCAGTCCGGGAAACTTGGCTTTGTTAAGCGCCTCGGCGAGTTCGTAGGTCACGAAGTTCAACAACGCCACAGCCTCCGGACGCGTGTCGTAGCTGGCCAGCGCCATGCCGGTGAATCGATCCCAGATGTCGGTGGCGATCAGACCGTCTCCGAGCATGTCACGCAGATCCTCGACGGCCTTCTTCAGCTGTGCCGGATTGACATTCAAGATGGTTGGATTCATGTTCATGGCTGTGTCCTTTTTGAGGTGGTGGGTGGGTGAACATGATGGAGTGCAACAAAAGATGAAAGTTCCGGAATCAAGCCAAAAAAAGTAACAAATGATTGCAGTGCCATGGTAAGTGGCTATCAAATCAATAGTTTCCATCCTTCCGCCCGAAGGCAATCCCATCCAAATTCGCTGGCAGATCAACAAGTTGGAGCGCGGGCGTCTGGCCCGCAAGCAATACCGTGCAAACCAACAGCAGGCCAAACGCCCACGCTTCCAGGGGCGTGAACAGACCCTGGGGGAGTGGTCTGCTTTTTTGCCATCCGGGCGATGGCCCTGCATTCCCGCCACAGCCGCGCCGGCTGCACGGAGCGCTCGGCTATGGCATAGTCCATCGCTATGTTCCAGCGGCATGGCGCGCCTTGCGGCGCGGGCCGCATTTCACGGAGGTATTGGCGATGCGACTGAAGGGCAAGAACATGATCGTCACCGGCGGTGCCAGCGGCATTGGGCTGGCTACCGTCAAACGCTGTCTGCAAGAGGGCGCCAACGTGGTGCTCTCGGACATTGCGGCCAGCGACGGCGCGGCGCGCGCGCGGCAGTTGGACGGCAAGCCGGGCCGCTGCCTCTTCATCGCCTGCGACGTAACATCTTCCGGGCAGGTGGACCAGCTGATTGCCGATACGGCGGCGCAACTGGGCAGCGTGGACGTGGTGTTCAGCAACGCCGGCATCGGCGGCGCCAACCCCATCGAGGCCGTACCGGATGCCGACTATCTGCGCATCATCGACATCAACCTTAACGGCGTGTTCCGCGTGGCCCGCGCGGCGCTGCGGCAGATGTACAAGCAGGGTTCGGGCAGCCTCATCAACTGCGCTTCCATTTTGGGCACGCTGGGGCAAAGCGGCACCGTGGCCTATTCGGCGGCCAAGGGCGGCGTGGTGAACATGACGCGCACGCTGGCCATCGAGGCGGCCGCGCGCGGCGTGCGCGTCAACTCCGTCGGCCCCGGCTACATCGACACGCCGCTGCTCAAGGATTTGCCGGCGGAGCTGCGCCAGGCGCTGGTCAAGCTGCACCCCGTAGGACGGCTGGGCCGCCCGGAAGAAATCGCCAACGCCGTGCTGTTTCTGGCCAGCGACGAAGCCAGCTTCGTCACCGGCGCTTATCTGCTGGTGGACGGCGGCTTTGCGGCGGGCAAGTCCTGAACACGCATGGTCCGTAAAAATCCGCTGACGGCCCGCGCCGCCGTGCTGGCTGCCGCGTTGGCCGCGGGCCTGACGTTTGGCGCGCCCGCTGCCGCCCAATCCTGGGCGCCCGGCGACCTGAGTCTGGCCGCCGCCAATGGTTCGCGCAAGCAGGTGCGCAAAGTCGAACTGAACCTGGGCTGGACGCGCGAGCAGCCGCTGTGGCAAGGCCAGGACTGGCGGCTGCGGCTGCGGCACGAAGTGGTTTTGGGCCAATGGCACGTGCCACAGGCGCGCAACATCGCCGAGCTTGGCTATTCGCCCGTGCTCCGGCTGGAAAGGCTGGGCGCGAGCGGCAGCCTGTTCTTTTTTGAAGGCTCAATTGGCGCGCGGCTCTTGTCGCATACCTGGATCGCGCCGAACAAGACGCTTTCCACCGCCTTCCAGTTCGCCGACATGCTGGGCGTGGGTATGCAATGGGGCCAAGGGGCAGGCGAGCAAACCGTGGGGCTTCGCTACCAGCACCAGTCCAACGCCGACATCAAAAAACCCAATCCGGGCATCAATTTCATGATGCTGTATTACCGGTATGCGTTTTGAGCGTTGAGCACACATCCACCCAACCCGCCGTCAGCCGCAACCGCTGGCGGATTCACTTAGCCCTCATCGCCGGCTATTGTTTGCTGACCGGTTTATTGGGAGGCAGACGCCAGGGGACTTATGTGGCGGCGCTTTCACAGACCGCCAGCGGGTTGCTTTGGGTTTGTGCACGGGAATTGCTGATTTTTGGATTACTTTTCGGGTTGGCGTGCTGGGCCTCTCGCGCCTCTCGCGATGATTTGTTGCTGCGCTGGCGCGGCAGCTTCCAACCCCTGCTATGGGGTGCCGGATATTCCATCGCGCTCCGACTGGCCATATCCCTGCTGATTGCCGCAATCGGAATGGCGCTGGTTGCCACCGGCGTCATGTCGATGGATTCGCTGGGGCACTTTGCCTCAGCCAACCGTCCGCGCGTGGAAGCGGTGGTGAACGTGGCGGCGCTGCGCCACAACCCCGCTTATTTTTGGTTGACGCTGACGCTCGTGAGCTTCGTCGTGGCGGGGTTGCGGGAAGAGCTTTGGCGCAGCGCATTCCTTGCCGGGATGCAAGCCCTCTGGCCGCGGCAGTGCGCTTCCCGCGCCGGTCAAATATTGGCCGTCGTGATTTGCGCCGTTGTTTTCGGGTTCGCCCATTTGGCAATGGGTTGGCTGGCGGCCTGCATGGCCGGACTGCTCGGCGTTGGTCTGGGGTTGATCATGATTTTTCATCGTTCCATTTGGCCGGCGGTTTTCGCGCACGGGATATTCGATGCCACCACTATCGCACTGCTTCCCTGGGTACTGGCTCGTACCACGGGCGTGGCGTCATAAGAGCCTGTTTGCGATTCAAATACGGACACTTCCCGACACGGTTCAGGGCCTCATTTTGCCGTCGCTGCCCCCCTGCCTTCGTGGGGGCATGCTCTTCCCACGCAGGCGGGGGAAGGTCCACAGAGTGGGGGTAGCGGCACGACAGTCCTATCTGAGGTATGCACCTAATCAGGCAGGATTGACAATATTTACAAGCTGGATGACACTGCTTGCCTCAAGACAGTTCGTCTAAATGTAGTTAGGCATCATGGAGAAATCAATGAATACAGTAGCGCTAGCTTTCTACACGGGATACGCATTCTGTCAAGTGATCAACGTTCAGCACGTAATTGAAGAAGACGCCTTAATGGTTCCGTTCGTTGTTCATTGGCAAGGCGAGCAACCTACGGCGATCCCCTATCCCTCTCGCACGCAAGAGGAGGCTGTGGCTCTAGCAAAATCCGCGCGGGAAAACCAATCACCCGACAAGACTGGATGGAGTTCCGGCAGGGATGGCCTTGTTACCCTGTCCAATGGCAAGAAGCATGATGTGCTGCTCATTGAGGCATCTGTTCCGGGACTACGCGAACCCGTCGCACTTGTCTATCTCTATCGCCGCAAGCCCTTCACGTTGGTCAGCGGCTTCAATTGGAAAATCAACCTGCAAGCTCGGCAAACCGAGGCTGAGCGCAAAGAGTTCATGGCCGATTTCCAGCGCGGCCTTGCAGCCCACCCATTCGCCTCACAATGCCGGAGTTATATCAACAACGCCACCAAGCAGTAAAGCCTGAGGAGCCGCTGAAAAACCCCGTCAAACAAAGCGAGTAAGCCCGGTCGCCAGCCCCAGCTTTTTTCGCAGGCGGAGTATCGTGCAATGCTGGGTTCGACAACTCGGCGTGCAAACTTCGCGTCAGTGTTTCCCGCTTGAGTGGCTCCCGGACGAACCACCGCTCCCGGACGAACTGCCGCCTCCGGATGAGCCGCTGCCTCCGTGTGAGCTACCGCTCCCGGATGAGCTACCGCTTCCGTGCGAGCCGCCACCTCCAGATGGGCCGCCGCTTCCATGCGAACCGTTGCCTCCGTGCGGGCTGCCGCTTCCGTGCGAGCTACCGCTGCCGCGTGGGCCACCACCCATAGATGGGCCGCCGCCTCCGTGCGAGTTACCGTTTCCGTGTGAACTACCGTTTCCACGATGGCTTCCTCCGTATCCACCACCTGCGTCCGGCAAGCTCCACGGTTCATTGTCCTGGGTTACGCCAGTTCCGGCTTGATATGTCGCGGCAGGGCTGTTTTGCTTGCCGGTAAAGCCCAAACTTTTACACCCGTTTACGATGCTCTGGTAATCGTTTTCAGCTTTGCCTCCGCCCTGTTCCGCCGCCTTGCCCGCCCAGTAGATTGCCTGCGCGCAGTTCTGGGTTGGATTTCCTCCAATATCATATCGCCCGGCAATCTCGCCTGACATATATGGCGAGGAAGCAACATAATATATACCTGAAAGATTACCTTGCGCATTGGCGTTTCCCTGCTCCGCCGCTTTGCCATACCAGTAGATGGCCTGTTTCATATCTTGTTCCACAGTTATTCCGCCATGGTAGTACAAGCCTAGAATAAATTGTGCGTTGGCATTGCCTTGTTCCGCGGCCTTACGATACCAGACTACGGCCTGTTTTTTATCTTCAGGAACCCCTTTTCCGTAATCGTACATCCTAGCAAGTTCATATTGTGCCTTGACATTGCCTTGCAGTGCCGATTTAACATATAGCTGGTAGGCTTCCAGCTCTTTTGCATGGCTGTTCATGTAGCCAAGATTGTATTGCGCGTCCGCATTGCCTTTTTGTGCCGCCTTGCGATACCATTTGAGGGCTTGTTTATAGTCTTGGGTGACGCCCCGGCCTTGCTGGTACATCTCGCCAAGGCTGTTTTGCGCGTCGGCGTTGCCGGCTTTGGCCAATTTCGAAATTCTGTCGAATTCCGCTTTGGCATTTGCCGCGGCGGCGGCATCGTCAGGTTGAGCGCCGGCGGCCTCGACCGGCGCTGGATTGGGTTGGCGCGATGGGTACGGCCTGGATTGCGGACTGTCGTTTTGCGCCCCGCCGAGGCCGTTGGCGTACATCGATTTCAGGCTGAGCTGCGCGTTGGGGTTTCCCTGTTCCGCTGCTTTGCGAAACCAGTAGATGGCCTGCTGGTGGTCTTGGGGGACGCCTGTTCCGTCCCGGTACATCACGCCAAGATCGTTTTGCCCCCAGGCATCGCCTTGTTCCGCCGCCTTGCGGAACCAGTAAACGGCCTGCCCGTAGTCTTGGGCCACGCCTGATCCGTTCAGGTACATCATGCCGAGGTTGGTTTGCGCGTCGGCATCGCCTTGTTCCGCCGCGTTGCGGTACATGGCGGCCGCACATGCCGATAGCAGCGCGGCCATGCAAAAGAAGATCAACAACCTGGCAACCAAAATGAAACGCATCGCTTTGACCTTACTCACAAAAATTCTTTATATCCTTACCCTGTGGCCTGCATAGGACCGTAATTGGCATAAGCCGTAAGCGCACTCCAACCTGTCACATCTTGCACTTTCGGCTGGCGTTCAGTTCAACTCCCCGCCGTCCACGCGCAACTGATCGCCCGTGATGAAGCGGGACGCATCGGAGGCGAGGAAGAGCACGGCGTCGGCGATGTCACTGGCTTCGGCATAGCGCCCCAGCGGGATACCGGCCGCGATGCGCTGGCGCGCCTGTTCGCCTTGTCCGGGCGCGGCACCCTCTTCTAGCCGCCGCATCATGCCGGTATTCACGGGCGACGGGTGCACGGAATTGACTCGCACCCCGTAAGGCGCGGATTCGCTGGCGGCCGAGCGGGTCAATCCCGTGACGGCGAACTTGCTGGTGATATAGGGCGAGATGCTTAGGCCCGAACCTGCCCTCAGCCCGGCCACGGAAGAAGTATTGATGACCGAGCCGGACTTTTGCGCATACATCACGGGCAGCACGTATTTCAGCCCAAGGTAAATGCCCCGGATATTGATGGCGAACACGCGATCGACGTCGGCCATTTCCTGCTTGACGAGCGGGGCTACTTTGCCTTCGATGCCGGCATTGTTGAAAAACACGTCGATGGCGCCGAACGCCCGGATCGTTGCATCCACATAGGTTTTGACGTCGTCTTCTTTTGAAACGTCCGCCGTGAGGGTGAGCAGGCTGCCCTTGGGCGCGTCCAGGTCCGCCACGGCACGGGCCAGCGCCTGGGCTGAAATATCGACCAGGGCGACTTTGCATTTCTGGGCCAGAAACGCTTTGGCGGCCGCCAAGCCAATTCCGCCCGCGCCGCCGGTGATGAGCGCCACTTTCCCGGCCAGATCTTCGTAAACAGTCATCGCGAACATCCGTGCAGAGTGGGTAGATACGGGCGGCAATGATAGTCCTGAACCCATATATAGCGGTTCCCAAAAAATCTCATACTTTGTCGCCTTCGCCTTGCCGTACTACTCGTACTGTCTGCGGCTGGTCTTCGCGTCTGAGTATTTTTGGGAACCGCTATAAACCTCGTCATTCCCGCGAAGTTCCCGCCTGCGCGGGAATGACAGGGAATCCAGGCGGCGTATCTATCTTCCGGCGATAACTACGGTTCACTGGATTCCCGCCTTCGCGGGAATGACGAGGGGAAAAGCCACGCTCAACGCTTTCCCTCGTTGGTCACCCCCGCCGCCACATGCCCGGCGGGCACATGGCGTGCGGCGTGCTGGATGTGGCCGGTCTGGTCGTCGAAGAAAAAGTCGGGCTGGAACTCGCGCAGGAACTCGCCCTTGGGCAGGCCGCCTAGGAACATCGCCTCGTCCACCGATACGCCCCAGTCCATCAGCGTGCGGATGGCGCGCTCGTGCGCCGGGGCGCTGCGCGCAGTGACCAGCGCGGTGCGGACGCGCATGGCCGCTCGATCTTCGCTTTGCTGCAGGCGGTGCAGCGCGGCTAAAAAGGGCTTGAACGGGCCGGGCGGCAGCGGCAGCGCGGCCCAGGCAGCTTCGTGCGACTGGAAGGCGGCCAGCCCGCCGCTTTGGAACACGCGCTCGGCCTCGTCGGAAAACAGCACCGCGTCACCATCGAAGGCGATGCGCACTTCGCGCGGGTGCGCGTCGCTGGCGCGCGCGGCCTGCGTGGCCACCTGCGCCGCCGGGTAACCCAGCGCCAGCGCCTGCGCTACGTCCGCGCCGTTGGCCGACAAAAACAGGTGCGCGCCCAGCGGCTTGAGGTAGGGAAACGGATCGCGCCCCTGCGTGAACACGCCGCGCTCGATTGGCAGCCCGTGCGCGCGCGCCGAGCGGAACACGCGCATACCGCTGGACGGATCGTTGCGAGAGAGCATGACCACCTCCACCCGCTTGGCCCCGCCTTCGTGGTTGAAGGCCAGCAGTTTTTTGACCAGCGCGAACGCCACACCGGGCGCGGCCGGCTCGTCGAGCTTGCCCAGTTGCAGCCGCATGTAGGCGGGCGCGTCGCCCGCCTCGAACAGGCGGTTTTCTTCCTCGAAGTCGAACAGCGCGCGCGAGGAGATGGCGACGATGAGTTGGTCTTGCAGTGAGGAAGCCATGGTGAAAATGATATAGCGGTTCCAAAATTTTCTGATACTTTGCCGCCTTTGCCTTGCCGTACTGCTCGTACTGTCTGCGGCTCGTCTTTGCGTTGAGTATTTTTGGGAGCCGCTATAGTCGTCGTTGCCAACGGCCATCAAAGCCTGCTTGGCAGGTCAGGTTGTCAACCGCATTGCGGGCAAAGTGGGCCAGTGGTAGTTTTCATTAGCGAGGATTTTGCATAAGATGCAAAATTAATAGCGTTATACCAAGACATACTATGCGTTTAATGGCGATAAACATCGTAAATACATATAATACATTGGAGTATAGCTATTAAAACAGTAGTCTTTCCCATTTTCAGTCGTATGAAGTGTGTGGTTTTATAAGCTGGGTCGCAAGACCCAGCATTGGACGGCACCAGAGCTACGGAAAATGCCGGGTCTGGCGGCGCAGCCTGTGTGCTGCGCCTTGCAGCCCGTCCTAGGCTCGCAGGCTTGCGCAGGGTTAACCAGAGGTTCCTTGATACGCATTGGTTTGCTCGAAAATAATAATCATATAATTTTTGAAAATGCCAGTGCGAGGAGGCTCAATCACTTGTCCAAATCCTTTTGAAGCCATTCGATGGGTCATCCCAATAGAAAAGAGATTTGGCGCTTTCAAATTTGAAATAACCAATGGCCTCATTTTTAATATAAATTTCAGGAAATTCATTCTTTTGGCAATCGAAGTACTTTTCCCCACATGCCGTTTTGTAAATACCGGGAGACACATTTTTAATTCCCATAGCCAAAATATTTTTTGGATCTTTCGTTTCATCAAGTTGATAAATTTCGCATAAGTGATTTCTTTGGCGTAGGCGGACAAATATTCCAAAACCGGAACCGTCTGTACGCACCAGCAATCTTGCCTCATCAATCACTCCATCGCCATTGAAGTCACCCTTTACCATTGTGTATCTGTTGTCACTCTCGTTTCTCCAAGCGCCCTTTAATTCTTCGTCGGTGGGCGATCTCCAGCCCTGGAGCATGAACCCGTTATTTGAGCATGCGGTCAAGATTGATAAAAAAATAATAACCATCAAAAATATAGCATGGGCGTTTCTCATTCCTGCCCTCTTGTGACATCCTTGATGCACGCCAGGAGCAAAGCCAGCGCGCAGGCTGAACTGGAGCGTGCGCAATCCGGGCAACTGCGCTGGCAGGCGGCAGAGCGTCATTTCACCCACTGATTCAACTGAATGATCGGCAGCATCACCGCCAGCACGATCAGCAACACCACCACGCCCATCGCCACGATGAGCAGCGGCTCCAGCACGGTGGCCAGTTGCATGGCGCGGCGCTGCACTTCGATGCCCATTTGCGTGGCGGCGCGTTGCAGCATGAGCGGCAACTGGCCGGTCTGCTCGCCCAGGCGGGCGAAGATGGTCAACAGGCGCGGAAAGCGCGGCTTTTGCGCCAGCGCGGCGGCCAGCGGCGCGCCTTCGCGCACCAGCGCCAGGGCGTCTTCGGCATCGGCGCGCAGGGCCTGGTTGTTCAATGTCTGGGCGGCCGCTTGCAGGGCGCGAAGAATCGGCACGCCCGCGCCCGCCAGCATCGCCAGCGTGCCGCCAAAGCGCGCGGCGTTGTAACCGGCGGCCAGCCGCCCGATGACCGGCAGCCGCAGCCACGCGGCGTCGAACTTCAGGCGTAACGCGGGGTTTTTCAGCGCCAGCCGCAACCCGGCGGCCCACAATACGGCGGCGGCCAACAGCCACCAGCCCCAGGCGCGCACGAAGCCGCTGATGGCCAGTATCGCCACCGTCAGCCAAGGCAGCGCGTGCTTGGTGCCCGCAAACACCCCGGCCACTTGCGGCACCACGTAACTGACCAGAAAGATCACGATCAGAATCGCCATGACGGTGACAATGGCCGGGTACAACGCCGCGCCAATCAGCTTGGCCTTGAGCGCCAGGCGATCTTCCAGATCGTCGGCCAGTTTGTCGAGCACCGTGCCCAAGTGACCGCCCTGCTCGCCGGCGGCGATGACCGCCGTGTACACCGGCGAGAACTCGCGCGGATGCTGCGCCATCGCCCGCGACAGAGGCGAGCCGGCGTTGACCTCGGCGCGCAGCGCGGCCACCAGGTGGCGCTGTGACTGACCGGGCGCTTCGTCGGCCAGTGCGCTCAAGGCGCGCTCCAGCGGCAGGCCCGACACCACCAGCGCGGCCAACTGGCGCGTCCATACCGCCAGCGCGGTCGGAGAAAACACGCGCGCCCTGCCCAGCGGGCGCGACAGGAGCGATCCCGCCCCCGTGCCCACCGGCTCCACCGCCAGCGGCACCAGCGCCTGCTCGCGCAGCAAGGCGCGAGCAGCCCTGGCCGTATCGGCCTCGACCACGCCCGTGCGGGTCTTGCCGTCGGCTTGCAGGGCTTCAAAGGAATAGGCGGGCACAGAAAAAAACGCGGGATTGAGCGTGGCCCCAATGGTAGCGGCAGCCTGTATCGGCACGCCAGGCTGGGTGGCGCCCCCGGCGGGAATCGAACCCACATCTAGCGCTTAGGAGGCGCTCGTTCTATCCATTGAACTACGGCGGCGGGAAATGGGAGCAAGTGTACATGTGGGAGTACGATTGCAGCCCGTGATTTTCACCACAAGGAGCAATCGTGAGAGCAAGAGCAACTCTGTTGGGTCTGTGCGCCGTGCTGGCGGCGGGGGCGGCGTGGGCGCAGACGCCTGTCGAGATGAAGCCGGGTCTTTGGGAGATGCGCATTCTGAAGATGGAGCAAGACGGCAAGGACATGCTGGCGCAGATGCGGCAGGCCGTGGCCGGCATTCCGCCGGAGCAGCGCAAGAAGATGGGAATGGCGGGCGATGGCATAACTTCGCGCATATGTTTCAGTGCGGCGATGGTCAAGGAGGAGAACTGGCTGGCCGGGCAGAACGCGCACAAGCCGGACTGCGCGCCGCCGAAGATCAGCCGCAGCAGCGACAGCCTCGCCACGTTCGAGGTGACGTGCAAGGATATGACGAGCAAGGGCGTGTACGTGGTGACGAGCGATCAGGTCAACCTGAAGACGGATACGGTGATGACCGCGGGCGGCGGCAAGCACACGATGACGCAGGAGTCGCAGATGAAGTTCATCGGCAGCGACTGCGGCGATATCAAGCCGCTGGATCAGATGGTCAAGGAGATGCAGGCCGGGGCGGCAGGGCCGCAGGGCAAGCCACCGAAGAAGTGAAGGAGTTGAGCGCTGTCTTAGAATTTATCCGTAAATAACAATCCTCTGCCGCCAGCAAATCAGTGCCGCCGCCAGTGACAGTAAAGCCTCAAAGGAGGCGGCAGACTTCTCATAGCGCACCAGCAACTTGCGGAAACGGTTGAACCAACCGTGGCTGCGCTCAACCACCCAGCGCCGTGGCTTGGCCTGTGGCTCATGATCGCGCTCAGCTTGCTCTTGCTTGCGGCTGCGCACATGTGCTATCAATCCTCGCTGGCTGATGGCTCGTTGCGCCGGCTCTCCTGTGTAGGCAGCGTCCGCACACAAATGCTGCTCCTTGAGCTTTTCGCTGTCCGGTTGCACTACCCGCGCATCCAGCGTCTGTTCCAACAGCTTGACATCATGCACGTTGGCTGCACTGGCGACGAGCGATAACGGGATGCCACGCGCGTCCACCAGCAAACTGCGCTTGCTCCCATTTTTTCCCCCGATCGGTGGGATTGGGGCCTACCTTCTGCTGCGCCAGAGGGGCTTTGCACATCGCCCCATCTAGGCTTTGCCATTGCCAGGCAATGCCTTGCATGTCGTCGTATTCGGCCAGGCCAGCTTGCCACAGCCGCACAAACAACCCGGCTCGGTGCCACTGCTGAAAGTAACGATGAATCGAACTGGGGCTGCCAAAAACTTCCTTGGGCAGGGCTTTCCACTGGATGCCTGTGCGCAAGACGAACACGATGGCTACGAACACTTGCCGCGCTGGCAAGGGTTTGCGTCCGGCTCCGGGTTTGCGCCGGTACTCACAGGCGTTCTTGCGCGGCGGCGGCGGTATCAACGGCTCAACTTTGTGCCACAACTGCTCTGAAATGCCCCATTGCTGCTTGTACTTTCCCATCGCATGCCCCAAGTGGTTGCTCTTGGGGCGGAAAGGATATCACACTAATTAAGGATAAGTTCTTAATCAAAAGACAGCGTGTAAATCAAATCCACCGCCGCATTCGCCCCGGCTTGGCCGCGCAGCAGCCAGCGTTGGGATAGTTCGTAGTAGATGAACAGGCTGCCCAGGGCGTTGGCCAGGCTGTGTTCGTAGGTGGTGTACAGGCGCGAAGACAGGCGCTTGCCGACGGTGAGGGTGGCGTCTTCGCCCGATGAGCCGCTTAAGGCCAGTTGGTCCAGCCCCAGGTGCGCGGCCATGCTTTTGCCTTCGCGCCCGCCCAGCATGGCCAGCGCGGCTTGTTGCAGCATGGCCGCTTCGGCGCCAGTGCCGGGGGCGGGGCGGCCCAGGATTAGCCAGGCGAGTTTTTCGGTGTCGGGCAGATCGGGCTGGGCGTACAGGCGAACCGACGGCAGCAGCGCGGCGCCGCCCACCAGCACGCCCACTTGTTGATCGGACTGGTAATTGGGCTTGAGCGCGAGGATGTCCAGCCGGGGGTTGCCGATGGGGCCGTCAAATAGCAGCTTGCCGCGCGCGATGCGCAGTTGCTGGCTGTAGGCGTGGAAAGTGCCGCCGGAGGCGTCGATGACGCCCACCGCGCGCGGCATGGCGCCCGCCGGCCCGCTGCCGCTGAGCTGGAGCTTTCCGGTGAGCCTGGTATCGACGCCCTGGCCCTGCACGTGGAAACGCTCGCCCAGGTCGATGCCCAGGTTCAGCTCGAGTGGCATCGGCGCGGCGGTGGGCTGCGGCAGCGCGGCGGCTGCTGTCAGGCCGCCGTGGATGAACACATCCGCGTCCAGCGCGGGGGCGTCGTTTTCGGGCAGGGCGATTTCGGCCTGGTCCACGCGCACCTGGCCGGCGATGCTGGCCTGCCTGCCGTTCATGCCGGCGTCCACCGTGCCGGAGAGGGTCGCGTTGCGGTCGGCGCGCATACCGGCGCGCAGGTGATCCAGCCGCAAGGCCAGGCTGGCACGCACTTGGCCGCCGGTCAGTTCGGCCTGCCCGCTGGCGCGCAGCGTGCCGCCATCTTGCCCGGCGCTGTCTTTATCCTTTGCGCTAGCGCGCGGCGGGCTGCCGTGCAGGGTGAATTCGTCGATGACCAGGCGGCTTTCGCTCAGGCTGGCGCGCAGGCGGCCACCGGTGAATTCGATGCCGTCGGCCACCGAGCGCAGGGCCAGATCGCTGGCGCTCAGGGCGCCGTCCAGCCGGGGAGCGTCGCGCGTGCCGCCGGCGCGCAGGTCGGCCGCGAGCGCACCGCGCAGGCGCCAGCCGGGAGGCGCGAGCGCGGGCGACCAGACTTCGATAGCGGGCAGCCGCGCTTGCAGGCGGCCTTGCAGCGGCGCGTCCGGCGGCCACGACCAGCGGGTGCGGCCCTCGGCATCAGGCGTGGCCGCCAGGCGCGTGCGCAATTCGCCTTGAGCGAAACCGGCGTGCTCGCTATCCCAGTCCAGATGCAAGGTCAGGTCTTGGCCCTGGCTGTCCAGCGCGAGGCGGGCGCGGCGGATGCCGGCGGGAGTCTGGGCGTTCGCGCCGCTGGCGATACGCAGATCGCCGCCGGCGCGCGCCAGTTCGGCGTGCAGATGCGGGGTTTTGCTTAGATCAGCATCCCAACGGCCTTCCAGCATCAGGTCGCCCCCCAGGGTTTCCGCCAGCCGCGGGCCGGCCAGCCGTGCGGCCCAGACCAGTGGCAGGCCGGTGATGCGGCCCTTGGTGCTCAACTGCCCGTCCTGGTAGCGCAGCGGCTCCCAGGCGATGTGGGCCTGTTGCGAATCGGGAGCGGACAGCAGCAGCTCGCCCGCGCCGATGTCCAGACCCAGGCCGCTGCCGCCCGCCGGAGGCGTGAAGAGCAGCGGCACCGGCTGATGCGCGCTCATGCGCCACGCGCCCTGGCCGAGCGCCGGATCGGAAAGCGCCAGCGTGAATTGTTCAAGGGTGGCGTGCCAGTCCTGTTTTTCCTCTCCCCCTTGGGAGAGAGGGTAGGGAGAGGGGGTGCTTGGCGCAAGGCTAATGTTGCGCCCTCCGGCCTCCGGTCGGCCCTCTCCCCTGCCCTTCTCCCGCAAGCGGGCGAGAGGAGCGCGCCCGCCGCTGGCTTGCACGATCAGGCTTGCGCGCCGCGCGCCCTGCACGCCATGCACGCGCGCTTGCAGGCTGGCTTGCGAGAGCTTGCCTGCCAGCGTGAGGCTGGTCTGGCGCAACTCGATTGCATTGCCCGCAGCGGCTTGCCAGCGCAGGCGCGGCACGTTCAGTTCGGCGTGAACATCGGGGTCGGCCCAGCCGTCTTGCCAACGGCCTTGCAGACGCAGCGCCCCGCTGGCGGCCGCTCGCGCAAACAGCGGCGGCACGCCCGGCAGCCGCTGCGCCCAGGCAAGGGTTTGCGCCAGATCGTGGATATCGGCCTGCAAGGTTCCGCCGCCGCTCGTTTGCGCGGCCTGGCCGTTGACCTTGAGCGTTACGCCGGGCGCGTGCAGTTGCAGCCGCCCCTGGACTTGCGCGGGCGCGGCGAGCGTGGTTTGGAGACCGTCGCCGCTCAGTTGCGCGTCAGCGGCGCGCACACGCAGCGTATCGAGCGTGAGCAGGCCGGGCCGCCAGCGCCCCTTGGCGGCAGCGTCTTGCAGGCGCAGCGCGTGCAACTGGCCGGCCAGTTGTTGGGCTTGGGTCTGGGCCGTGGCGCCTGGGCCGGCGGGGTGCGGGGGCGTTTGCAGGGCAGCGTCGAACTCGATGGCCTGCCCGCTGCCCGAAAGCGCGGCCCGGCCATCGAGCGGGAAGGGCGCCAGCACGCTGTGCAGACGCGCCGGGTCGATGCCTGTGAACTCGCCGCGCAACTGCCACGAAGCTTGTGATGCTCCCGATTGAGTAGCTGCTACACCTTGACTGGTCTGCGTTTGTGGCGGATTTGACCATGAACCTTGCAGCGCCAGCGTGCCCCCGGCCAGGGTGGCGGCGCACTCCTTGACGGTGGCCGTCGAGCCATCCCAGAGCAGGGCGGCGCGCATCTGTTCCAGCGGCACGCGTTGCGCATCCCAAGGGCCGGAGTTGGCGTTGCGCAGATCGGCTTGCAGCGTCCAGGCGGCGCGCGCGCCGCTGGCAAGTTCGATGGGGCCGCTCAGTTCGGTAGCGGGGGCGGCGGGCCACCAGTGGGCCAGATCGAGCCGTTCCAGCGCTGCGCCTGCTTCGGGCAGCGGCGTTGCGCCCCAGGGCGTGATGCGGGCGTGCAGGCTGGCCTGTGGCGGGCCGCCCAGCGCGCCCAGCTTGGCCGTGGCGCGCAACTCGCGCAGCGGGCCGTCGATGACGGCTTGCACCGCCACCGGCTGCGGCGCTGCGCTCTGAAGGGCCGGATGAATGGCGGCGGGGAGCGCGGCGCCGCTCAGTTCCGCGTGCAGCGTGGGGTCATCCGCGCCGTGCAGTTCCAGCCGTGCCCGCCAGTCGCCCCCAAAAGCGTGCGCGCCGTCGAGCATCACTTGATGGGTGGCCGTTTGCCGCGTGAAGCGGTAGCTGCCGACGATGCGAAGGGCAGGTATGGGCCGGGCCAATTCCAGCTTGCCGACGGCGAAATGCTCGACGGCGACCGATAGCGGCCAATCCAAATGCGGCGGCGGGCCGCTTGCGCGCGGGCCATCGGCGGGTGCGCTCTGGCCTTCTACATGAACTGCGCCCGCCGTCAACTCGTCCACTTGCAGCCGGCCCGCCAGCAGCGCCGGCAGACTCCAGCGCAGGCGGGCATCCTGCACGTCCACCGTCAGGCCGTCCAGGCTCCAGCGGATGCGCCGGGCATCGCCCCCGTGGCGCAAGCTGCCGCGCAGTTCATCCACTTGCAGCGCGCCCGGCGGAAGATGCCGCAGGCCCCAGCGCAGCGCCTGGGCCAGAGAGCCTTCGCTGCCGCTCCACGCCCACAGCCCCCCCAGCAACAGCGCCAACAGCAACTCCGGCGCCAGCAGCGCCCAAACCAGCCACCGCCGCTTGCGCTTGGGCGCGGCGTTGCCGGGGGCGGATTGGGGTGTCTGATTTACCACGTAAACCCCACATTCAGATGCAGGCGGAAATGGCGCGGTTTGAGGCCGTAGGCCAGATCCAGTTCCAGGGGGCCTACGGGGGTGCGCATGATGACGCCGGTGCCTACGCCTGCGCGCGGGCGCAGATTGCCTGGGCGTTGCGCGATGTCGCCGGCGTCGAGGAACACGATGTGCTCGAACAGGCCGGGGTAGCTTTCGCTCTGGATGGGCCGCTGCCACTCGATGCTGCCCACCGCCATGTAGCGGCCCGGGCCGGTTACGCGGCCGCCGTCGTAATCGATGCCGATGGTACGGTAGCCGTAGCCGCGCACGGTGGTGTTGCCGCCGGTGCGAAACAGCAGGCTGCCCGGCACGCGCGCGGATTGGTTGGCGATGACGGCGGCACCCTCGGCGCGCAAGGCGAGCCGGCTGGCGCGCGGCGTGTCGCCCAGCGGCACGAACTGCATCCAGCGCGCTTGCGCGCGCGCGAACGGTTTGCGCACGCCTTCCAGCGTGGCGCCCGCGCCAAGCTCGGCGGCCAAGCCGTAGCCGCGGGTGGGGGCTTGCATGCTGTCGAACTGGCGGCGGGTCCAGGCGCGGTTGAGCGAAAGGGCCATGCCGTCGCCCACGCGCGCGCCGGAGAGGATCACGCCCTCGCTCGTGCTGACCTGGGCGCGGTCGAGTTGCAGGTATTCGCTGCGCTCCAGGTTTTCGTCACTGCGCGAGCGCCCGTAGCGCAGTTGCTGCGAGGTGGTGACCAGTTGGCCGTCGTCTTGCCGCCGGTACTTGGCGAAAGCGCCCAGGCTCCAGCCGCTTTCAGCCGGCAGGCCGCGCAGGTCGGTCTGCACGAAGGTATCGGCCTTTTCCAGTTGCAGCCCGGTGATGGCGCGCCAGCCCAGAATAGGCACGCGGTTGTGGGTGTACTGCAACGATGCGCGCGGGCCGCCGTCGGTGGAGTAGCCTCCGCCCAGCGTGAGCTTTTGCAGTTTGGCTTCGGTCACTTGCACTTGCACCGGCGCGGCTTCGGGGGCGGGGGTTTGCGGGTCGATGAAGATAGTGGCCGTGTCGTAATAGCCGCTGGCCGTCAGGCGCTGGCGGGCCTGCTCCAGGCTTTGCTGGTCATACACCTGGCCGGGCGCCAGACGCGCCAGACGCGGCACTAGTTGCGGCTCGTAACGCTGCACGCCGCTCACCTGCATGGGGCCGAGTTTGAACGGGGGGCCGGAATCGAGCCGCACATTCAGGCTGGCGCTGTTGGCGTCCGCATCGATGTCGGCCCGGCTGTCTGCGATGTTGCCCGCCGGGTAGCGGCGTGCCGTCAGCGCGCGCAGCGCGCCGGTTTTGGCGCTGCTCCAGGCGTCTTGCGTGAATGTGCGCTGCGCGGGCAGGCTCCATTGCTCCATGATGTTCTGGCGCTGGCGCGCGGCATCCGCATCATGAGCGTCGGCGATGGCGCCCTGAAACGTGATCGACACCTGCCGCACCTTGGCCTGCACGCCGGGATCGGCTTCAATCACCACCTTGGGCCGCGCGCCGGGCGCTTCTTGGCGCCGCAGCGTCACTTGGGGGCTGAAGTAGCCCTGCGCGCCCAGCAAATCGTGCACGCCGCGCTCGCCGGCGGCCAGCAGGTGATCCAGCTCGGCGGGGGTGAGACCGGGCACTTGGCGGTAGCGCTCCAGATTGTTGTGTTTTTCGATCAGCTCGCGCACCGTGTCCGGGGCGCGCACTTCGATATCGAAGGCGGTTGTATCCGCCGCGCTTGCGGCGGGCAGGGCGAGCGCCAAGCCCAAGAGCAGGGCGGCCAGTTGGCGGAAGGGTTTTCTCCCTCGCCCGTTTGCGGGAGAGGGTGGGGGAGAGGGCCGGCCGCAGGCCGGTGGGTGCTTGTTTTTGCGCTGTGCCTGAGGATGCGCCATGCCCTCTCCCCTGCCCCTCTCCCACAAGTGGGCGAGGGGAAAGCTTAGCCCCCGCGCCGCATCATGTCGAAGAACTCGACATTGGTCTTGGTAGCTTTCATGCTCTTGATGACCATTTCCATCGCCTCGATCTCGTCCATGCTGTACATGAACTGGCGCAGGATGCGGGTTTTTTGCAGCACTTCGGGCGGCAGCAGCAACTCTTCGCGGCGGGTGCCGCTGCGGTTGAGCTGGATGGAGGGGAATACGCGCTTTTCGTACAGCCGCCGGTCCAGGTGGATTTCGCTGTTGCCGGTGCCCTTGAATTCCTCGAAGATCACTTCGTCCATGCGGCTGCCGGTGTCGATCAGCGCGGTGGCGATGATGGTGAGGCTCCCGCCTTCCTCCACGTTGCGCGCCGCGCCCAGAAAACGCTTGGGCCGGTGCAGCGCGTTGGCATCCACGCCGCCGGTGAGCACCTTGCCGGACGAGGGCACCACGGTGTTGTAGGCGCGCGCCAGGCGGGTGATGGAGTCCAGCAGAATCACCACGTCTTTTTTCAGTTCCACCAGGCGCTTGGCGCGCTCGATCACCATCTCGGCCACGTGCACGTGGCGCGCGGCGGGTTCGTCGAAGGTAGAGGCGATCACCTCGGCGCGCACCGAGCGTTGCATGTCGGTCACTTCTTCGGGCCGTTCATCGACCAGCAGCACCATCATGTAGCTGTCCGGGTAGTTGGCCGCGATGGCGTGGGCGATGGTCTGCATCATCACCGTCTTGCCGCTCTTGGGCGGAGCGACGATCAGCGCGCGCTGGCCCTTGCCGATGGGCGCGATCACGTCGATGATGCGGCCCGTGTAGTTTTCTTCGCCCTTGAAGTTGTCGCGTTCGAGTTTCATCTGCTCCTTGGGGAACAGGGGCGTGAGGTTCTCGAACATCACCTTGTGCTTGTTTTGCTCCGGCGGGCCGTCGTTGACCTTGTCCAG
>JAIRVJ010000116.1 GCA_031253955.1 Burkholderiaceae bacterium | reverse complement strand
TGAACTCCTGGCCGACGCGGCCTTGCTGGCCGCTCAGCAGCGTTCCCACTTCGGGCGCGTCGTTGATGTTGACCACCGTCAGGGTAAAGCTCTGGCTGGCGCTGGCGCCGCTGGGGTCGCTGGCGGTGATTTGCACGTTCAGGTTGCCCACGGCGGCGTTGCCGGGGGTACCACTGAAAGTTTTGCTGGCCGCGTCGAACGTGAGCCAGGCCGGTAGATCGCTGCCATCGGCCAGGCGCGCGCTGAAAGTCAGCGGGTCGCCGTCGGGGTCGGTGAAGGCGTCCGTGGGCATAGTGAAATCGAACAGGCTGTCCTGATCGACGCTTTGGGCGGTAATAGGGTTGACCACCACGGGCGCGTGGTTGATGTGACCGGCAGGATCTCAAGGCGGCAGTTTCAGGCTCAGGAAGATGTCTTTGCTGAAAAAGTTCTTAACGATGACTTTGCCCGTCACATCCGCATCGCTGCTTTGGATCAGCAGGTCGCCCCCCTGTTGGGTCAGCAGGCAAAGGCCGTCCTCGCTTTGCCAGGTGGTGGCGGAGGTCGCCTGCACGCTATCTTCGGTCAGCTGCTCGTTATCAAAGTACAGGCTGCCTAGGCTGTCCACATCGGTGATGGTGGTGATACCACCGGCGCCCAGGCTGTCGGAGTCGATGAAGTAGGCGTCGTCGCCGGACTGATCCACGATGGTGTCAACGCCGCCGCTGGTCAGGTACACGTCGTCGCCGCTTTCGTCGCTCATGGTGTCGTTGCCGTCACCGCCCATGTAGGTGTCGTTGCCCGCCCCGCCGTTCATGATGGAGCCGTCGCTGCCGGCAAACAAGGTGTCGTTGCCATCTTGGCCGTACAGCTGGTCATGGCCGCTGCCCCCGTACAGCATGTCGTCACCCGTGCCGCCGTACAGCCAGTCGGTGTCGCCGTCGTCGTCTTCGGCGTGCAGCTCATCGTCGCCGCCGCCCCCATAGAGTTTGTCGGCGCCAGCGCCAGCGTACAAAATGTCGTTGCCGTCGGTGGATAAGGGCGTCACGTCATCGCCGTAAATGATGTCGTTGCCATCGCCCCCGTAGATGACATCGTCGCCCAACTGGCCGGCAATCCAGTCGTTACCCGCCCCGCCGTCGATCCAGTCGTCGTTGCCCGTTCCATCGGACTCGGCGCGCGAGTTGACCATCAGTCCTACTCCGGGGGTGAGCACGAAGTCCTGGGTGGCGCCGTCGACCGACCACGTCCAGTTGAAGACGTAGCCGCTAGCGACCACGACCGGGTCCATGGAGTAACTGCCTGAGTTCGCGCTCACAAAACTATTGCTGGCCGTGTTCCACACGTAGGAGATGGTGGTGCCCAGCGCATAGGGCAGCGCGGTGACCTGGCTGCCAGTGCTGTAGCGCCCGTCGCCCAAAATCAGGTCGTCGCCCGCCCCGCCGTAGATGTCGTCGTTGCCGGCCCCGCCAAAGAGCACGTCGCTGGCATTGCTGCCCACAATCAGGTCGTCGCCGTTTTCTCCGCTGATCCAGTCGCCGCGATCACCGCTGTTGGATCAGCCTCAAACCAAACCAAAGCAGTTTAATGGCACATAGCTACACTTACGATAGCGCACCAGTAGCCGCAAGAAATTTTCGCACCGGCGCGGGCAGGGCTAGGGCGGGCCAGGCGTGGGGGGCAAACCATGCTCCCTGCCGCGCTCCTTGCGCCAGCGGCGGCGCTCCGGCGGGCGCGATGACGGACACGATGTGCAACTCCAGCGCGCGGTGGGTAAGCGCGTGGCGAATGGGCGGGTGGCGGCGGGCTTGCGGCGTTCCGGCAAGCGGGCAGGCGGCGGCCAGCGCCCGCGGCGAATCGAAATCCGGCAGGCTGTGCAGCCGCGCCCAGATGCCCTGCGCCGGGCGCTGCGCAAGCCAGGTGCGGCCTTGCGCATCCGTGGCGTGCAGCAGCCACAGCGCCTGCGGCGTGGGCGCGGCGCGGCGGGTGTTGACGGGGTAGCGTTCCGGCTCGCCCGCGCGGTGCGCCGCGCAGACGGGTTGTAGCGGACAGCGGGCGCAGTTGGGCCGGCGCGGGGTGCAAATCAAGGCGCCAAGATCCATCAGCCCCTGGGTGTAGGCGGGCATGTGCGCGGGCGCTTGCGGCAGCAGCGCCTGGGCGCGCTGCCACAACGCTTGCTGGTGCCGCGCCAGCGCCAGGTCGTGGGCAACGGCTAGCGCGCGGGCGAGCACGCGCCGGACGTTGCCGTCCAGGATGGCGGCACGTTCGTGAAAACAGAAGGCGGCAATCGCCGCCGCCGTGCTGCGGCCTATGCCCGGCAATTGCGCCAGCGCCGCCGCCGTGCGCGGAAAGATGCCGCCGTGGCGCTGCACGATGGCCCGCGCGCACTGGTGCAGGCGGCGCGCGCGGGCGTAGTAGCCAAGGCCACTCCAGAGAGCAAGCACCTCGTCTTCATCAGCGGCAGCCAGGGCTTGCAGGTCGGGAAAGCGCCGCAGAAAGCGCGGGTAGTAGGTCTGAACGGTGGGCGCCTGCGTCTGTTGCAGCATGACTTCCGACAGCCACACCCGGTAGGGGTCGCGCTCTTGCTGCCAGGGCAGGCCGCGCCGGCCATGCCGCCGCTGCCAGCGCACCACGCGGGCGGCCAGATCGGGGGGATCGCTCACGCGGGCAGGCAAATGGCCCTACGCCGCCGCAACCAGCTCCGCGTTCGCGGGCGCGGGCACGGAGGACTGCTGCACGAACTTGTGCAGCCTGGTCATCAGGCTCTCCATGCGCGTCTGTTGAACCCCGATCTGGTCGTTTTCCTCGCGCAGTTCGGCAATGCGGGCGTCCAGCTCGCCGGCGGCGTTTTGAATGCGCAAAATGGCGTCCACCCGCCGGGTAAAAGCGTGCCGCCGTTCGCGCAATTGGGCGTCAAGTTGGGAGGAGGACGATTTGTTCCACAGCTCCACTTCGCCCAGCGCGGTCTCGAAAATGGCGCGCACCCGCGCCAGCAGGGCGCGCGTCAGTTTTTCGGTGAACTCGGGGCGCGCCAGCTTCATCATGTTGCCCACGCCCAGGTATTGCAGGAGGCTGCGCTCAACCGCTTGCAGATCGGCGTCGAAGCGGTTCATATCCGGCGGGGGCGTGACTCGCAGGGTAAAGCCGTAATTGACGTTGATTTGCTGGAACGAGCCGCGCAGCATGGATTCGATCTCCGTTTCCAGCGCGCGCACCCGCCCGATCACGCCGCGCAGGTTGGCAAAGCCCCTGGCGTAGGTCTTGCCCAGGCCGACCTTGATGCCCGGCTCGCGCAAGGCGGTGGTCAACTCCTTGAGTTCCCGGTTGATGGACGAAGCGCCCAGCAGGCTGAAGACTTCGCGCAGCAGCTTCACGTGCACCGAGCGCACGGCCAGTATGGTAGCTCCGCCGCGGTCGAATTCGGCCTTCTCGGCCACGATGCGCGCGCGCATCTGGCGAATCACTTTGTGATTCTTGCCGCGCAGACCCCTGAGCTCCAGTTCCTGCTCGGCCATCTCACGGCGGCGCATGACGAACACCCGCTGGGCGCCATCGCTTATACGGTGCGTCATGGCTTGCAGGGTATCGGCGAGCATTTGCTGGCGGGCGCCGAGCACCTGATGGGCCAGCGCCCGCTCGAACACCGGCACGCCGCTGCGCGCCAGCAGGGCCGCATCGCCGCGCACCTTGGCCAGCAGACCCTTCTGGGCCGACAGCGCAATCACCTGATCGTCGGCCAGATCGAGAATGTGCGCGGTCTGCGCGCACTGGCGCTCGATCTGCGCGGCGATCTGCTCAGGCGAGTTCATGTCGTCCCACAAGGTATCGACCTTGTTGAGCACCACGAACTTGGCGCCCTCGCCCCCGTCCATCGCGCTGATGTGCTCGCGCCAGACCGTCAGGTCGGACTTGGTCACCCCCGTATCGGCCGCCAGAATGAAAACCGCCGCCTGCGCCTGCGGGATCAGGCTGACCGTCAACTCCGGCTCCGCGCCGATGGCGTTCAGCCCCGGCGTATCCAGCACCACCAGCCCCTGCTTGAGCAGGGGGTGCGCCATGTTGATCAGGGCGTGGCGCCAGTGCGGCACTTCCACCTTGCCCCACTCGTCGATGGGCGGGTTGTCTTCCGGCGCGTCGTCATGCCAAAAGCCCAGGGCGCGCGCTTCTTCCACCGTGACCTGGCGCGTTTCGGAAACTTTCTCCATCGCGCCGGCCAACTGGCGGGGATCGTTCACGTCCAGATCCACACGCACCCACTTCTCCGGCACCTGGCGCCACTCCAGCAGCGCCTGCGGCTGCAACCGGGTTTCGATGGGCAGCAGGCGCAGGCACGGCGGCACCGCGGCGTCGTAGCCCAGCTCGGTCGGACACATCGTGGTGCGGCCCGCGCTGGCGGGCATGATGCGTCGGCCATAGCTGGCGAAAAACACCGCGTTGATAAGCTCGGATTTGCCGCGCGAAAACTCGGCCACGAAGGCCACCATCAACTTGTCGGTGCGCAGCTTTTCTTGCAGGCTTTGCACCCGCTCCTCGGTTTCGTCATCCAGCAGTTCCTGCTCGCGCATCCAGTCAGACAACCCCCGCAGATACCGCGCCACTTCCCGGCGCCACGCGCTGTGCTCGCCAAGCTGCGCGCCGAATTCCGAAACGGCTTGATGTTCCATGATGTCGTGATGTTGCAAAAGCCCAAGCGGCCACCAGGCTGCGGCACATCTTACCCGCTGGAAAGCACCAGCCAAGGCACTACCGGCGCTGGCAGTTGGGGCAATAAAACGTCGATCGCTGGCCCTGCCGGATGCGGCGCACCGGCGTGCCGCAGACCGGGCACGGCTGCCCGTGGCGGCCATACACGGCCACCTGCGCCTGAAAATGCCCGGCATCGCCCCGCGCGTCGGCAAAATCGCGCAAGGTCGAGCCGCCCAGTTCCACCGCTTGTTGCAGCACCGCAACAATGGCGTCATGCAACCGGTCCGAGCGCGGGCGCGAGACGCGGCAAGCCGCCAGCGTGGGCCGAATGCGCGCGTGAAACAGCGCCTCCGACGCATAAATGTTGCCCACGCCGACCACCACGTCGCCGGCCAGCAGCACCTGCTTGATCGGCGCGGTGCGCTGTTGCAGCGCAGCGTAAAAACGCGCGGCGTCGAAATCTGCACCAAGCGGCTCCACCCCCAGTCCGCCAAGCAATTGGGTCACGCGCGCATCGCCCTCGTGCGGCGCCCACACCACGGCCCCGAAGCGGCGCGGATCGTGCAAGCGCAGCACGCCGGCGGTGGTGACCAGATCGAAATGATCGTGCGCCCCCGCCGCTCCCAGGCCGGAGGCAAAACGCAGGCGACCCGACATGCCGAGGTGGATCAGCAGCAGCCCTTCGTCCAGACGTACCAGCAGGTATTTGCCGCGCCGCCCCACGCCCAGCACGCGCCGGCCCGCCAGCTGCTCCGGCGCTACGCCCAAAGGCCAGCGCAGAGGCTTGCCCACGCGCGCCGACAGCACGGCGGCCCCGGCGATCCGGCCGGCGAAGCTGCGCCGCGTGACTTCGACTTCCGGCAGTTCTGGCATGAGGAGTTTGGCGTTGATTGAGCGTGCGAAGCGCCGGTTTTCGCGCCAAACGCCAAACGTCCGGCGCTCAACCTTGCGGTGGATTATTATGGGCCGATGCAGTACCCAATCCGCGTCATGGCCCTGGCTGCGGCCCTCGCAGCCGGCCCGCTGTATGCCCAGATTCCGCCCGCCCCCTCGTCCACAGGATTGCGGCCGGACACGCGCGCCCAGCGCAGCGCCGAAACCGCCGCCAATGCCAGCCTGATGTACGAGTTGCTGCTGGCCGAGTTCAACTACCAGGCCGGCGATCCGCAAGCCGGCCACCGTTTCATGCTCGACGCCGCCCGCCGCACCGGCGACGAGGCGCTGTACCGCCGCGCCACCGAGATGGCCATTCATGCCCGCTTCGGCCCGGACGCGCTCGAAACCGCCCGCGCCTGGCGCGCCGCGCACCCCGAATCGGCCGATGCCGGACGCTACGAACTGCAACTGCTGCTGGCGCTGGGCCGCGCCGCCGAAACCGAAGCGCCGCTGCGCGCCATCCTCGCAACGCTGCCGGAAAAAGACCGCGAAGACTTCCTGGCCGCCCTGCCCACGCTTTACGCCCGCGCCGCCGGCCCGGACGAAATCGCCCGCCTGGTCGAGCACGCGCTGCAAGACGTTTTGCAAGACCCCAAAAATCCGGCCCTGAGCGCTGCCGCCTGGACGGCGGTAGGCCGCCTGCGCCTGCGCGCGGGCGACAAAGCCGGCGCGCTGGCCGCCGCCACGCTCGGTCAAAACGCCGATGTCTCCTCGCGCTGGCCGCCGCTGTTGGCGTTGCAACTGGCCGAAGGCGGCGAGCCGGGCGCCCAGGCCCTGATCGAGCGCCACCTGCAAAATCCCCAGCCGTACCCGCAAGTGCAACTGGGCTATGCCCGCTGGCTGATCGACGAAGGCCGGCTGGCCGACGCCCACGCCCAGCTTGCCGCGGCCATCGGGCGCGATCCCGAATTCGCCCAAGCCTGGCTGCTGCAAGGCGCCCTGTACGCCCAGCAGCGCCAAAACGCCCAGGCCGAGCATTCGCTGGAAAAGTACCTGACGCTGCTCCAACTCAAAAACAGCGACGGCGAAGAAGGCATGGACAACGCCCGCCTGATGCTGGCGCGCATCGCCCAGCGCAGCGGCGACACCGCCAGGGCGCAGGCGCTGCTCGACCAGATCGACAGCCCCGAGCAAGCCTTCGCCGTCGCCAGTGAGCGCGCCGCCATGCTGGTCCAACAGGGGCGGCTCGACGATGCGCTGGCCGCCATCGACGCCGTGCCCGAAGAAGGCCCGCGCGATGCCCGCCTGAAGCTGCTGGCCCAGTGCCAACTGCTGCGCGAAAACGGCCGCGCCGGGCAGTCCTACCAGCTCCTGACCGCGCAGTTGCAAAACGACCCCGACGATCAGGACCTGCTCTACGACAGCGCCATGTCCGCCGACCGCATGGGCGACCTCGAAAAAATGGAAAGCCTGCTGCGCCGCCTGATCGCGCTCAAGCCCGGCTCCTACACCGCCCTCAATGCCCTGGGCTATTCGCTGGCCGACCGCGGCGTGCGCCTGGATGAAGCCAGGGCGCTGATCGAAAAAGCCGTACAACTATCCCCCGGCAACGCCTTCATCCAAGACAGCCTGGGCTGGGTGCATTTCCGCCTGGGTCATATCGAGGAAGCCGCCCGCATCCTCGCGCAAGCCTACGAGCGCCAGCCCGACCCCGAAATCGCCGCCCACCTGGGCGAAGTGCTGTGGGTGCAAGGCCACGCCGAGCGCGCCCGCGCCGTCTGGACGGAGGGCCTGCGGCAAGACCCGGACAACGACACGCTCAAACAGACGCTCGCGCGCCTGCAAGTCAAGCTTACGCCGTGAGCACCGCCCTGCTCCCAAACATCTTCGTCATTGCCGCATGAACTCCCCCGTCATTCCCGCGAAGGCGGGAATCCAGCGGCGCTGGTTTTTCCTCGCCGCTACATTATTAATAGCAGGCTGCGCAACTACCACAAGCGATAGAGGCCATTTCGATCCGCAAACCGGCCCGTGGAGCGGACGCTTGGCCCTGCGCGTCGAAAGCGATCCGCCGCAATCGTATTCCGTCGCCTTTGAATTGAGCGGCGACGCCGCCAGCGGCGAACTCACCCTCGCCTCCCCTCTGGGCAACACCCTGGCCGTCCTGCGCTGGCAGCCCGCGGACGCCGTGTTGCTGCAAAAGGGCCGCCAGCAGCACTACGAATCGGCTGACCGCATGATCGAAGAAACTACCGGCGCGGCCATCCCGATGCAGGCCCTGTTCGCCTGGCTGCACGGCCAGCCCGCCAACGTCCAAGGCTGGCAAGTCGATCTAAGCCGCTGGACTGAAGGGCGCTTGCTCGCCCGCCGCCAAACCCCGCAGCCGGAAACGGAATTGCGGCTGGTGATTGATCGTTAAAACTATATAATTGATAGCTGTTTGCCAATGTATTAATTGGTTTTTTCGATAAAAAATACATAAAATCTATAATAATACTTGGTAGGTAGCTATAAAAATAGCCACAGATAATCCGGCCATGTTGTCGCTCTACGACGTGCCCGCCCCGGCCAAGCTGAATTTGTTTTTGCATGTGACCGGGCGCAGGGCGGATGGCTATCACCTGCTGCAATCGGCGTTCATGCTGATCGACTGGTGCGATACGCTGCATTTCGAGCGTAGCGCCTCAAGCCACATCACACGCGAGGATTGGGGCGCGCCCCTTGACGCGCCGCTGCCCGCCGATGATTTGAGCGTGCGCGCCGCCCGCGCCCTGCAAACGGCCACGGGCTGCACGCAGGGAGCGCGTATCGGGCTGCACAAGCGCATTCCGGCGCAGGCGGGGTTGGGCGGGGGTTCGTCGGACGCGGCCAGCACGCTGCTGGCGCTCAACCGGCTTTGGGGCCTGCACCTGCCGCACGCGGCGCTGGCGGCCATCGGCGCGGGGCTGGGCGCGGATGTGCCGTTTTTTCTGGGCGAGGGCAATGCCTGGGTGGAAGGCATCGGCGAGCAACTGCGGCCCTTGCGCCTACCGCCGGCGCGTTTTGCGGTGCTCAAGCCGCCGCGAGGGGTGGCGACGGCGGAGATTTTCGGCAGCCTGGGACTTGGCCGAAACACGATTGCTGCTATAATTTCAGGCTTTGCTGCAAACCCGTGGTCGTTTGGCCGCAATGACTTGCAGCCGGTCGCCGCAAGGCTGTGTCCGCAGATCCCCGAAGGCTTGGAGTGGCTCGGTTCGGTGGGGCTGTCCGGGCGGATGACCGGTTCCGGCAGCGCGCTTTTTGCGTGGCTTGCCGACGATTGCAAGGCACCCGTTTTACCGCCCGCGTGGGCGCAAGCGGGCTGGCAGTTGCGGGTGTGCGGCAATCTGGCGGCGCATCCCCTGGCGGGCTGGGCTGGCAGTTGAAGATTGAGGGTTGGCGGCCAGGTGGCCGCCGGCCCGCGCAGGGGAGTCGCCAAGTTGGTCAAGGCACCGGATTTTGATTCCGGCATGCGAGGGTTCGAATCCTTCCTCCCCTGCCAAACCCTTTCCGCGCGAGTGTCATTCATGCAGCCGCAGAACCAACCTGATTTCCTGCTGTTCACCGGCAATGCCAATCCGGCGCTTGCGGTGGAAATCGCCAGCCACCTGAACACTTCGCTCGGCGCGGCGGATGTGACGCGCTTTTCGGACGGCGAGGTGACGGTCGAGCTCAAGCAGAACGTGCGCGCGCGCGACGTGTTCGTGATCCAGTCCACCTGCCCGCCGGCCAACGAGAGTTTGATGGAGCTGCTCATCATGGTCGATGCGCTGCGCCGCGCCTCGGTGGAGCGCATCAGCGCCGTCATACCGTATTTCGGCTATGCGCGGCAAGACCGCCGCCCGCGTTCCACGCGCGTGCCGATCTCCGCCAAGGTGGTAGCCAACATGCTGCAAGCCGCGGGCGTGCACAGCGTGCTGACGATGGATCTGCACGCCGACCAGATCCAGGGTTTTTTCGATATTCCGGTGGACAACATCTACGCCTCGCCGGTGCTGCTGGGCGATCTGCGGCAGAAGAACTATCACGACCTGCTGGTGGTCAGCCCCGACGTGGGCGGCGTGGTGCGCGCGCGCGCGCTGGCCAAACAGCTGGGATGCGAGCTGGCCATCATCGATAAGCGCCGCCCCAGGCACAACGTCAGCGAGGTAATGCACGTGATCGGCGACATCGAGGGCCGCAACTGCGTCATCATGGACGACATGATCGACACCGCCGGCACGCTGGTCAAAGCCGCCGAGGTGCTCAAGGAGCGCGGCGCCAAAAAGGTGTATGCCTACTGCACGCACCCGGTTTTTTCCGGTCCGGCCATCGAGCGCATCTCGCAGGGCGCCGCGCTCGATGAAGTGGTGGTCACCAACACCATACCGCTTGCCCCCGGCGCCGCGCAGTGCGGCAAGATTCGCCAGCTTTCCGTGGCGCCGCTGATCGCGCAAACCATCCAGCGCATCGCGCGCGGCGACTCGGTGATGAGTCTGTTTCAGGAACAGGAACAGGAAAACCTGTTTTAGCCGGTTGCATTCACGCAGCCATTTTTCAACCCAAGCCGCACTGGTCGCGGTCGGCTTATCAGGAGTAGCCACATGAAATTCGCCGCTTTCGAGCGCAACATGCAGGGAACGGGTGCGAGCCGCCGTCTGCGCAACGCGGGCAAAGTGCCCGGTATCGTCTATGGCAGCGAGGGCGCGCCCCAGTTGATCGAACTCGATCACAACGCGCTATGGCACGCCATCAAAAAAGAAGCCTTCCACTCGTCCGTGCTCGACATGGAACTGGCCGGCCAAATCAGCCAGGTGCTGCTGCGCGACGTGCAAATGCACCCCTACCGCCCGCAGGTGCTGCACGTGGACTTCCAGCGCGTCTCGGCCAAACAGAAGATCCACATGAAGATCCGGCTGCACTACAGCGGCGAGGATGAATCGCCCGCCGTCAAACTGGACAAGTGCCTGATCAACCACATCGTCAGCGAGCTGGAAGTCTCCTGCCTGCCCGCCGATCTGCCGGAGGCTATCCACATCGACCTGTCCAAGCTGGAAAAAGGCGCCACCCTCACCCTCAAGGACATTCAGTTGCCCCAAGGCGTGGAAGCCGTGCTGCACGGCCACGCGGCGGAAGAAATGGTGCTCGCCTCGGTCGTCATGCCCGCCGCGGAAGAAGCGACCACTGCCGATGCCGATACCGCCGCCGCGCCCGCCGCTGCCGCCGCCCCTGCACCGGACAAGAAGACCGCCGCCGCGCCGGAAAAGAAACCGCCGGAAAAGAAATAACCAGCTTTCCCAGGCACAACGGCCCGCCAGCGCGGGCCGTTTTTGCGAGCGCCACGGATAATTCGCCTTCATGATCAAACTCTTCGTCGGCCTGGGCAATCCGGGGCCGCAGTACGCGGGCACGCGCCACAACGCGGGCTTCTGGTGGATCGACGCCGTGGCCCGGCAACTGGGTGCCACGCTCGCCCCCGAACGCAGCCAGCAGGCGCTGCTGGCGCGCAAAAGCGTGCTGGGACTGCCGGTCTGGTTGCTCCAGCCGCAAACCTTCATGAACCTGTCGGGCCGCCCGGTCGCTCTGCTTGCGCGCTTTTACAAGATCGCGCCGCAAGAAATCCTGGTCGCGCACGACGAACTGGATCTGCCCCCAGGCCAGGCCAAGCTCAAACTGGGCGGCGGCCACGCCGGGCACAACGGGCTGCGCGACATTCATGCGCAGCTCGGATCGGGCGACTACTGGCGGCTGCGCCTGGGAATCGGTCATCCGGGCGACAAATCGCAGGTCATCGGCTGGGTGCTCGGCCACCCCGCCGCGGGCGACCGGGCGCTCATCGAAACCGCGCTGGCCCGCTGCGCCGAAGCCTTCGATCTGCTCGCCGCCGGCCAGATGGAGCGCGCCACGGCGCACATTCACACCACCCAACCGCCGCGCCCCAAACCGCCCAAGCCGCTGGATTTGAATGCCGAGCGTTAATCTATAATATTTGGTTTGGCAAAAACCGCCCGCGAAAAGTACGCCGGTTGACATTCCCGGCGCGGCTGCCGCCTCTGACCTGAAAGGATTTTCCCCATGCGCGAAGGCATCCACCCCGAATACCGCGACGTGCTGTTCGTGGACGTTTCCAACGGCTTCAAGTTCGTCACCCGCTCCTGCGCGAGCACCAAGGAGACCGGCGCCGCCGACGATGGCCGCCAACTGCCGATGTTCAAGCTGGACACCTCCAGTGAGTCGCACCCGTTTTACACCGGCACCCAGAAGTCGATGGACAACATGGGCGGGCGCGTGGAGAAGTTCCGCAACCGCTACGGCAAAGTGGCGCGCTGAAAGAGCGTTTTGCGTTGAGTGTTGCGCGTTGAGCGTGAAAGACGCGTGGTTTCCCACGCTAAACGCTCAACGCCTCACCGTCAAAGGGCAGCCCGCGCTGCCCTTTGTTTTGCCCGCCGCCGGCAGGCAAGCGAAAATCCCGTCCGTCGCCGTCCCGCCTTTTGCGCCCACAAACGCTTTGCCCCATCCCACCCCTGCCATCGTCGCCCAGGACGCCGTGCGCCGGCTGCCGCGCTGGGCGCTGATCGCCCTGTGCCTGAGCTATGTGCTGCCGGGCTACATCGGGCGCGCGCCCTGGAAGAATGCCGACATCCTCTCATTCGGCCACATGCTGGCGCTCGCGCACGCGCCCTGGCCGGCCTGGCTGCACCCCACGCTCGACGGCGCGGCGCCCGATAGCGGCGCGCTGCTGCCCTACTGGCTGGGCGCGCTGGCGTTGCAATGGGCGCCCGGCTGGATGGCACCCGACTTTGCGGTGCGCATCCCCTTCGTGCTGCTGCTGGGCATCACGCTGGCGGCTACCTGGCACGCCACCTATCACCTGGCCCAGCACCGGGGCGCGCAGCCGGTGGCCTTCGCTTTCGGCGGCGAAGCTCCGCCCGCCGAATACGCCCGCGCGCTGGCCGACGCCAGCCTGCTGGCGCTGCTGGCCACACTGGGGCTGGCCCAGCTTTCGCACGAAACCACGCCCGCGCTGGCGCAACTAGCCTGCGCCTCGCTCATTTACTTCGGGCTGGCCGCGCTGCGGCTGGGCGCGTGGCCGGCGTGGGCGGCTCTGGCTCTCGGCCTGCCGGGGCTGGCGCTGTCGGGCGCGGCCAGCACGGCGCTCATCTGGGCCGCCATGGCGCTGCTGGGCCTGCTGGCCGCGCCGCAAGAAGAAATGGAGCGCGGCCCGCGCCTGCGCGCCCTGCTGCTGCTGGCGCTGATCGCTGCCGCCTGCGCCCTGTTGGCTACACTGCTGGGCCTGCCGCGCTGGCCAATCGACCTGCCGCTGCGCCCGGGCGACTGGCGCACGCTGGCGCGGCTGTTTCTGTGGTTCACCTGGCCCGTGTGGCCGTTGGCGCTGTGGACGCTGTGGCGCTGGCGGTGCCAGTTGCTGCAAATACGCAGCCACCGGCACCTGGGCCTGCCGGTGATGATGGCCTTGGTGCCCATCATCACCACCGCGCTCACCCACGCCAGCGACCGGGCGCTGCTCATCGCCCTGCCCGCGCTGGCCACGCTGGCGGCCTTTGCGCTGCCCACCTTCAAGCGCGGCGCGGCGGCGTTCATCGACTGGTTCACCGTGCTGTTTTTCACCGGCTGGGCCATCGCCATCTGGGTCATCTGGCTGTCGCTGCACACCGGCATTCCGGCCAAACCGGCGGCCAACGTGGCGCGGCTGGCGCCGGGCTTTACGCCCATCTTCCAGTGGCCCGCTCTGGCGGCAGCGCTGGCCGGCACGCTGGCCTGGATCGCGCTGGCGCGCTGGCGCACGGGCCGCCACCGCACGGCGCTATGGAAAAGCCTGGTGCTGCCCGCCGCCGGCGCCACGCTGTGCTGGCTGCTGCTGATGACCCTGTGGCTGCCCGGACTCGACTACGCGCGCAGCGTGGCACCGCAAATGGCCAAAATCCAGCGCATCATCGGCCAGCCGCCCTGCGTGCAAACGCTGGGGCTGGGCACTGCGCAACTGGTCGGCGCGCGCTTTCACGGCGGCTGGCAAACCGTCCCGCTCACCCAAGACGCGCCACAATGCCCGTGGCTGCTGGCAGGCGTGAACGCCAAACCCGCCTTTGAAGCCTCCTCCCAAGCCAGCAACTGGACGCTGCAGCAACGCGTGGGCCACCCCACCGATGCCAATGACACCTTGCTAATCTACCGGCGCAAAAGCGCCACTGATATGCTACCGGTTCAATAGCTTAATGCCAAAGTATTATATGGCTTTTCTTGATAAAAATATCAGAAAACTATGTAAAACAGTGGGAAGCAGCTATTAAATTCGTTCTTCAAGCTTTCGCGGAAATAACGAGTTTCCACGCCAAACGCTCAACCCCTCATTTGCCCCCCACCAGCGCCCTGCGGTACTGCACGGCTTCGGCGATGTGGGCGGCGCTGGTGGCTTGGCTGCCGGCAAGGTCGGCGATGGTGCGGGCGACCTTGATGGCGCGGTGCGTGGCGCGGGCGCTCCAGCCTAGGCGCGCGGCGGCGGCGTGCAGGAACCTGGTGGCGGCATCGTCTAGCCGGGCGTGCTGGTCAATGGCGCGTCCGGCCAGCGCCTGATTGGCGTGGCCCTGGCGCGCCAGCGCCCGTTCATGCGCGGCGCGGCTGCGCTCGCGCACGGCGGCGGTGGCTTCGCCGGAGCGGGCGGCGAGCAGTTCTTCGGGGGCAAGCTGGCCGACTTCCACGTGCAGGTCGATGCGGTCCAGCAGCGGCCCAGAGATGCGGCCCTGATAGCGCGCCACTTGGTCGGGCGTGCAGCGGCAGGCGCGCGTGCGCGAACCCAGATGGCCGCACGGGCAAGGATTCATGGCGGCGATGAGTTGAAAGCGCGCCGGAAATTCGGCCCGCTGCGCCGCGCGGCTGATGGTGATGTGGCCCGATTCCAGCGGCTCGCGCAGTGCCTCCAGCGCCGGGCGGGGGAATTCCGGCAGTTCGTCGAGAAACAGCACGCCCTGGTGCGCGAGCGAAATTTCTCCGGGGCGCGGGGGCGATCCGCCGCCCACCAGCGCCACCGCGCTGGCCGTGTGGTGCGGCGCGCGTGTGGGGCGGCGGCCCCACTGTGCCGTGGTGAAGTGACCGGCCAGGCTGGCGACGGCGGCGCTTTGCAGGGCCTCGTCCACCGCCATCGGCGGCAGCAGACCGGCAAAACGCTGCGCCAGCATGGATTTGCCGGTGCCGGGCGGCCCGATCATCAGCAGCGAATGCCCGCCGGCGGCGGCAATTTCGAGCGCGCGGCGGGCGCTGGCCTGACCTTTCACGTCAGCCAGATCGGGATAGGCCGGCTCGCTGGCGCGCGCGGGCGGGGGCACGCGGGCGAAAGTTTCGCCTTCACCTTCGGCCAGCGGCGGGGCCGCGCCCGTTGGCTGAAAACGCGCCACCACGTCCAGCAGATGCCGCGCGCGATACACCGCCAGCCCCGGCACCAGCGCGGCTTCTTCGGCGCTGCCCGGCGGCAGCACCAGCCGCGCGTCAATGCCGGCGTGGTGCAGCGCTACGCCCATCGCCAGCGCGCCGCGCACATCGCGCAATTCGCCGGAGAGGGAAAGCTCGCCCGCAAATTCCCAGCCTGCCAAACTGCCCGCGTCGATCTGCCCGCTGGCGGCCAGAATGCCCAGCGCGATGGGCAGATCGAACCGACCCGAATCCTTGGGCAAATCCGCCGGGGCCAGGTTGACGGTGATGCGCTGGTCGTGCGGAAACTCCAGCCCGCTGTTTTGCAACGCGCTGCGCACGCGCTCGCGCGCCTCCTTGACCTCCAGATCGGCCAGCCCCACCAAGGTGAAGCTCGGCAGGCCATTGGACAGATGCACCTCCACCGTCACCGCAGGCGCGGCCAGACCGAGCAGCGCGCGGCTTTGCACCAGGCTCAGGCCCATGCGCGGGTCTCCAAATCAGTCATGGTCGTGCTTTGCTTGTTCAAGCATCCGGCGTTCGTCGATTTCAGCCTGCTCGCGCTCGATCTCGCGGCGCAGTTCTTCCTCGCTGGGCAGCACCAAGCGGTATTTGCTGGCGAACAACTGCTGGCTCTCGTGCAGCACGGAATAACGCACCACCGATTGGTCTTTGCTGCCGCACAGCAGGATGCCGACCGTCGGGTTGTCGTCCGCGCTGCGGCGCTGGTCATCGCAGAGGCGCACGTACATATCCATCTGGCCGATGTCCTGATGCGTCAGATGGCCGGTTTTCAGGTCGATCAGCACGAAGCACTTGAGCAGATAGTTATAGAACACCAGGTCGATGTAGAAATCCTGGGTTTCCGTGCTGATGCGCTGCTGGCGCGCAACAAAGGCAAATCCCTTGCCCAGTTCCAGCAGGAACTGTTGCAGCCTGTTCATCAACCCTTGCTCCAGATCGGCCTCCAGCAGACGGCCTGTATCCGGCAGACCCAAAAATTCCAGCATCACCGGGTCGTGCACAAAGTCCCGTGGGCTGTGCGCTGGCGGCTCATGCGTGGCATCGGCCCGCACACCCGTCTTGTCGTGACTGGAGAGCAGCCGCTCGTAATACAGACTGCCGATCTGCCGCTCCAGCGCGCGGGTGCTCCAGTTCTGCGCCGCCGCCTCCTGCATGTACCACCCACGCGCCCGCGGCGCATCCACCCGCAACAGCAGGCGGTAGTGGGTCCAGCTCAATTCGTGACGCAGTGCGTCACATTTTGGAAACGCTTGATAAAACAGGCGCATGTAACGCAGGTTGGAGGCATCGAACCCCTTGCCGAATTCCCGCGACAGAGCCTGCCCCAATTGCGGCAGCAGGCGCTGGCCGTAGCTGGCCCGCGCCTGCCCTTCCTGCTCGAACTCGACGATATGCCGACCAATCTGCCAGTAGGCTTGCACCTGAACGGCGTTGACGCTGCGCACGGCCTGCTGCCGCGCCTGAAGAATCAGGCCGCGCAGGCTGTCGAGCAAGGGCAGCGGCATTTCGAGATGGCTCATGGGGGTTGCATCATAGGGCTGCGCAAATGTACATGGCTCGCCGCCCCGCGCATGGGCGAAAATCCACACCCGCCATTTTCTCAACCGCACCCGCGCCATGACCACGCCCTATACCCGCCTCATCAGTGTCGAGCAACTCCAGAGCCTGGTGACGCGCCGGGTGCCGCTGAGAATTTTCGATGTGAGCTTCGATCTGGCCGATTCGGCCCAGGCCGATGCGATGTTCTTGCACAAGCACATTGCCGGCGCCACGCTCGCGCATCTGGGGCGCGATTTGAGCGCGCATCTAGCGTCCGCGCCAGCCGCCAGCGGCGGCCGCCACCCGCTGCCCACGCGCGATGCGCTGGCCGCCTGGCTGACGCGCGCCGGTCTTGCCAACGGGATGCAGGCCGTGGTGTACGACCGCCACAGCGTCAAGTTTTGCGGGCGGCTGTGGTGGATGCTCAAATGGGCCGGGCACGACGCCGTGGCGGTGCTCGACGGCGGTCTGCAAGCGTGGGAAGCCGCAGGCGGCGCCACCGAATCCGGCCCCGCTTTGCCGCCCGCGCCCGCTCATCCGCCATTCGCGCTGGGCGCGCCGCTACGCCGGATGGTCGATACCGGGCACGTGTTGCGCCATCTGGGCGAGCCGGACCAAACCCTGATCGACGCGCGCGATGCGGCGCGCTACCGGGGCGAGACCGAACCGCTGGACCCCGTGGCTGGGCACATTCCGGGCGCGCTCAACCGCCCGTTCACTGAAAACTTTGCGGCCGATGGGCGCTACAAACCGCCCGCGCAGCTCAAGGCGGAATTCGACGCCCTGCTCGCGGGCCGCGCCCCCGCCAGCGTGGTGTGCTACTGCGGCAGCGGCGCGAGCGCCCCGGCCAATGCGCTGGCGCTGGAGCTTGCCGGCTACCCGCCCGCGCCGGTGTACGCAGGCAGTTGGAGCCAGTGGTGCCGCACGCCGGGTTTGCCTTGCGCGAAGGGTTGAATGCTACTCAATACATAGCTTCTACCTCATACCACACAATGGATAAAAGCTGATTTGGTTTAAAATTTTCCTGGCGCTGACAGACCCCCACCACGGCCTTTCCTCAGCGAGGGAAAGGAACAAAAACGCTCAACCTTCTCGCACCGGCGCGATGCGCAGCGGAATCGTCACCGGCCCATCGTTGACCAGATGCACCTGCATGTCCGCGCCAAAGCGCCCGCTGGCCACTTGCGGGTGCGCGGCTTGCGCGCGGCGCACCAGATGCTCGAACAGCCGCCGGCCCAAATCGGGCATGGCTGCGCCGCTAAAACCGGGGCGGTTGCCGGAACGGGTGTCGGCGGCCAGAGTGAACTGGCTGACCAGCAGCAGGCCGCCAGCCACGTCTTGCGCGCTCAGGTTCATCTTGCCCGCCGCGTCGCCGAAGATGCGCAGCTTGAGCAGGCGGGCCAGCAGGCGATCGCACTCGGCCTCGGTGTCACCAGGCTCGGCGCACACCAGCGCCAGCAGGCCGGGGCCGATTTCTCCCACGGTCTGGCCGGCCACCTCGACACGGGCGCGCGCGACACGTTGAATCAGGGATAACATGGCATTTCTTTGAACGTAGCAAAGGAGTATGTCATGCGTTTCTCAGCACTCTGCCGGCGCGCAGCTTTGGCCGCCATTTTGTTGCAAGCCGCCGTGGTCATCGCCGCCCCCGCGCAGGCGTCACGACCAGCGGGCACGGCATCCCATCCCGCCCGCTCCAGCGCGCCTGCCCACGCCGCCCCGAGCACGAGCCTGAAAAGCTGTATGGACCGCGCCGGCATGAGCCCCGTGGAGCGCGACCGCTGCATGCGCCAGCACTGCGATGGCCGCTGGGGCAAGGGCGACTGCCCGGCCAGCGGGGGCAATTTCCTGTCCAACAAGGGTGCCTCCCCCAACTCGCCGCTGAGCCGGTGCCTGAACGAAGCCGGCATGAACCCCTTCAAGCGCGATGCCTGCGGCTGGAAGTATTGCCGCAAGGACAATACGCCCGAATGCGCCCCCTTCAAGGGCAAGGCGCCGCCGCAGCAGCCCCGCTGAGGTTTTCCCTCTTCCTTGCCCCCTCTCTTGCAGGCGGGAGAGGGCGTTACATGGCCGGCGCGGGCGCGTCGCCCGCGTGCGCTTCCACGTCCAGTGGCAGCATCTGAATCGTCACGCGCGCATCCAGCACATGCATCAGCAGCGCCTGTTCCACTTCCATTCGCATGGCGGCGGCGTGCTCCAGGCTCCAGTGCCCCGGCATGTGCATGTGCAAATCGACGAAATTGCGCTGCCCGGCCCGGCGCGTGGTCACATGGTCGAAGCGCACCTGCCGCGCGCCTTCCACCTGGCGCGCGAAATCGCCCAGCGCGCTTTCGATGGCCGCCTGCACTTCGGGCGCGGCCACATCCATCAAACCCTGCGCGGAGCGCCACATCAGGCGCGCGCCCTCCCGCATGATGTTCAGCGCCACGCCGATGGCCACCAGCGCGTCCAGCCACAGCCAGCCCGTCAGCCACACCAGCAGCAGGCCCAGCACCACGCCGCCGGTGGTCCACACATCGGTAATCAAATGGCGCGCGTCCGCCTCCAGCGTGATGGAGCGCGTGGTGCGCGCCACGCGCAACAGCAGCCACGCCAGCGCGCCGTTGAGCGCCGAGCTTGCCACCGCCAGCGCCATGCCCCAACCGAGCTTTTCCAGCGGCTGCGGCGCCCACAGGCGCGGCAGCGCGGTCCAGACAATCGCCAGCGCCGCCGCGAAGATCAGCAGCCCCTCGAACGCCGAGGCGAAATACTCCGCCTTGTGGTGGCCGTAGGGGTGATCGGCGTCCGCCGGCTGCGCGGCCCAGTGCAGCATCAGCAGCCCGAACGACGCGCCCGCCAAATTGGCCAGCCCCTCCAGCGCGTCCGACAGCAAAGCGGCCGAACCGGTGAGCCGCCAGGCCAGCGTCTTGAGCGCAATGGTCAGCAGCGCCACCGCCACCGACACGCCCATGAGCCGGCGCGGCGCAAGCCACAGGCTGGGTGGGGTGGCTTCGGTCGTCATGGCAACGGTCATCGGGCGCGCGATGATAGCGCAGTGGGGAACGTTGAACGCGGGATGTTTCTTTTGGGAACTGCCTGCTTGATTGCCTGCATTCGTTTTTTCGTCATTCCCGCGCAGGCGGGAATCCATGAGCATCACCTCTTGTAGCCGCCCATGAATCGAAACCAACTTCGATGGATTCCCGCCTTCGCGGGAATGACGATGGAAAAGTCAAATACGCAGATCCCTTTCTTTTCCATTTCCAGCTCGCGCTGCTTGTGCTTTGGGGAATGGAAAATTTTTGTTCAAGAAAATTCAGATGCGATTGGCTTGTTGCCGCAATCTATGAACTCCCGATTTAATAGCTTGTTACCAATGTTAAATATGATTTTTCTATAGAAAAAATATCATAAATTCATACAATAAACTGATATATAGCTATGAATTTTAAATTTTCCCCCGTCCGGCGCGCTTGGCGCCAGCGGCTTTGGCGGGCGGGGGCGAAGCGTCGCTTTCGCGCACCGGGCGGAAGTCGATCTTGCGCGCGTCCAAGTCCACGCGGCTGACCTGCACGCGCACCTTGGCGCCCAGGCCGTAGCGGATGCCGGTGCGCTCGCCGCGCAGTTCTTGCCGCGCTTCGTCGAAACGAAAGTATTCGCCGCCCAGTTCGGTGATGTGCACCAAGCCTTCAACGTACAACTGCCGCAGCGTGACGAACAAACCGAACCCGGTGACGGCGCTGACGGTGCCGTCGTACTCCTCGCCCAGATGCTCGCGCATGTATTTGCATTTGAGCCAGGCTTGCACGTCGCGGCTGGCTTCGTCGGCGCGGCGTTCGTTGGCGCTGCAATGCAGACCGGCGGCCTCCCAGGCTTGCAGCTCGGCTGTGCGGCGAATAGGCTGTTTACCATTATTTTGCTTAGATGATGCGCTATTTTTTTGCAAGCGTTTGCCAAGTTTTGCGTGCGCCTCGCCAGGCGTCGGCAGGGGCGGCAGCCGCACTTTGCGGCCCGCCAGAATGGCTTTGATCACGCGGTGCACCAGCAGATCGGGGTAACGCCGGATCGGGCTGGTGAAGTGCGTGTAAGCCTGAAAGGCCAGCCCGAAATGGCCGCTGTTGACCGGCGTGTAGAGGGCCTGGCTCATGGAGCGCAGCAGCATGGTGTGGATTTGCTCGGCGTCCGGGCGCTCTTGCGTGGCCTGGGCGATGCGCTGAAATTCGCTGGGGCGCGGCTCTTGCGAGAGACCGTGGCCGATGCCCAGCGCGGTGAGGTAGCCTTGCAGCACCTCCAGCTTTTCGGGCGGGGGGCCGTCGTGCACGCGGTACAGGCCGGGCTGCTTGCCCTGGGCGATGAAGTCGGCAGCGCACACGTTGGCCGCGAGCATGGCTTCTTCGATCAGCTTGTGCGCGTCGTTGCGGGTGCGCGGGGCAATGCGCTGGATGCGCCCGGCCTCGTCGCAAATGATTTCGGTTTCGACGGTTTCCAGATCGACCGCGCCGCGCGCCTGCCGGGCCGCCAGCAGAGCACGGTACACGTCGTGCAAATGCAGCAGCTCTTGCACCCGCGCGGACTGCCGCTGCGCCTCGGGGCCGTGTGTGTTGGTCAGAATGGCCGCCACCTCGGTGTACGTCAAACGCGCATGACTGCGCATGACCGCCGGGTAAAACTGGTAGGCGGTGACTTCGCCTTGCGCGTTCACCAGCATGTCGCAGACCATACACAGGCGCTCGACTTGCGGGTTGAGCGAGCACAACCCGTTGCTGAGTTTTTCCGGCAGCATGGGAATCACGCGGCGCGGAAAATAGACGCTGGTAGCGCGCTCGTAAGCGTCGGCATCGAGCGCGCTGCCGGTTTTCACGTAGTGACTGACATCGGCAATGGCCACCAGCAGGCGCCAGCCGTTGGGTTTTTTGCCGCGCCCGGAGACCACGGCGGGCTGGCAATAAACGGCGTCGTCAAAGTCGCGCGCATCCTCGCCGTCGATGGTGACCAGGGGCACATCGGTCAGGTCGATGCGGCCTTTCCCATCAGAGGGCAGCACATGGTCAGGCAGTGTGCGCGCCTGGGCTACAGCCGCTTCGGAAAACTCGTGCGGCACGCCGTACTTGCGCACCGCGATTTCGATTTCCATGCCCGGGTCGTCGATCTCGCCCAGCACTTCCTTGACGCGCCCGACCGGCTGGCCGTAGAGCGCGGGCGGCTCGGTGAGTTCCGCCACCACGATCTGGCCCGCCTTGGCTTGGCCGGCGGCGGGTTTGGCAACCAGCACGTCCTGGCCGTAGCGCTTGTCTTCGGGCGCCACCAGCCAGACGCCGCCTTCGGCCAGCAACCGCCCGATGATGGGCTGGCGCGGGCGTTCGACAATTTCCAGCACCCGGCCTTCGGGCCGCCCGCGCCGGTCATGCCGCGCAACGCGCACCTTCACCCGGTCGCGGTGCAGCACGGCGCGCATCTCGCCGGGGGGCAGATAAATGTCGGCCCCGCCATCGTCGCGGCTGACAAAGCCGTGGCCGTCGCGGTGGCCCTGCACCGTGCCTTCGATTTCATCCGGCAAGGCAGCGCCGGTTTTGGTTTCTTTCTTCACTGAGCTATACTAATAAGTTCCTGAAATGCCCAGGTGGCGGAATTGGTAGACGCACTAGTTTCAGGTACTAGCGGGTAACTCCGTGGAGGTTCGAGTCCTCTCCTGGGCACCAAGAAGATTGAATTTTCCTCCAGGCCGCCGCCGTTTCGGGCGGCTTTCTTTTTGCCCGTTTTGCCCGGCGCGGCGGCTGACGATCACACGGGCGCGCCGACCAGATCGTGCCCCTGCGCGGCAACGATGCGGGCGCGGGTGAACTCGCCGGCTTTCAGTTTTTTGCTGATTTTTTCCGGCGGCAGCAGGTGCACCACGCCGTCGATTTCGGGCGCGTCGGCGTAGCTGCGCCCCACGCTGCCCTTGCGGCCTTGCGCGCCGTCGGCGCGATCGACCAGCACCTGCATGGTCGCGCCGATGCGCTCGCGCAGCTTGGCGGCGGAGACCTGCTCGGCCACGGCCATGAAACGGGCGCGGCGCTCTTGGCGCTCCTGCGCGGGCAACATGCCGGGCAACTGGTTGGCCGCCGCGCCTTCCACCGGCGAGTAGGCAAAGCAGCCGGCGCGGTCGATGCGGGCTTGCCGCATGAAGTCGAGCAGGTGCCCGAACTCGGCCTCGGTCTCGCCCGGAAAGCCGGCGATGAAGGTGGAGCGGATCACGATCTGCGGGCAAAGCGCGCGCCAGCGGGCGATGCGCTCCAGATTGCGCTCGCCGCTGGCGGGCCGCTGCATGCGGCGCAGCACGTCCGGGTGGCTGTGCTGGAACGGCACGTCCAGATAAGGCAGCACGCGGCCTTCGGCCATCAGCGGAACGATCTCGTCCACGTGCGGGTACGGATAGACATAGTGCAGCCGCACCCAGGCACCGTGCGGTTCGGCCAGCAGCGCCAACCGCTCCACCAGCTCGAGCAGGCGGGTTTTGACCGGGCGGCCATCCCAAAAGCCCGTGCGGTATTGCACGTCCACGCCGTAGGCGCCGGTGTCCTGGCTGACGATCAGCAGCTCTTTCACGCCGCCCTCCAGTAGCGCGCGCGCCTCGGCCAGCACGTCGCCAATGGGGCGGCTGACGAGCGGGCCGCGCAGCGATGGAATGATGCAGAAGGTGCAATGGTGGTTGCAGCCTTCGCTGATTTTCAGATAGGCGTAGTGGCGCGGGGTGAGCTTGAGGCCCGCCACGCCGAAAGCGCCGGGCAGCAGATCGGTGAAGGGATCGTGCGGCTTGGGGCAGTGCGCGTGCACCGCCTCCAGCACCTCTTGCGCGGCGTGCGGGCCGGTGACGGCAAGCACCGAAGGGTGCAGGCTCTTGACCAGGTTTTGAGGGCCTTTTTGGCCTGTATGCCAAGTCTCGCCTTGGGTAGGCGCTATGGTTTTTGCGCCAAGGCAACCGGTGACGATGACTTTGCCGTGAGCTGCCAGCGCTTCGCCGATGGCGTCCAGGCTTTCCTTGACGGCCTCGTCGATGAAGCCGCAGGTGTTGACGATGACCAGATCCGCCCCCTCGAACGTCTTGCTGGTGCGGTAGCCCTCGGCGGCCAGGCGGGTGAGGATCAGCTCGGTATCCGTGAGCGCCTTGGGGCACCCAAGCGATACCAGACCGATGCGCGGCGCGCTGCCGCCGGCGGCTTGGCTCATGGGTTCAGGAAAGCGCCCAGCATCTGCCCGGTCTGCCGGCTCATCTGCTCCTGCATTTGCAGGAACACGTTCTTGGACTGTTCGAGATAGTTGCCCATCACGCCCTGCATGAGGGGCGACTGCACGCGCATGAACTGCGTCCACGCCTCTGGCGAAACCGAGCGCGACTGCTCGGCCAGCTTGGCCTGGATATCCATGAACGCCTGAATGTTCTTTTCCAGATAGTTGCCCATGAAACCCTGCATGGCGTGGCCGTAGAAGCGGATGATGTTGGCCAGCATGGCCTGGGAGAACATGGGCGCGCCGCCCGCCTCTTCTTCCAGAATGATTTGCAGCAGGATGCTGCGCGTGAGGTCTTCGCCGCTCTTGGCGTCGCGCACCACGAACGGCGCGCGCTCCATCACCAGTTGGCGCACCTGGGCCAGCGTGATGTAGGCCGAGGCCTGGGTGTCGTACAGCCGGCGATTGGGATATTTCTTGATCACCCGCTCGCGCGGCGCGCCGGCCCAGCGCCTGATCGGCGCAGCCGGTGCGGCCGGGTTGCTGTTGCGTGTCATGACGTGGCTGCGTGCGGACGGATGCTGGAAAGCCCGGCAAACGCCAAGGCCATGGTAGGCGCGATTGGACTCGAACCAACGACCCCCACCATGTCAAGGTGGTGCTCTAACCA
>JAIRVJ010000113.1 GCA_031253955.1 Burkholderiaceae bacterium | reverse complement strand
GCCAAATTCGGCTACCTGCTCGACGCGCTGCAATACGGCGCGCCCCCGCACGGGGGCCTGGCCTTCGGGCTGGACCGCCTCATCACCCTGATGACCGGCGCCGAATCCATCCGCGACGTGATCGCCTTCCCCAAAACCCAGCGCGCCCAAGACCTGCTCACCCAGGCGCCCTCGCCGGTCGATGAAAAGCAATTGCGCGAGCTGCACATCAGGCTGCGCAATCCGGTGGGGGTGTGAGGCGGCTGCAATCTTCGGAGAAGGCGGCATGGAAAATTCTGGATCAGCGGCTCCGGTGTTCTCAAAGGACGGGGCGGAGACGCCTTCTGAATACCGCTTCGTATATGACAAGGACGAAATAAAGAAGCTGGTCAAACTTGGCCGATCCATGCTTTTGAGTATATTAATACTCTGCGCCATTCTTGTTTTCTATCCTGATCTTGTTCTGGATTGGAATCATACTCTGGATATAAATTCCATTCTCCATCCAAAATTTGAATATCAGTTGGCTATTCTCATTATCCCTGCGTCGATCATCCCAATATCTTATATCTATCTCTCATATTATTTTTCGCGTTTGAGTATCACCTTCGGTCAGGAAGGCATCACCAGCACTGGATTTTGGTCCAGTCAGATGCCGCCCCGGTGCGCGTGGAGTGATCTTTCTAAAATCCGCAAGACCGAATCACTCGGGCAATCCATTTTGCGCGCGCTGACGGGGCAACGCCGAATCATTTTCATACGGCGTTCCGGTCATCAATATATTTTATCCATCGGCTCCAGTGGGCGCACGCCTTATGTCGGCGTTGGGCATTCCCTATCGATCGAAGAAGTTCTGGAACGGTTTGCGGGGCCGATTCAAGACCTTGGCGATACGGAAAAAACCGAAATCCCGGCGTTGCGAGGAACCATTGATCTGGGCCGCGAAGTGGGGCATGTCGCTTATGCGGCGTTGGGGTTTGCGGTACTCGCCGGCGTCTTGATGATCTTGCCGGATCGCCCGTATTCGCTGGACAACGCATTCGCGGTTCCGCTTTACTGGACAGCCGGGCTGTGCGCTGGCGCGCTGGCGTGCTGGTACATGTGGCGCATTGAGCAAAAGGTCATAATGATCATTCCGGTACTGCTTTTGGGCGGCGTGGCGGCGGGATTGTTGGCTTCGCTGATGTGGCGTTTACCCATGCTGATGGGAACGCCAGAGCAGTTGGTGTTTAAGGTCACGGCAGAAAACGAAAAAGAACAGCGCTGGCAGGCCGCCGTACATCCCGAACTGATCCTTTCGATTGACCTCAGCCCCGATAGAAACTTGGTGCACCAAGGCGTTGGCGCCGAGCAGACCCTGACGATCTACCGCGGCCCTGGCCCTCTGAATGCGATGCGCGACAGCGAATACCGCACCCTGTACCGCCTCGTGCCGCCGGGCGAAAGGGCTTCGGCAAGTGCGGCGCGCAAGGCGCAGGGCATCGACAGCAAGAGAAGCCGCGGAGAAAATTGAGCGCCCGCGCTATCAACCCAGGGAGTTTGCCATGCAAGCCTTGCAACAAGTCACCGCCACCGGAACCGAGAGCCAGCTTGAGAAAGGATTTCCGATGTTCGGAGAAACACCTTCTGAATATCGCTTCGTGTATAACCAGGATGAAATCAAGAGAGCGACCAAGTTTGTTTATCCATGGATTTTATTCATGTTGATGTATGGCGCCGCCATGGTTTTCTATCCGAAATTTGAATATTATAAATTATTAGCGCTCGTTCCTTTTGTATTGACCGCTGGAATGGTTTTTGCTCTGTATAGGTTTTATTTTTCTCGATTGAGCATCACCTTCGATCAGAATGGCATGACCAGCGCCGGATTTTGGCTCCTTTCCAACCAGATGCCAAGTCGAAGTGCGTGGAGCGAATTTTCTAAAATTTGCAAAAACGAGTTGTCAGGAAAGTTTTTTTTGAACACGCTATCCGGGATGCACCAGATTATTTTCATGCACCGCTCCGGCAAAAAATACGTTTTAGTCACCGGCTCCAGCAAAGGCCCGGCTTATGTTGGCGTTGGCCACTCTTTATCCATCGAAGAAGTTCTGGAGAAATTTGCCGGTTCGATCCAAAACCTGAGCGACTCAGAAAAAACCGGAGTTCTGGCGCTGAAAACATTCGTCGATCTGGGCGGGGAAGTGGGGTATGTCGCTTATGCGGCAATTGGTGTCACGGTGCTCGCCGTCGTTTTGATGCTCCTGCCGGATCCTCCGCGCTTGCTCGATAACGCATTCACGGTTTCGCTTTACTGGATAGCCGGCTTGGGCGCAGGCGCACTGGCGTGCTGGTACATGCGGCGCATCAAGCAGAAAGTCATGATGGTCATTCCGGCCCTGCTTTTGGGTGGCGTGACGGCGATGCTGCTGGTTCCGGTGATGGGCCGTCTGCCCATGCTGCTGGGAACGCAGGAGCGCCTGGTTTTCAAGGTTGCCGAAGAAAACGCTGAAGAGCAGCGTTGGCAGGCCGCCGCGCATCCAGAACTGACGTTTTCAATTGCACTTGCCCCCGAAAGAAACATGCTGCACAAAGGCGTTGGTGCCGAACATACCCTGACTATTTACCGCGGCCCAGGCCCATTGAACGCGATGCGCGCCAGTGAATACCGCGCATTGCATCATCGCGAGCCGCCGAGCGAGAGAGCTTCGGAAAGCCCGGCGCGCAAGGGGCAGGGTATCGATAGCAAGGGAAACCCATCGTGGTGAATGGCTAAAATAGCCATTGCACATTCAAGGAGCCGTCATGCTGCACGTCACCGCCACCGAAGCCAAGAACCGGTTTGGACAAATCTGCGCCCAGGCCAAGCGCGAGCCTGTTTTCATTGAAAAGGGCGGGCGGGTCGATTCGGTGGTGGTGTCGCTGGAGCAGTTCGAGGCGCTGCGGCAAGATACGCAGCCTTTGTCGCTGGCGCAGCGGCGGCGCGCGTTCAAGGCGCAATATGGGGACTGGATCGCCGAGCAAAATCGCCATTTCGAGCAGCACGGGTTGTGGTGCGATGGCATTGTCGCCTGGTAGGCCCTGATGCCGCAATTCGACGTTTACGCGAACCCGAACTCCGGCTCCAGGGCCTCTGTGCCTTTCGTGGTCGATGTGCAAAGCAATTTGATCGACGCCTTGCCGACGCGGCTGGTGATGCCCCTGTCGCGCGTCGGCGCGGAGCAAGCCAGATTGCCCTCGAACCTGTGTCCGCCGGTCACGCTCGAAGATGAGGTGTTGACACTGATGCCGCATCTTGCCGCTCCGGTTGACAGACGGCTGCTGCGTCACCCGGTGCGGTCCTTGGCGCACCGCGCGCACGACATCAGCGCCGCGCTGGATGCCGTGGTCTCCGGCGTGTGACGCGCGTCCGGCGCGACCGGCTGGGCCTGTTACGATGAGCGCATCCCCTTTATTTTCTTGAAGGAGCAACCATGAGCACGACAGACCAACTGGCCGGCGCGGCGGCCGAGAGCAAGGAACAACTGGTGGCCAATCTGCGCCGCGTGATTGTCGACGCGGAAGAACTGCTGGCGGCCACCGCCAGCGAAAACGGCGGCAAGCTAGCCGATCTGCGCGAGCGCATCAAGGACAACCTGCGCGTGGCGCGCGACAAGCTGGCCGATGCTGAAAGCCTGGTGCGCGAGCGCGCCCGCCGCGCGGCGGAAATAACCGACGACTACGTGCACGACAACCCCTGGCCTTCCATTGGCGCGGCGGGGGCGCTGGGCTTGGTGGTGGGTATGCTGATCGGCTCGCGCCGCTGATTTCTTTTCCTTCTCCCGCGTGCGGGAGAAGGGCAGGGGAGAGGGCCGGCCCGCGGGCCGGGCGGCGCTTTTCCCGTGGCCCAACGCAACGCTGTCATGCCATCGAAACCTGAAGACCCCCCAAGCGCCGCCGCGCGCATTCGCCTGCTGCTGGCCGATCTGATCGATCTGGCCGCCGTGCGGCTGGATCTGCTGACGGTCGAGGCGCGGCTGGAAACGCGGCGCTTGGCGTGGCTGCTGGCGCTGGGCGCGCTCGGCGTGCTGCTGCTGGGCTTCGGGGTGGTTTTTCTGGCGCTCCTCATCACCGTGCTGCTCTGGGATTCGCACCGGGAAGTGGCGCTGGCCGTGTTGACCGTGCTGCTTCTGGCCAGCGGCGTGGCGCTGCTGCTGCTGGCGCGGGTGTATCTGAGGCAGGGCGCGCAAATGTTTGCCGCTACCCGCGCCGAATTGCAGGCCGACAAGGAGCGTGTGCAGCCATGAGCGCCACTGAAGTGCAAGACCTGCTGGCCCGGCGCGAGCAGCTCAGGGCGCGCTCGGCGCGGCTGCGCGAGCAGATCGCGCAACGCGCGCAGGTGATGCGCCCGGCGCTGCATTTGGCTGACCGCGTGCGCGCCGGCGCGGGTTGGGCGCGCGGCCACCGCGCGTGGCTGGCGCTGGCGGGCGCCGCCGTGCTGGGCGCGCTGGCGGCGCGGCCCCGGCACGCTTTGTCGCTGGGGCTGCGCGTCTGGTCCGGTTGGCAGCTGCTGCGCCGCGTCCGGCCTGTGCTGGCCCTGTTCGGGCGGCGCTGAAATCCTCCCGGTGACCGGCGCGTTCGTCCTGCAGGATCGCCCCTGCCGCCAAACGTCCCTGCTACCATCACCCCCATGATCCCCAGACCCGATTTGCCGCCGTCCGCCGCCGAAGAAGAAGGCGTGCCCGTCTCGGTCAAAATCCGCGAGCGCCTGCGCGCCGCGGGCCGGCGTTATCACGCCAACGACAACATCGCCGACCTCGTGGAACCGGGCGAACTCGACGGCCTGCTTGATGAAGTGACCGCCAAAATGCAGGAGGTGCTGCACAGCCTGGTGATTGACACCCAAGGCGACCACAACACCGCCGGCACCGCGCGCCGCGTGGCCCGCATGTACCTCAAGGAAGTCTTTGGCGGTCGCTATACGCGCCAGCCGGCGATCACCGAATTTCCCAACGCCCGGCGGCTCAACGAACTCATCATCGTCGGCCCGCTGGCCGTGCGCAGCGCGTGCAGCCACCACTTCTGCCCGGTCATCGGCAAGCTGTGGGTTGGCGTCATGCCCAACGAGCGCAGCAACGTTATCGGCCTGTCGAAATACGCGCGCCTGGCCGAATGGGTCATGGGCCGCCCGCAGATACAGGAAGAAGCCGTGGTGCAACTGGCCGACCTGATAGAAGAAAAAACCCGCCCCGACGGGCTGGCCGTCGTCATGCAGACCACCCACTACTGCATGGCCTGGCGCGGCGTCAAGGACATGGACAGCCGCATGATCAACTCCGTCATGCGCGGCGTGTTCCTCAAGAACATGAACTTGCGCCGGGAATTTCTCGCCCTCATTCCGCGGCAGCAATAATGGGTTGAAGCGGGCTATTGATTCGATAGCCTATAGCCAAAATGTAGTCTGTGTTCGCTACATAAGACAATCGCAAATACAGGCAATGCATGGGCGTAGAGCTATGAATTTTGTAGTTTTCTTCTCTCCCGTTTGCCTTTACCTTCGTCATTCCCGCGCAGGCGGGAATCCATCAGCCTTGGTTATCGTTTGGCGGTGAATGCGCCGCATGGATTCCCGCCTGCGCGGGAATGACGGAATCAACGCCCAACGCTCACTGCAAAACGCTCACCGCTCTTTGCCGCACACCGGGCAATCGGGCGCGCGGCGGGTGCGGATTTCGGTGAATTGCATGGAGCGGGCGTCAATCAGCAGAAGGCGGGCGGTCAGGGGCTGGCCGACGCTGGTGAGCAGTTTCAGGGCTTCAGCGGCCTGGATGGCGCCGGCGATGCCTACCAGCGGCGCGAATACGCCCGTGGTGGCGCACGGCGCTTCGGGCACCTGCCGGGTGGGCGGGAAGATGCAGGCGTAGCAGGGCGATTCGGGCAGGCGCGGGTCGTACACGCTGACCTGGCCGTCAAAGCCGAGGGCCGCGCCGGAAACCAGCGGGTGCCGGTGGGCCACGCAGGCGGCGTTGACGGCGTGCCGGGTGGCGAAGTTGTCGCAGCAGTCGAGCACCAGATCGGCGGCGCGCACCAAGCCGGCCAGTTCATCGGCGCCGGCGCGCTGGCGCACGGTTTGCACGTGCACGCCGGGGTTGAGCGCAGCCAGGGTCTGGCGCGCCGATTCGACCTTGGGCTGGCCGACGCGCCCGGTGGCATGGACGATCTGGCGTTGCAGGTTGCCCAGATCGACTGTGTCGTGATCGACCAGCGTGAGCGTGCCCACGCCGGCGCTGGCCAGGTACATGGCCGCGGGCGAGCCAAGGCCGCCCAGGCCGACGATGAGCACATGGGCGGCCAGCAGCTTTTGCTGGCCTTCCACGCCGATGCCATCCAGCAGCAAATGGCGCGCGTAGCGCAGAAGCTGCGTGTCGTCCATATCAGAGACGTTCGCGCAGTTTTTCTCCCTCTCCCGCAAGCGGGAGAGGGAAAGAAAGGTTGGCGCATAGGCACCTGCGCGGGAATGACGATTTCCGGGGGCGGTTTCCTGTCATCTCTTACTTGGCGTTCGCCTCGGCCTTGCGCTCGTCCGGCGTTACGCTGGTCTTGACCGGCAGCCCCTTGAGCTGGGCCAGCGCCTGCTGGAGCGGAAAGTCTTTGTCGCTGCCGTATTCGGGCGGGCGGCGCTGGCTGGCGGGCTTGCAGGCTTCCGATTGCAGGCGCTCAAGGGCCTGTTCGCGCTCTTTTTCCAGCTTCGGGTCTTTGTCCTTGGCTTCATCGGCGCCGGTCAGGTGGTGATCGAGGTCGGACTCGTGCATACGCAGCAGGGCGTAGGGGCTGCCCTCGGCGGTGTCGTCGATCAGAATGTCGGGCGTGATGCCGCGCGCCTGAATCGACGTGCCGTTGGGCGTGTAGTAGCGGGCGGTGGTGATTTTCAGCGCCGTGTCCGGCCCCAGCGGGCGCACGGTCTGCACCGAGCCTTTGCCGAAAGTGCGCCGGCCCATGACGGTGGCGCGCTTGTGGTCTTGCAGCGCGCCGGCGACGATCTCGCTGGCCGAGGCCGAACCTTCGTTGACCAGCACCACCAGCGGCACGCTCTTGAGCGCCGCCGGCAGGTTTTTCAGCGGATCGTCGCCCCGGTGGCGCATGTAGTCGCGCGGATCGGCCTTGAACACCGCCTTGCTTTCGGCAATCTGGCCGCCGGTGGAGACGACCGTGCTGCCTTCGGGCAGGAAGGCGGCGGAAATGGCGACCGCCGCGTCCAGCAGGCCGCCCGGATCGTTGCGCAGATCGAGCACCAGCCCTTTGAGGGAGGGGTTCTTGGCGTACAGATCGCGCACTTTGGCGGCGAAGTCCTGCACCGTGCTTTCCTGAAACTGCGACAGGCGCACCCAGGCGTAGCCCGGCTCGATTTCCCTGGCCTTGACCGATTGGGTGCGAATTTCCTCGCGCGTGATGGTCACGGCGAAGGTGCGGCTTTCGTCCTTGCGGAAGATGGTCAGCGTGACCTTGGTGTTCGGCTCGCCGCGCATACGCTTGACGGCTTCGTCCAGCGTGAGGCCCTTGACGGCGGTGTCGTCCACCTTGGTAATCAGGTCGCCCGGCTTGAGGCCCGCGCGGTCGGCGGGCGAACCTTCGATGGGCGAGACCACGCGCACCAGCCCGTCTTCCTGCGTGATCTCGATGCCCACGCCGACAAAGCGGCCGGAGGTGCCTTCGCGGAATTCCTTGTACGACTTTTTGTCGAAATACTGCGAGTGCGGATCAAGGCCGGAGACCATGCCGGAGATGGCGTCGGTGAGGAGCTTCTTGTCGTCCACCGGCTCCACGTACTCGCTCTTGATCATGCTGTAGACGGCGGCCAGTTGCTGCAAGTCTTCCACCGGCAGCGGCGCCGGCGCGCCGCGCGCCACGGCGGTTTGCAGGATCGACGCGGTAACCAGCGCGCCTGCCAGGGCGCCGGCGGTGAGCCAGCCGGCGATTTTGATTTTCTGACTCATGAAAAGGAGACTCCTGCAAAAGGATGGGGCGCTGCCTTGCAAATATCTGTCTTGGTGGCGTTGCGGCCGGGCAAAGTTCCGTGGCGGCGGGTTCAAGCCGCGGCCTGCCGGGCCACGGCGGCGGCTGCTTGCTCGGCGGCTTGAGCGTCGCCCAGATAGTAACGGCGAATCGGCTGGAGCCGGGCATCCAGTTCATAAACCATCGGAATGCCGTTGGGAATGTTCAGCTCCACGATGTCGGCGTCGGAAATGCCGTCCAGGTGCTTGACCAGCGCGCGCATCGAGTTGCCGTGCGCCGACACCAGAATGCGCTGGCCGCTCTTGATGGCCGGCGCCAGCGTCTCGTTCCAGAACGGCAGCACGCGCGCCACGGTGTCTTTCAGGCACTCGGTCAGCGGCAGTTCCCTGGGGCCGAGGCTGGCGTAGCGGGGGTCGCTCCGCTCGCTGCGCGGATCGGCGGGCTGGAGCGCCGGCGGCGGAGTGTCGTAGCTGCGCCGCCAGATCAGCACCTGGCGTTCGCCGAACTGCCGGGCCATCTCGGCCTTGTTCAGTCCCTGCAACGCGCCGTAGTGCCGCTCGTTGAGACGCCAGTTATTGGTCACCGGCAGCCAGGGGCGGTCCATCGCCGCCAGCATGTGCCAGAGCGTGTAAATGGCGCGCCTGAGCACGCTGGTATAGGCCGCGTCGAAGTCCAGCCCTTCGGCCACCAGCAGCTTGCCGGCCCGCCGCGCCTGCTCCACGCCGGCGGGCGTGAGTTCCACGTCGGTCCAGCCGGTAAAGCGGTTTTCCAGATTCCAGAGAGATTCGCCGTGGCGGATGAGAACGAGTTTGTGCATGACCCAACGTGGCCGCCGTGAACAAAAGCGGCGAAAAGTGAGATTTTAAGGTTGGGCGTTTGGGTTTTCCCTCTCTCCCGCGAGCGGGAGAGAGGGAGGGGAAAAATACGCAAAACACCCAATCTCTTTAGAATCTCGCCCGGCTGCCTTCGGCGGCGTCATCACGGGAACGAACCAAGTGGATTTCATAGTTGCAAACTGGGGGTGGATTTTGGCGGCTTTAGCTTCCGGCGGCATGCTGTTGTGGCCGGCGCTTTCCGGCGGCGGCGGCGCGGGCATCACGCCCGCCGAGGCGGTGCAGTTGATGAACCGCCAGAAGGCGGTGGTGGTCGATGTGTGCTCGCCGCAGGAGTTCGCGCAGGGCCACATTGGCGGCGCCAAAAGCGTGCCGCTGGGCGAGCTGGAGGCCAAGCTGGAAGGCACAGTCAAGAATAAGGCGCTGCCGGTGATTCTGGTGTGCGCGACAGGGGGGCGCACCTTGCGGGCGGTGGCCATCGCCAAAAAGCTCGGCTACGCAAACGCCCATTCGCTGGGCGGCGGCATGAAAAGCTGGCGCGACGCCAACCTGCCCGTGGCCCGGAACTGATGGTCAGAACATTGAAAGAGGTAACCGCTCATGCAAACCGTCAAGATGTACACCACCGGCGTGTGCCCCTACTGCATCCGTGCCAAGCAACTGCTCAAGGCGAGGGGCGTGGCCGCGATTGAGGAAATCCGCGTCGACGAGCAGCCTGCCGAGCGCGAGCGCATGATGGCGCTCACGGGCCGGCGCACCGTGCCGCAAATTTTCATCGGCGACACGCATGTGGGCGGCTGCGACGACCTGATCGCCCTGGATCACAGCGGCGGCCTGGCGCCGCTGCTGGCCGGGTGAAGCGGCATAATCGCCCGCGCAGCGCGCCGCCGTTTGCCGGCGGCGCGGTTTTTTCTATCTCCCACCGAAAGCAACGTCATGGCCGATCAGGATCCCGTGTTCAACATTCAGCGCATTTATCTGAAAGAAGCGTCGCTGGAGCAGCCCAATTCCCCGGCCATCCTGCTGGAACGCGAGCAGCCGGCCGTCGAAATCAGCTTGGCCGTGGGCACGGAAAACGTGGCCGAGGGCATCTTTGAAGTGACCGTGGCGGCCACCGTGCAGACCAAGATCAAGGACAAGACCATTTTTCTGTGCGAATGCAAGCAGGCCGGCATTTTTGAAATCCGCCACATTCCGCAAGAGCAGATAGGCCCCATCCTGGGCATTGCCTGCCCGCAGACGGTGTATCCCTATCTGCGCGGCAACGTGGCCGACCTGATCCAGCGCGGGGGTTTCCCGCCCGTGCATCTGGCGGAAATCAACTTCCAGTCGATGTACGAGCAGCAGCAACAGCAGCAGAAAAACGCCGTCACCGCGCCTGCGCTCAAGCAATAATTTTTAAAGCAAAATCGGGCTTAAGCCCAGGTACCGCATAGGCTGTCAGCTATGAAAATCATAGTTATCGGCGCCGGTGCGTGGGGCACGGCGCTGGCGGTGCAGGCGGCGCGGCGCGGCGGGCACGCGGTTGAACTCTGGGCGCGCGACCCGGCGCAAGCCGCGCAATTGGCGCGCACGCGCGAGAACGCGCGCTACCTGCCGGGCATCGCGCTGCCGCCTGCGCTTGCCGTGCAAAGCGGCACGCCTGATGACCTGCTCGCCCAGACCCGCGCCGCCGATCTGCTGCTGGCCGCCATGCCCGTGGCCGGTTTGCGCGCCACGCTCACCGCGCTGCGTGGCTGCGCCACGCCGCTGGCGTGGCTGTGCAAGGGCTTCGAGCAGGCAGCGCCGGATCAAGGCGCGGCGCTGGGCCTGTTGCCGCACGAGGTGCAGCGCCAGGCCGCGCCCGAACTTTTGGCAGGCAGCCTGAGCGGCCCCAGCTTCGCGCAAGAGGTAGCGCGCGGCCAGCCCGCCGCGCTAGTGGCCGCGAGCAGCCATGCCGCCGTGCGGCAGGCGCTGGTGGCGGCCCTGCACGGCGGCACGCTGCGCATCTACGCCAACGACGATTTGCCCGGTGTGGAAGTGGGCGGCGCGGTCAAGAACGTGCTGGCCATTGCCACCGGTCTGGCCGACGGCATGCAGCTTGGCCTGAACGCCCGCGCTGCGCTCATCACCCGCGGGCTGGCGGAAATGACGCGGCTGGGCCTGGCGCTGGGCGCGCGGGCCGAGACTTTCATGGGCTTGTCGGGCCTGGGCGATTTGGTGCTTACCGCCACGGGCGATTTGAGCCGCAACCGCCAGGTCGGCCTGCAACTGGCCGCCGGCAAAACGCTGGCGCAAGCGGTGCAGTCGCTCGGCCACGTGGCCGAAGGCGTGGCGTGCGCGCGCACCGTGGTGCAACGCGCGCGCCATTTGAAAGTGGAAATGCCGATTGCCGAATGCGTGGTCGCCCTGCTGGACGGCCAGCTCGCGCCCGCGCAAGCCGTGGCCGCGCTGATGGGGCGCGATCCGAAGGGGGAGTGATGAGCCTCCATCAATACCTCACCCGCATCGGGCGCGGCAGGTACGGCGCGCGGCCCCTGGCGCACGAACAAGCCGCCGACCTGTTCGGGCAGATACTCGATGGCCGCGTGGATGATCTGGCCGTCGGCGCTTTCTGCGCCGCCATGCGCTTCAAGGGCATCACGCCGGACGAAATGGCGGGCTTTCTCGACGCCACGCACGCGCGGCTGGCCCGCCTGCCCGCCACGCGCCGCCCGCTGGTGGTGCTGCCCAGTTACAACGGCGCACGCCGGCGGCCCGTGCTCACGCCGCTGCTGGCCTTGCTGCTGGCCCGCGCCGGCCTGCCGGTGCTGCTGCACGGCTGCCAGACCGAGGCCAGCCGCGTTCCCGCGCAGGCGGTGCTGGCGGCGCTGGACATTCCGGCATTGGCCGCGCCGCGCCTGGTGGCCGAGGGCGAATTGGCGCACATCGACACTGCGCTGCTGTGCCCCGGCATGAAGCGGCTGCTTGATGCGCGGCGGGCCATGGGGCTGCGCAATCCGGGCCACAGCGTGGTCAAGCTGATGCAGCCGGGCAGCGGCGCGCAACTCATCGTCAGCAGCTACACCCACACTGAATATGCCGGCATGATGGCCGCGACATTCGAGCGCCTGGGCATGAGCGGCGTGCTCTCCAAGGGCGCCGAAGGCGAAAGCGTGGCCGACCCGCGCCGCACCGCGCAGATCGACGGCTTCGTGCGCGGGGCGCACCGCGTCCTGCAAGACAAGCAAGCCGGCGCGCCGCCCGAACTCCTTGACCTGCCGCCGGCGGCGGACGCTGGCGCCACCGCCGATTACATCCGGCGCGCCCTCGCAGGCCAGACTCCCATACCGCAAGCCATTGCGCGGCAAGTGGCCCACATCCTCGCGCTGGCACGGGAGATCGAGGAAGGTTGAGCGCGGGATGTTGAGCGTGGGGGCACCCGTAGAATGCCCCGCATGAGCGCTCTGAATGCCGATCTGCATTGCCACTCCATCCTTTCCGACGGCACGCTCACGCCCGAAGAACTGGCTGCGCGCGCTAAGGCCAATGGGGTGCAGTTGTGGGCGCTCACGGATCATGACGAAACCGGCGGCCAGCAGCGCGCGCTGGCCGCCGCGCAGCAGCAGAAACTGCCGTATCTGACGGGGGTGGAAATTTCCGTCACCTTTGCCGATGAAACGGTGCACGTCGTCGGCCTGGGGTTCGACCCGGAAGATGAGGCGCTCACGCAAGGGCTGGCCGGCATCTGCGGCGGGCGCGGCCCGCGCGCGCGCGAAATGGGCGAGCAACTGGCGGCCATCGGCATAGCCGGCGCTTACGAGGGCGCGCTCAAATACGCCGGCAACCCGCGCCTGATTTCGCGCACGCACTTCGCGCGCTTTCTGGTGGAAACCGGCGTGTGCCGGGATACCAGCGAAGTGTTTGCCAGATACCTGACCGAAGGCAAACCCGGCTTCGTGCCGCACCGCTGGGCCAGGCTGTCGGAAGCGGTGCGCTGGATTACCGGGGCGGGCGGGCTGGCGGTGATCGCGCACCCGGCGCGCTACAAGTTCACGCAGATCGAGGAATACGCGCTGATGACCGAGTTCAAGGCGCTGGGCGGCCAAGGGCTGGAAGTGGTCACCGGCAGCCACCATCCGCACGAAGTGCGCAAGTATGCCGAGGCCGCCGCCGAATTCGGCCTGGCCGCCTCGCGCGGCAGCGACTTTCACAGCCCGCAAGAAAACCACATCGATCTGGGCGCCCTGCCGCCGCTGCCCGCCGGGCTGACGCCTGTTTGGGAATTGCTGCAAGAGCGGGTGCGGTGAAAGTTGCCCTTCCTGCCCAGAATTCCTCGTCATTCCCGCGCAGGCGGGAATCCATGAGCGCCACCTCAAAATCAACGCTGTTTGGATTCCCGCCTGCGCCGGGATCGTAAACACGTTCTTATGCAAGCTGAAGGGAGAAAACCATGCCCAACGCTAAACTGCGTTCATGGCCCAGTTCTTCAGCGTGCATCCCGACAACCCGCAGCCGCGCTTGCTGCGGCAGGCGGCGGCGCTGCTGGCGCAAGGCGGGGTGCTGGCTGTGCCGACCGATTCGGGCTACGCCCTGGCGTGCCAGTTGGACGACAAGGCCGCCGCCGGCCAGTTGCGGCAGGTGCGCCAGATCGACGAACAGCGCCACCTGACCCTGCTGTGCCGCGACCTGAGCGAGCTGGCCGCCTACGCCAGGGTGGACAACGCGCAATTTCGCCTGCTCAAGGCCGCCACGCCGGGGCCGTTTACCTTTATCCTGCAAGCCGGCAAGGAAGTGCCGCGCCGGTTGAGCCACCCGCGGCGCAAGACCATCGGTCTGCGCGTGCCGCGCCACAAGGTGTTGCAGGCGCTGCTGCAAGTGCACGGCGCGCCGCTGCTGGCGACCACATTAATTCTGCCGGGACAAACCGGCCCGCTGACCGACCCGCCGGCCATCCGCGAGCAACTGGAGCGCCAGATTGCCGGCGTGCTGGACGCCGGCGTTTGCCCGCAAGCGCCCACCACCGTGGTCGATCTGACCGGCCCCGCGCCCGAACTGCTGCGCCTGGGGCAGGGCGATCCGGGGGTGCTGGGGTTGTGATGCGCGCCCGCCGGCATGACTGTGCGATGATCGGAGCCAACGAGCGGGTCATGTCCACCTTTCCTTTTTCACCGCGGTTGCGCCAAGCCATGGCCTGGCTGGCGCTGTGCGCCATGTGCTTTGGCGCGGCGGCGCCCACGGTATCGCGCTGGCTGGTGCAGGCGGGGCAGAGGCAAGACCTTATCGAGATCTGCAACGGGCATGGGATCACGCTGCTCACCGCCGCGCAACTGGCCGCGCTGCAAGAGCAGCCGCAAGACTCGCAGGCAGGCGATGAGCGCGGCAGCCGTTTGGCGGGTGATTCTTCCGGCGACGGCGATGTCTGCCCGTATTGCACGCTGATTCACCATACGCCTTTCATGCCCACGGTGGCGGCGGCCTTCGCGCCGCACGTCCCGCCGCAGGTTGCGCACCGCGTGGGCGCGCAAGTGGCCGCGCCCGCCTTGCGGCACTGGCGCAGGCCGCAGATGCCGCAAGCGCCACCCGCCTTCGCGTAGCAAGGCGGCGCGCTGGCGTCCCCGGCTCCTCCTATTCATGGGCCCGGCGCGCGCTTTTTCCTCCTGATCGTTCTTTCGTCAGCCAGCCATCGCGGTGCACGCGGTCGCGGGTTTGTTTCGTTTTGTCTGAATTTCTCGTACAACCATGAAAAAACATTTCCCATTTTCTGCCCGGCGTTCACGCGCGCCGGTTTGTTTGGCCATCCATGCCGTGCTGGCCGCTGGCGCGCTCGGTATGTTCTGCGCGCCGCTGGTTCATGCGGCAGATGCCGAAGTGCCCAGCCTGGCCCCGGTTCAGGTCATCGCCGATGCGCCCACCAGCCCGCTGACCTTCACCGCCGACCCCAAGCAGCCGCGTCAGCCGCTGCCGGCCAGCGACGGAGCGGATGTGCTCAAGACCATCCCGGGCTTTTCGGCGATTCAAAGCGGCGGCACCAATGGCGACGTGGTGCTGCGCGGCATGTTCGGTTCGCGGCTGGGCATTCTTGACGACGGCGCGCTGCTGCACGGCGCCTGCGGCAGCCGCATGGACGCGCCTACCTCGTACATCGCGCCCGAAAGCTACGACAAAATCACTGTCATCAAGGGGCCGCAGTCGGTGGCCAACGGCCCCGGCATGTCGGCTGGGGCGGTGCTATTCGAGCGCGATACCAAGCCGTTCGAGGCGCCCGGCATCCGCTTCATTGGCAGCCTGGTGGGCGGCTCCTTTGGCCGTAACGACCAGAACGTCGATCTGACTGCGGGCAACCCCACCGGTTACGCGCGCCTGACTGCCAACAAGGCGCATGAGCAGGACTACAAGGACGGCGGCGGCAACCGCGTGCATTCGCAATGGGACAAATGGAACGCCGATCTGGCGCTGGGCTGGACGCCCGATGCCAACACGCGCCTCGAATTGAGCGCGGGCGCGGGCGACGGCTACGCCAGCTATCCGGGCCGCAGCATGGACGGCGTGAAGTTCCAGCGCGACAGCTACGGCCTGCGCTTTGACAAAAGGCACATCGGCACGGCGCTGGATCGCGTGCAGGCGCGGCTTTACTCGTATGAGTTTGATCACGTCATGGACAACTACACCATGCGTCCGCGCCCCACGGGGATGCCAATGGCCTCCAACCCGCACCGCCGCATTGCCGGAGGCAACGCCTCGGCCACCTGGCGTTGGGCGGATCGCTTCGAGCTGCTGACCGGCGTCGATTTCCAGAGCGAGCGGCACGATGTCAGGCGTTCCTCGATGGGCGGCACGGGCGGAAGCATGATTTCCTACACCGCGATGCCCCGCGACCCGACCGCCAACGCGGGCGCCACGGGCCTGTTCGGCGAGCTGACCTGGTTTGCCAGCGACACGCAGCGCGTCATCGGCGGCCTGCGGGCTGATTACGCAAACGCCAAAGACAAACGCTCGACCAGCGCCACGTTTGGCGAGAGCCGCTCCAAAACCTTGCCCAGCGGCTTTGCGCGTTATGAGCAAGATATTGCGGGCGCCCCGGTCATGTGGTACGCGGGCCTGGGCCACGTCGAGCGTTTCCCTGATTTCTGGGAACTGATCTCGCCCGCGCAAGGGCCGGCCGGATCGGTCAATGCCTTTTCGTCGATCCGGCCCGAAAAGACCACGCAACTGGACATCGGCGCGCAATACAAAAGCGCCAATCTGGATGCGTGGGTGTCGGCCTACGCCGGCAGGGTGAGCGACTTCATCTTGTTCAACTATGTGGGCACAGCCAGCCAGGCGCTCAACGTCGATGCCCGCATCGCCGGGGCGGAACTGGGCACGCGCTGGCAGCTTGCGCCGCAATGGAGCATGAGCGGCGCACTGGCCTACGCCTGGGGCAAGAACGCCAGCAGCGGCCAGCCGCTGCCGCAAATCCCGCCGCTGGAAGCGCGCCTGAGCGCCGAATACACGCAGGGCCAGTGGTCGGCGGGCGCATTGTGGCGGCTGGTGGCCGCACAGCGCCGCTATGCGCTCAACCAGGGCAACGTCGTCGGCAAGGACTTCGGTCCGAGCGCCGGCTTTGGCGTGCTCTCGCTACACGGACAGTACGCCATCAACAAGGCCACCAAGCTCTCGGCAGGCATCGACAACGTGCTGAACAAGAACTACAGCGAACACCTGAACATGGCCGGCAACGGCGACTTCGGCTTTGCCGCCAACACGCCGTTCAACAATCCGGGGCGCAGCGTGTGGGTGCGGTTGAGCGCTTCGTTATGACGGCTGCCGGAAACCAGCACGCGGCTTTACTCCCTCTCCCGCTTGCGGGAGCGGGCTGGGGAGAGGGTTAGCGGCGCTGGTTAGAGTAACAACGCTTGTGCCGCGTACCCCTGCAACAACCTGATACCGCTCTAATTCCGAACATGCCTGCCGCACCCGCTTCTGCCACGCTACGCCAAAGGCGCATTGGCGTGGTTGTCGTTTGCGTGGTAGCGCTGCTGCACGGGCTTGCCTTGTGGGCCATGCAGCGCGGCTTGCAGCCGCTGTGGTTCAAACCGGCTGAGGCGCTGCTGACGATGAACGTCAAGCTGATCGTGCCGTCCGCGCCGCCGCCGGCCTTGCCGCTGGTGGCCCAGCCCGCGCCCCAGCCGGTCGCCCCGCCAATTCGCAAACCGGCCAAGCCGCCCAAACCAGTGACGCAAACTGCGCTGCAAGCCGCACCGCAGCCCGCGCCCGAAGCGGCGCCGCCGCAAGCGGACGAACCGGTGGCGGCGGCAGCGCAGTCCGGCGCGCCGGCTGGGCCGTCCGCGCCGGCTCCAGTCATCGGACCGGCGGCGGGCGCGCCTGCCGCTCTACCTTCCGGCGAGGCGCAGTGCCTAGGCAACGCATCGCTACCCTATCCGGCGATGAGCCGGCGGCTGGGCGAAACGGGCCGGGTCATCGTGGGCGTGCTGATCGGCGCCGATGGCCAGGTGCACGAAGTCAACCTGCAACGCTCCAGTGGTTACGCCCGGCTCGACGCCGCCGCGCTGCAAACCGCGCGCCGCTGGCGCTGCCAGCCCGTTGTGCAAGACGGCACGCCGCAAGCTGCGTGGCGCAACGCACCGGTCGATTTCATTTTGCAATGAATCAATTCCTGATTTAATAGCATATATCCAATTATTTATATGTATTTATATGTATAAAATCCACCTAAATACATTAAATACCTTGGCAGTTAGCTATCAAACAATGAGGTTTTCCTTTCTTTTGCGAGAAGAAGAAAGGCTTTTGAGACAGTCGCCCGGCGAACCTCATCTACATCATCCAAAGCATCATGGTCTTTGTGCTTGCCCGGCGATGCGATGATCAGAGTCAACGAGCGGGTCATGTCCATTTTTCCTTTTTCACTACGGTTGCGCAAAGCCATGGCCTGGCTGGCGCTGTGCGCCATGTGCTTTGGCGCGGCGGCGCCCACGGTGTCGCGCTGGCTGGTGCAGGCGGGGCAAAGGCAAGAGCTGGTCGAGATCTGCAACGGGCATGGGATCACGCTGGTCACCGCCGCGCAACTGGCCGCGCTGCAAGCGCAGCCGCAAGACGCGCAGGCAGGCGATGAGCGCGGCAGCCGTTTGGCGGGTGATTCTTCCGGCGACGGCGATGTCTGCCCGTATTGCACGCTGATTCACCACACGCCTTTCATGCCCACGGTGGCGGCGGCCTTTGCGCCGCACGCCCCGCCGCAGGTTGCGCACCGCGTGGGCGCGCAAGTGGCCGCGCCCGCCTTGCGGCACTGGCGCAGGCCGCAGATGCCGCAAGCGCCGCCCGCCTTCGCATAGCAAGGCGGCGCGCTGGCGTCCGGCTCCTCCTGTTCATGGACCCGGCGCGCGCTTTTTCCCTCTGATCGTTCTTTCGTCAGCCAGCCATCGCGGTGCACGCGGTCGCGGGTTTGTTTCGTTTTGTCTGAATTTCTCGTACAACCATGAAAAAACATTTCCCATTCCATGCCTGGCCTCTGGGAGGGCTGGCTCTGGCGTTGCTGGCGGCGTATCCAGCGCACGCGCAAACGCAGGCCGCGCCCCCGCAGGCTGATGTGCCGACCCTCGATGCGGTATCCGTCACGGCCACCCGCGAAGAGCGCCCGACGGGCGAGGTGCCGCAGGCCATTTCCGTGACCGGCAAGGAAGCCCTGGCTGCCAAGAAAATGTTCAACGTCAAGGAGGCGTTGCAGGAAATGCCCGGCGTGCTGATCGACAGCAGCAACGGCAGTTACGACGCGCGGCTCATCATTCGCGGCGCGGGTCTGCTGGCGCCTTACGGCATCCGGGAAATCATGGTGCTGCGCGACGGCGTGCCCTTGAGCGACCCGGACAGCATGACCCGGCTGGATATGCTCGACACGCAGGATATCGAACGCATCGAAGTGGCCAAGGGGCCGGGCAATCTGTTCGCGGCGGGCAGCGCGGGCGGAGCGGTGCAGATCATCTCGAAATCAGTTTTCGACGACACGGCCAATACGGTCAAGGCGGGGTTCGGCACCGAGGGTGCGCGCAATTTCCATTTGCGCTATGGCGGAATGATTGACGAGCGGCAAGCCCTGGCCTTGACCATAAGCCGCCGCGAGGCGACCAATGGCTGGCGCTTCTGGAACGCCTTCGACACCACGCAAACTTCGCTCAAGCATGGTATCGACTTCGGCAGCGGCGGCGTGCTGGAAAGCGAGATTTCGTACTCCGAGGCCAATTCCCACTTGCCGGGCGCAGTCAATGACGCCGGGTACGCCCGCTTCAGGCAGACCGGGCGTCAGACCGATACCTCGGAGCCTTGGAAAAACAGCGGCCGCTATTCCAAAACCTGGTTTTTCAATACCCGGCTGGAAAAGCAGATCGGCGACGTTACCCTCAAGCCGCGCCTGTACTACGACGCCTGGCAGGCCTACCACCCGATTACCGGGGCGATCAATGAGACCGAGAGGTGGGTCTCCAATCTTGGGACGGATCTTGAGGCGAACTGGCGTCACGCGCAGGGTACGCTGGTGGGCGGCCTGACCGCGCGGCGGGAACGCAATCCCGATTCGCGCAAATACGAGTACGCCGATGTCATCACGTCCGGCGGGCGCATCACGTCTACGCTGTCGGACTACAAGGGCGCGCTGGCCGAAATCGACGACGAGACCACGCTGCTGAAAGGCTTTTACGTGCAGGAATCGTGGCGGCCCGGCGAACGCTGGATCATCGACGCGGGGATGCGCTACGACCGGGTGAATTACGACGATACCAACATGCAGTATCGCCAGTACGATTACGCTGGCGGCCGCTATATCGACGGCGCTGGTGCCACCCAGACGCGCAAGGCCTTCAACCTGCCGGCGCCGAAACTGGCCGTGAGCTACCGGCTGGCCGAGGGGCTGCATCTGTTCGGCATGGTCGCGCGCGCCAGCCAGATTCCTTCGTTCGACCAGCTATCCAGAAACCACGATCTCGACGCGCCGGCCTCCACCAACTACGAGATCGGCCTGAAGGGGCGCTCGCGCGACTGGTCATTCGACACTAGCGTTTATCTCACCGATGTCAAGAAAGACATCATCCAGCAGGTCACCGACGGTTACACCAACTACTTCAATGCTGGCAAAACGCGCAAGAAAGGCTTCGAGTTTTCGGGCCGCCATGCGTTCAGCGCCGCCTGGGAAGCGGGCGGGTATTTCAGCTACAGCGACTACCGCTACAAGGAGTTCACTGAGCCAGTGCGGGCCGGGTCAACCACCGTCAACATGGATCGCAGCGGCAACGCCCTGCCGTTCGTGCCCCGCCTCCAATATGGTCTTTTTGCCAGTTGGCGGGATGGCGGCTGGCGCGTGCGGGTTTCGACCAACACCTGGGGCAAGTACTGGATGGACAGCGCCAACACGCAACGCTACGGCGGCTGGGCCTGGGTGACCAATCTTTCGGTGGGTTACCAGTGGAGCAAGGGGCACTCGCTGACGCTCAACGCCGACAACCTGTTCGACAGGCGCTATGCGATGGAAGCCAAGAAAGACACCAATGGAAAAGTGACTTACAGGCTGGCTATGCCGCGCACCCTGTTTCTCATGTACCGCTACGACTTTCGTTAGGAGGCAGCCATGCGATTCATCTTTGTTTTTGCGCTGCTGCTGGGCATGACCGGCCCGCTGTGGGCGCAGCATGGCGGGCACGGGGGAGGCCGCCCGGCGGGCGGCGGCGGGCGCAGCGACTGGACGGCGCAGCCCCTGCTGCTGGTTGGGCGCGACGACGACGATCGCGGCTCGGCGTCGCTGCGGCTTCGCGGCGCGCAGGCGCCGTCGGTCACGGTGTTCGGCCCGGCTGGCGGTCAGCGCGAATTTCAGCTTGCCGATGGCCGCGCGAAGATCGAAGTCGTCGATGCCGGAACGGGCAATTACCACTGGGTGCAAATGCGCGACGAACAGGAAGGGCACGTTGCGGTCGCCTCGACGGTGTGGTTTTCCAGCGTTTCCGGCCCCGCGCCGCGCCGCCTGCTTGACACGCGGCACAGCGAACTCGAAATCGTGCCCATGCCCCTGCCGCGCGAACACGCCGCCTACCGCGAAAGCGAGAAGTGGGGCTTCACGGTGCGCTACCAGGGGCAGCCGCTGGCCGGGCAGCGCGTGTTCATGGAAACGGAAAACGGCACGCGCGGCGCGTTCATCACCGACGCACAGGGCATGGCGACGGTGCTGTTTCCGCGTGATTTCGACGGCAAGCCGGGCGGCGGCCACGGCGCGCGGCTGAGCGCCGGATTCGTGCTCGGCACCGAGCACATGAGCGACGGGCGGCACTTCGTGACCACCTTCAATTTCAGTTACCGCGAGGATGCCGACCGCGGGCGCAGCCTGGGCTGGGGCGCCGCCTTCGGCGTGCTGGGCATGGCGTCGGCGCTGCCCCTGTTACGCCAGCGGCGCAAACGCAGCGCGAACAAGGAGTAAATCATGCTGAAAAACTTGATCCCAACCCTTGGGCGGCTGCGCCTGATCGTGCAATTGCTGATGCTGTTCATCGGCGTTTACGGCAGCCTGTTCGTCGGTCACTACATGGCTGACAAGCTCTCGAGCGCGCTGCCCGCGCTCTCGTGCGCCTACGACCAGATGAACGGCGGCTATTGCGTGCTGATTCGCTCCCAGCACATGCTGCATCACCAGATCGGCATGGCCATCGCGCGGGCGCATGAAATCACCTTCTCGATGGTGTTGCCGCTGCTGCTGGCGCTGGTGACTTTTTTCGCCTTCTTTTTCGTGCTCGGCAAGGCGTTTTGCGGCTGGGTCTGCCCGCTCGGAACGTTGCAGGAGCTGACCGGGCGGATCGGGCGGCGCTTTGGCATTGGTCTGCGCCGCGTCGCGCCGGGCGATCTTGGGCCGCCCGCGCGCCTGCGCCCCGTCAAGTGGCTGATTCTGGCCGGGCTGGTTTTTCTGCTGCCCCTGCTGACCGGGCTGGGGGTCACGCCGCATTCTTTGGGCAACCCCTATTGCGACGTTTGCCCGGCGCGCATCGCCACCACGCTGCTGACCGGAAGAGCCGACCAACTGGCGTTGAACCTGGGCGACGGCTGGTCCTTCGGGCTGGGCGCGGCGGCCAACTGGCTGTTCGGGTTTGTGCTCGTCGGCGCGCTGGCGCTGCGCCAGCCGTTTTGCCGCATCTGCCCGTTGCTGGCCTTCAACGCTATTTTTCAGCGTCTGTCGCCAGCCCGTTTGGTCAAACCCTCGCGCGCCAGTTGCGGCAATTGCCGCATGTGCACTACCGCCTGCCCGATGGACATTCCCGAAATCTCACAGGCCGAAGGCAGGAAAGCCTATAGCGAAGACTGCACCCTGTGCGGACGCTGCGCCGAATACTGCCCGCAAGACGGCGTGATCAGCATCAAATGGGCGAATGTGACGCTGTTCCGCTCCAGCCGCGGCTACTGCAAGGCGCGCGTGCGCGGCGAAACGCCGGACGGCGCCGTGAAGCTCGCGGCCAAGGGGCCAAGCGATGCCTGAAATGACGACGGGCGTCGGGCTGTGGACGGTCGGGCTGCTGGGCGCCTCGATGGGGCTGACGGCCTGCTCAGTCACCTGCCTGCCTTTCATCGGCACATGGGCGCTGGGCCGGGCCAGCGGCTGGCCCGAAGCCTTGCGCCACACGCTGAGCTTTCTGGCCGGCCGCGTGCTGGCTTACACGCTGCTGGCCTTGTTCGCGGGCATGGCCGGCATGGGCCTGGCCAATGCGCTGGGCGGTATCTGGGGCAGTTTGGCAATCGGCGGGGCAAGTGTTTTCGCGGGTTTGTGGCTGCTTGCGGGCAAGCGTCCGGCGGGCTGCGCCCGTCCCGCTGCCCCTGCAGAGCAAATCATCCACTGGGGCCGCCCGCGCGATGCCGCGCCGCCTTTCCTCATGGGTGCCGCGCTGGCGCTCACGCCCTGCACGCCGCTGGCCTCACTGCTGGCCGTGGCGGCTCAGGCGGGCGAGCCGCTGCGCGGCGCGGGTTTCGGCCTGGTTTTCGGTCTTGGCGCCACGTTGACGCCCATGCTGCTGCTCGTGCCGCTGGCCGGCCGCATGGGCAAGGCGCTGCGCGAAGAACGCGACTGGCTCGCTCCGTGGCTGCTGCGCGCCGCCGCCTTGGTGCTGATCGCGCTCGGCCTGCGGCGCATCGTGCCGTTGTTCTATTGACCCAACTTCAGGAACGCGCACCCCGAATTTTCAAGTTGGCCCTGGACAACGCAACGCCAGTCCGAAACGGCTGACGCGGCGTTGTTTCTTTCTCCCTTCTCCCGTTCGCGGGGGAAGGGTTTTTTTTGGGCATCGCATACACGTCGGGCGTTGAGCGTTTGCTCCTTCCCACTCTGAGGCTTGTCCCCGCAGAGGCGTTGGGGAGAGACTGATGCAGTGCCGCGTAGCCGGCTTGCGCCATGGAACCGGCCCACATACGCCGCGCGCCCCCTTCGTCGTTCCCGCGCAAGCGGGAATGACGAAGGGGAAGTTGTGTGGCAATGGTGAGACAGGGAGCAAGCAGCTTCCAAAAAAATAGCTGCTCGTCCATAATTTTCCTTGGTTTCAAGCAGATTTTGCTTAAAAAATTGACTCTCTGCGGGATCCGGAGAATGGCTCTGAGACAATCGCCCGGTGAATTCCATTGCCAGCATCATCCAGAGCCTCATTGTCTTTGTGCTTGCCATTGCCGTCCACGAGGCGGCGCATGGTTACGTGGCGCGCCACTTCGGCGACAACACAGCCGCCGCGATGGGGCGGGTCACGCTCAATCCGCTCAAGCATATCGACCCGGTGGGCACTGTCCTATTGCCGCTGATTCTGTACTTCAGCACGGGCTTTGCGTTCGGCTACGCCAAGCCGGTGCCGGTGAATTTCGGCCGCCTGCGCAACCCCAAGCGCGACATGATCTGGGTGGCGCTGGCCGGCCCGGTGTCCAACCTGATTCAGGCGCTGCTGTGGGGCATTGCGGGCGTGCTGCTCTTGCCGCTGTATGGCGCGGGCGCGATGGTGCATTTCTTCCTTGGCATGTGCGGCATTGGCACGATGGTGAACCTGATGCTGTTCGCGTTGAACCTGTTTCCGCTGCCGCCGCTGGACGGCGGGCGCGTTCTGGTCGGCCTGCTGCCGCGCAATGCCGCCATTGCCGTCAGCCGCATCGAGCCTTGGGGCATTTGGATCGCGGCGGCGCTGCTCGTCACCGGCGTTCTCGGTAACCTGTGGATGTACCCGCTGGTATCGGCCATCCGCACCCTTCTGATCGCGCTGTTGCCGCCGCTGAAAATTCTGCTTCCCTGGTTTTGAAAATTCCCGCCGCATCAATCCATGACCCAAGCTCTGCGCGTTCTCACCGGCATCACCCCATCGGGCACGCCGCATCTGGGCAATTACGTGGGCGCGATTCGCCCGGCGGTGGCGGCCAGCCGCACGCCGGGGATCGAGAGTTTCTTTTTTCTGGCCGATCTGCACAGCCTCATCAAGGCGCACGATCCGGCGCGCACGCAGCGATCCACGCTGGAAATTGCCGCAAGCTGGCTGGCGGCGGGGCTGGATGCGGATCACGTCACGTTCTACCGCCAGTCGGACATTCCCGAAATCCCCGAACTCACCTGGCTGCTCACCTGCGTGACCGGCAAGGGCTTGCTCAACCG
>JAIRVJ010000144.1 GCA_031253955.1 Burkholderiaceae bacterium | reverse complement strand
TGCGAGAGCGCCCAGTAGCTCAACGCGCCATCCGCCGTTTCGATGACTGTCGTCAAGCCCAAGCGCAGCGGGCCGCTGGACGTAGTCAGGGCGGACAGAGGCAGCAGGGCTTCGAGCGTGAGCATCCGCGCATCGCGCCGGCAGGCGATGCGCGGCGCGGTTATGTGCATGGATGCAGGTGCGGGCACGCGCTCGGCGCTGAAAGCGCAGGCTGCCCAGTGGCCCGAAGGCGCAAAGTTGAACTCGCGGTAATCGGGCGCGTCAAGGGGGCCGATGAAGGCTTCAAAACAGGTATGCCGCCACAAGCCGCCGGCAGGGCCGGGCTGCGCCGCCGCATCGGGAATGTACAGCCGCGCCAAATCGCCCGCCAACGCAAAGCTCAAGCGCGCCAGGCCGCTGGCGGGATCGAGAGCCACCGTCACGCCGACCGAATCCACCGCCGCGCAGGGCGTGGCGGGGTGCGGCTGGAGCAGGTGCGGCGCGGCGGGCATGGCGTGCTATTGTCGCCCCGGACTGCGGCATCATTGACCGCCATGAATCTCCCGGACACCGCCGCCAAGCCCGCCAGCCACATCCCCGAAGAGGATGCGGGCAAGCCCTGCCCGCGCGATTTTTCCGCGGTGGAAGCAGGCATCATCCCGGAGCGGGGGCGCAGGAAGCGGCGCAAGTTCAGCACGTTTGCGCAGCCGGCGCCGGACGTGGAGGTGCTGCCGGAGTATGAATTCGTCCTGCAGGCGATGCGGGAGGGTTGCCCAGCGATCTTCGTGACCGGCAAGGCGGGCACCGGCAAATCGACGCTGATTCAGTGGCTGCGCGGCAAGCTCGATTCGTGCGCCGTGGTCGCGCCGACGGCGATTGCCGCGATTACCGCGCAGGGCGAGACCATCCATTCCTTTTTCGGTCTGCCCCCGCGCCTGATCGACCCCAGCGAAAGCCACCCGGCCACGGCCAGGGTGCGGCTGGTGCTGGAAAACATCAGGTATCTGGTGGTCGATGAGGTTTCGATGGTGCCGCCCAACATCGTGGACACCATGAGCCACATCCTCCAAAGCGCGCGGCGCAGCGACTTGCCCTTTGGCGGCGTGCCCGTGGTCTTGGTCGGCGATCTGCTGCAACTGCCGCCCGTGGTGGCTTCGCAGGAGGAATCGGTTTACTTCTCGCACCGCTACAAGACGCGCTACTTTTTCTCCGCCGATGTGTTCAAGCAGCAGCCGATCGTTCCGGTGAATCTGACCAGGGTGCGGCGGCAGGCGGACGAGGAATTCATCGGCGCGCTCCACCGCATTCGCCTGGGCCAGGAGCACCGCGATGCGGTGGCGCTGTTCAACCGCCGCTGCTGGCGCGACAGACCGGCCAATGCGCCCGCCGGCATCTACCTGGCACCCACCAACCAGGCGGCGCGCACCATCAACAGCCGCGAGCTGGACAGCCTGCCGGGCGACGCGCGCCTGTACGAGGCGGCGGTGAGCGGCGATGTGCCCGTCGAAAAATGGAAGCTGCCGGTTCCCGACCGGCTGGAACTCAAAGCCGGCGCCAGGGTGATCTTTCTGCAAAACCGCAAGCCCGACTGGATCAACGGCGATCTGGGCGAGGTGGCGGGGCTGGAGGCCGACCACATCCGCGTGCGCAAGGCAGGCACTGGCAACGTGGTGGTGGTGGGCAAGGCGACCTGGCGCAAATACAAATACGTTTACGACTACGAGACCAAGAGGATCGAGCAGGAAGTGGTCGGCGCTTTCGAGCAGTTTCCGCTCGCGCTGGGGTGGGCCGTGACCATCCACAAATCGCAAGGGTTGACGCTGGATGCGCTGACGCTGGACCTGGGCCGCGGCGCTTTCGCCGAAGGCCAGACCTACGTAGCCCTGTCGCGCGCCCGAACGCTGGAGGGCATCACCCTGGCGCGGCCCATCTCGATGCGCGACGTGCGCACCGACCCCGTGGTGGTGGCGTTCTACCGCAGCCTGGGGGTGGATCGATGAACTGCCGCGGGACGAACCCATGGACCTGATTCTTTGGCGCCATGCCCAGGCGCGGGAAGCCGCGGGCGCGATGAGCGACCTTCAGCGCCCGCTCACGCCCCAGGGCGAGCGGCAGGCCGCGCGCATGGCCGCGTGGCTGAACCGGCAACTGCCCGAACGCACGCGCATCCTTGCCAGCCCCGCTCTGCGCGCCGTGCAGACCGCCGATGCGCTGGGCCGCCCATACCGGCTGCACGAAGGGCTGTGCCCCGGCGCGGCGGCGGACGATCTGCTGCGCCTGGCCGGCTGGCCCGGCGCGCGTGTGCCGGTGCTCATCGTCGGCCATCAGCCCGCGCTGGGGCAGGCGGCGGCGCAACTGCTGGGCCTGCCCGCCGGCGAATGCGCCATGCGCAAAGGCGCGGTGTGGTGGCTGCGCGGGCACCGGCGCGGCGGCCAGCCTCAAACCGTGCTGGTCGCGGCGCTCGCGCCGGAGAAGTTGTAACGTCTGCTACACTTCGCCCCCTCGAATCTCCCAGGCGCGTAGCTCAGCTGGTTAGAGCACCACCTTGACATGGTGGGGGTCGTTGGTTCGAGTCCAATCGCGCCTACCATGGCCTTGGCGTTTGCCGGGCTTTCCAGCATCCGTCCGCACGCAGCCACGTCATGACA
>JAIRVJ010000056.1 GCA_031253955.1 Burkholderiaceae bacterium | reverse complement strand
CGCAGTTGCTCCCTGGCAGTGTGCTTGTGCTGGACAACGCCAGCTTTCACAAGTCACAGCAGACGTGCCAATTAGTGGAGCGCGCTGGCTGTCAACTGTTGTACTTGCCGCCCTACAGTGCTGATCTCAACCCCCTTGAAAAGCTCTGGGCCAACCTCAAGCGCCGCTGGCGCAAAGTTGGCGGTGCGCTGGAGGAGATGATCGTGGCGTCTAATTATTTGTTGGATTGACTATAAAATAATATATTACGTTGGCAGTAAGCTATGAATTTTGTGGCTTTTCTTCCGCGCTTGCAGGGCGAGCGTATCTGAATTTCATTCAAATCACCCGTTGGATTTCGATGCGGCGAATGACTCCCGTGCCTTCGTAGGGGCGAAAAATCTTTCGCCCTGCAGCGTCTCCTTGCCAGCGCCGTCGCTCTTTTGAGCGCAAGGGCGAAAAATTTTTCGCCCCTACTTTCCTTTTGTCTCTTGGTGCGATCGCCCTGTCCGCGCTTGCGCTCCCTCACCCGCACGCGGGGGAAGGTGAAAAACGCAACCTCAATTCAGCGCCATGCTCAACTTGCGCCGGTAGCTGGAGATCAGCGCCGCTTGCGGGTCTTCCTGCCTAGCGGCTTTGCCAGTCAGTTCGATGCTGCCGGCGCTTTTGCCAGCGATGGCGGCGGCACGCGGCGGCGGGGGGGCGAGCAGTTCGAGGATAGCGACGCAGGTTTTGCGGGCGGCTTCGTCGTTCCACTTTTTGTCGCGCAGGATGATTTCCAGCAATTCGTCCATGGCGGCGGTCCATTCGCCCTGGGCCATGAGCACTTGGGCCTTGGCAAAGCGGGTGTCGAAGTCGCGCTTGTTCTGGGCGATGCGGGCGTCGAATTGTTCGGGCGTCCACCGGCCGCGTTCGTCTTGCGTAGCGAATTGCATGGCGTCCAGCCACTGGGCCAGCGCGGTAAAGCGCAGCGGCGGGCGGGGCTGGCGTTGCAAGGGTTCTTGCAGCGTGGCGGCGGCTTGCTGGAGCGCGCCGGTGGCGATTTGCAGGCGGGCAAGCTCGTGGCGGGTGTCGTCGTTGGCGGGGTCTTGGGCCAGCGCGGCGGCCAGTTTGGCGAGGGCGGCGGCGGTGTCGCCCGATTGGAGCAGCGCCTGGGCTTCGTCCGCCTCGGCATCGGCGGCCAGCGCGTCTTCGCTGGGGATGTGCTTGTCCAGAAACTGGCGCACCTGTTCGGGCGGCAGCGCGCCGGCAAAGCCATCGACGGGCTGGCCGTTTTTGAGCAGGATGCAGGTCGGAATGCTGCGGATGCCGAAGGCGGCGGCCAGTTGCTGCTCCTTGTCGGTGTCGATCTTGACGAGTTTGAAGCGCCCGGCGTATTCCGCCTCCAGCCGCTCGAGCACCGGCCCCAGCGTCTTGCAGGGGCCGCACCAGGCGGCCCAGAAGTCCGCCAGCACGGGGATTTGCATCGAGGCGGCGATGACTTCGGTTTCAAAGTTTTGTACGGTGACGTCGATCATGGTGCGATAAGAGGGCAAAATCGGAGATTCCCCATTGTGCAATATCCATCATGGCAACCGATCCCCGCGTGGGCGTGGTCATGGGCTCCGGCAGCGACTGGGAGACCCTGCGGCACGCCGTCCAGATTCTGCGGCAGTTCGAGATCGCGCACGAAGCGCGCGTGCTCTCGGCCCACCGTATGCCCGACGACATGTTCCGCTACGCTGAAAGCGCCCGCAGCCGGGGGCTGAAGGCCATCATCGCCGGCGCGGGCGGCGCGGCCCACCTGCCCGGTATGCTGGCGGCCAAGACCACAGTGCCGGTGCTGGGCGTGCCGGTGCCCAGCCGCCACTTGCAGGGCGTGGATTCGCTGCACAGCATCGTGCAGATGCCCAAGGGCATTCCGGTGGCCACATTCGCCATCGGCGAGGCCGGCGCCGTCAATGCCGCCCTCTTTGCCGTGGCGCTGCTGGCTGGCGAGGACGCCGAACTGGCGCGGCGGCTGCAAGCCTTCCGCGACGAGCAGACGGCGGCGGCGCGGGCGATGACGCTGCCGGCGGCGGACGCGGCGTGAGCGCCCCGCCTCTGATCTTGCCGGACAGTGTGGACGGCTCCACCCCCGCCACGCTGGGCGTGCTGGGCGGCGGGCAACTGGGCCGCATGTTCGTTCACGCGGCGCAGGCGCTGGGGTATGCCACGGTGGTGCTCGATCCCGATCCGGCCAGCCCCGCCGGGCGGGTGAGCGAGCGGCATATCCGGGCCGATTACGGCGACGCCGCCGCGCTGGCCGAATTGGCCGGGTGCGCGCAGGCCATCACCACCGAGTTCGAGAACGTGCCCGCGCAGGCGCTGGCCGAGTTGGCCCGCACGCGCCTCGTTGCGCCCGCCGCCGAGGCGGTGGCGATTGCGCAAGACCGGCTGCTCGAAAAAGCCCACTTCGCCCGCTGCGCGGCGCAAAGCGGCGTGGCACCCGCGCCGTATATGGCCATTGAAACCGAGGCTGACTTGGCCGCCGCGCCCGCCGCGTTGCTGCCCGGCATTCTGAAAACCGCGCGCTTGGGCTACGACGGCAAGGGTCAGGCGCGGGTGAACGACTGCGCAGGGCTGGCTGCCGCCTGGCAGAGCATGGGCCGCGCGCCCTGCGTGCTGGAACAGTTGCTGCCGTTGGCGCTGGAGTGTTCGGTGATCGTGGCGCGCGGGCGCGACGGGCAGGTGGTCAGCCTGCCGGTGCAGCGCAACCTGCACCAGGGCGGCATTCTGGCCATGACCGAGGTTTATGAAGAAAATGTGCCGTTTTCCCAGGCGCAGCAAGCGCAAGAAGCTACTATGGTGATAGCAAACGAGCTGCGCTACGTGGGCGTGCTGTGCGTGGAATTTTTCGTGCTAAAAGACGGCGCGCTGGTGGTCAATGAAATGGCTCCGCGCCCGCACAACAGCGGCCATTATTCGGTGGATGCGTGCGATCTCTCGCAGTTCGATTTGCAGGTGCGCACGCTGGCCGGCCTGCCGCTGGCGCCGCCGCGCCAGCACAGCGCCGCCGTGATGCTCAATCTGCTGGGCGATCTGTGGCTGGATGCCGCCGGCGCGCCGCGCTCCCCGCCCTGGCCTGCCGTGCTCGCCCTGCCCGGCGCGCACCTGCACCTGTACGGCAAGATCGAAGCGCGGCGCGGGCGCAAGATGGGGCACCTGACTTTCACCGCCGCCAGCGCCGGCCAGGCGCGCGCCCAGGCGCTGCGGGCGGCGCGGCTGCTGGGGATGGAGGGGTTTTGATGCGTATCTCGCCATTGCCGCGTGGGTGCGCAGGCGCTAACCTTTCTTTCCCCTCTCCCGGCAAGCGGGCACAGGCGCTAGCCTGATTCTTGATATGGGCAAATTACTGATGCAGCCTTGGCTTGTGCTCCTTCCCCGGCAAGCGGGGGAAGGTTGGGATGGGGGCAGCGGCGCATCGCAAATGCCGTGTTTGTTTCAGCGCCGTGCGCCCCCACCCCAGCCCTCCCCCGCTTGCGGGGGAGGGCGCACAAGTGCAGCGGGGCAAGGGGCAAGACCATGATCCTCGACGGCCAGCAGCCGGACAGCATCGCCCGCGCGGCGCTGGCGCTGGCTGGCGGGGAGCTGGTCGGCCTGCCTACTGAAACCGTGTATGGCCTTGCCGCCGATGCCTGCAACGACGCGGCGGTGCGCGGCATTTTTGCCGCCAAGGGCAGGCCGGGCGATCATCCGCTGATCGTTCACGTCGCCAGTGGCGCGGACGTGGCGCGCTTTGCCTGCGGGATGCCGCCGCCCGCGCAAAAGCTGATCGGCGCCTTCTGGCCCGGCCCGCTGACATTGATCTTGCCGCGCCGCGCGGGCGTGGCGGAAGCGGCGGCGGGCGGCCACCCGACCATCGGCCTGCGCAGCCCCGCGCACCCGGTGGCGCAGGCGCTGCTGGCCGCTTGCGCGGCGCGCGGGGTGCACGGGCTGGCCGCGCCCAGCGCCAACCGTTTCGGGCGCGTCAGCCCCACCACGGCCGCGCACGTGGCCGCTGAGTTCGGGAGCGAATGGCTGGTGCTCGACGGCGGCGCGTGCAGCGTGGGCATCGAGTCCAGCATCGTCGATCTCACGCGTGGCGCGCCTGTGCTGCTGCGGCCAGGGCAGATCGGGAAGGCCGAAATCGAATCCGCCGCGGGCTGCCGCTTGCTATCGAAAGATGAGCTTCACACCGCCGCTCCACAAGCGCCTGGAACGCTTTTGACCCATTACGCTCCCAACGCCAAATTGCGCCTGATGGACGCCGCCCAACTGCGCGCCGCGCTGGGCATTCTGGGCGATCGGACGGCCCCCATCGCGGTTTGGGCGCGCACGCCGTTGCAGGAGGCGGCCTTGCCTGCGCTCACCGTGCGCCGTATGCCGGACGATGCCGCCGCCGCGGCGCAGCAGCTTTTTGCCGTGCTGCGGCAATTCGACGCCGCCGGGGTCAAGCTGATCTGGGTCGAAACCCCGCCCGCAGGCGACCCGGCCTGGGACGGCGTGCGCGACCGCCTGGAGCGCGCGGCGGCCAGTGGTTGAAAGTTTCGCTTTACCATCCGCAGTCACCGGCAGAAAGCCCGCCCCCGCCGCAAAGGAACCCCGCCCATGCTGTGCGTCTTGATGCAAGCCCTTGGCATCGACATCGGCAAGATGACCGAACAGGCTCATGCGCGCGCGCAAAGCGGCGGCCCGCCGCCGCCCGGCGCAAGCGCCGCGCCGCAACAGGAAAACCCCGTCGCCGCCAGCCGCTGCGAGGCAAAACCGGCATGCCCCACGCTGTCCCCGCAAAAAGTTGAGCGTTGAGCGTGCAAGGCGCAACTGGAAAAGACGGTTCTCTCGCAAAACGCTCAACGCTCAACGCTAAACTTACCCCACTGTATGGAGAGTCAAGTCATGATTTCAGTTTGGACGCGCCGCGCCGCGCTGGCGCTGGTTTGCGGTGGAGCGGTTTTGCTGCCGGCCTGTGGTTCGAGCTCGGTGTACCGCGCCATCAAGCCCGCCCGCTTCATTTCGGTGGGCGACGGCTTTGCCGACGTGGGGCAAAACGGCTACCGCTTCACCATCAACGACGGCACGCTCAACTGGACGCAGCAACTGGCCGCCAACTACGGGCTGACGCTCACGTCTTCCACCGAGGGCGGCTGGAGCTACGCCCAGGGCTATGCGCACGTGGCCACGCCCGATACCACCAGCGGCGCCAACGCGCCCAGCGTGCAAAGCCAGATCGACACGATGCTGGCTCGCGTGACCTTTGCCGATACCGACATCGTGCTGGTGGGCGGCGGCATCGCCGATATCGTGGATGCCGTGGCCGCCACCGGCATCAGCAGCGACACCACGCGCACCGTTCAGGCCGCCGGCGCGGCGCTGGGCGGGCAGGTGAACCGGCTGGTCAATGCCGGCGCCAAGTATGTGGTGGTGGCCGGGGTCTATGACCTGGGCATTTCCCCTTGGGGGCGCGCGCTGAACCAGGACAAGGCCATCAAAGATCTCACGGATGCCTACAACACCGCGCTGAAGCAGGCCATCGTCAAGCTGGGCAACAACGTGTTGTTTGTGGACCCGGCGCTGTTCTTCAACCTCGTCTATAACGGGAAATACGTCAGCAATGTGAATGATCCGGTCTGCACCACGCCGGACGCCACCACCTGCACGTCCAGCACCCTGGTGAGCGGCGCCGACCCGGCCCAATACCTGTTTGCCGACAGCCTGTACTTCACGCCGGCGGCGCAGCGCATGTTCGCCAGCGACAACTACGACCGGAACGCCTACACCACACTCAGGGATCGCTGGTAACGCTGGCAAGACTCATCCCCAGCGCCTGCCCCATGCGCACGCCTAGGCCGGCGCGCCAATCGGGGTTGAAGTGCAGCGCGCCCCGCGGCCACAGCAGCACCACGGTGGAGCCGAGCAGGAAGCGCCCCATCTCCGCGCCTTGCGCCAGTTCTACGGGCGGAGCATAAGCGTAGTCGAAAACGCGCACCTGGCCCGTGCGCGGCGGGTTCACCACGCCATGCCACACTGTCGCCATGCTGCCGACGATGGTCGCGCCCACCAGCACCAGTGCCAGCGGGCCGCGCATGGTCTCGAACAGGCAGACCACGCGCTCATTGCGCGCGAACAGCCCCGGCACCCCGCGCGCCGTGACGGGATTGACCGAAAACAATTCACCCGGCACATACACCATGCGCGCCAGCCGCCCCGCGCAAGGCATGTGAATGCGGTGATAGTCGCGCGGGCTTAAATACAGCGTGGCGAACTGTCCGCCCTCGAACCGGGCCGCCAGCGGCGCATCGCCCGCCAGCAGCGCGAGCGTGCTGAAAAAATGGCCCTTGGCCTGAAAAATCTGCCCGCCCTCGATAGCCCCGAACTGGCTGATCGCGCCATCTACCGGGCAGATGTAATCGGCCGCGGCCAGCGGGCGCGCATCCGGGCGCAGAGCGCGTGCAAAAAAATCGTTGAAACTGGCGTAACTGGCAATGCCCGGCTCGGCGGCTTCGCTCATGTCCACTCCGTAGCGGGCCACAAAGCGCGCAATCGCCGCGTGCGTGAGCCAGCCCAGCCGCGCACGGGCAAAGCGCCCGGCCATTTGCGTCAGCACGCGTTTGGGCAGCGCATACTGCGCGGCGATGGCAAGGTGGTCGGCAACGGGAGAAGACATGGGTTTGGGTGATTGAAGTGGGACCGATCCCGGCGATTGTCCCAGACGGGCGGCTGCCGGAATAAGGGCAAAACAGTTCATTTAAAAAGCGTTTCAAGCCGCCATTCCCGCGCAGACAGGCAAGCCGCTGGCCGGGATGTTGACGCCGCTGTTCAGCCAAGGCATTCCGCTGGCTGGCGCGGGCAAGGCCGTGGCCGCCGAGGTACACGAGGACATACGCCGCGCGCACGAGTGGGTACAACGCAGAACAAAGCCTGCGCGAAAACTCACCTCAACGCATACCAATCCACCTTGCGCGTCATGAGCATCAGCGCGGCCAGCATACCGAATACCAGCAGCGAGCCGAGCAGCAGCGCGTTGTCTTCGGAGGCCAGCAATCCGTACAGCGCCGCGTAGAGCGCCGCCACGAAGCCGCCCAGGGACGCCCCGCGCCGCCAGCCGCGCAGCACGGCGCTGAAATAGACTGCCAGCAGCGTCACGCTGGCGCTGGCGGCAGCGGCGTAGGCCTGCCAAAAGACGATTTTTTCCGACAGCGCCACCAGCAGTAGGAAGAACAGGGCGATTGACAGCCCCACCAGCGCGTATTGCAGCGGGTGCAGGCGCAGCTTTTTGAACAGCTCGAACAGGAAGGCCGTCAGCAGCACCAGGCCGATGAACAGCGCGCCGTACTTGGCGGCGCGGGTGGACATGGCATAAACATTGAGCGGCTGCGCCAGCGCCACGTCCAGCGTTTGCACGCCCGCATCCGAGCGCATGGCGCTGCCAAATGCCTGGGCGCGCACCTGCTCGCGCGCGCTACTCACCAGCGAGGACACGCGCCAGCGCGCATCGAAACCCTGCGCGCTCACTGTGCGCTGCGAAGCCAGAAAGCTGCCGCCAAAGCTAGGATCGGGCCAGGGCGATTGAAGGTGCGCCGTGGTTTCACCGGCCACTGGCGCAAGCGAGAACCGCTCTTGCCCGGTTACTGTCAGCGGCAAGTCGAAATTCATCTCATGACCGGCGCGCCATTGCGCCAGCGCGGCGCCTGTTAGCGGCGCGTGGATGCCGCTGGCGGGCCAGCCTGCGCCGGGCAGACCCGGCGTGCCTTGCGCAAAGCGCAGTTTTTCACCGCCCAGACTCAAGATGGGCGAGCCTTCCAGCCCGCGCAAATCGCTCAGACGCAGCGCCACGTAGGGCGTTTTCACCTCGATACGCGAATCGCGCTCGCTGTGGGCAATGGCGCCGGCGTCGAACGCGGCAAAGCGTCCGCGCAGCGTGCCTTCGAGCCGGTAAAAGAGAATGCTGAAAATGCCCCGGTAGCGCGTCTGCGGCGTCATGCGCCCGTCCAGATCGAGCGTGTCGGGGAAAACCAGATGCACGCCGTCCCGGTTGTGCCGGACCGCGCCGATCACGTCGCCCTTGTAGTCGCGCTGCGCTTCTTCCCAGCTTTCCGTGTAGGGCACGGCCAACACGGGGCCGATCAGCATTTGCGCGCCGGTGTAGGTCTGCGCGAGTTCCTGGCTCGCCTGAACCTGGCTGCCGCCGCGCTCGGCGGTCAGGCTCTGAATCAGGCCGAGCGGAATGCACAAAAGCACGGTGATGAGCAGCAGCATCAGCGCCTTCATGAGCGCCGGCTGGCGCAGGGATGCAAACATGGTCGTTCTCCTTCGCGTCATGGGTGAAGCGCCCATGCTCGCGCGCGAGGGTGAAGCCCGTATGAAACGCCCGCGCGCCAAAACTTCACGCAGGCTTCACATCAAGGCGGCGGCGCTTCAAAAACACTTCCTTGGCGCTTCGTATCGCCTTGCCACAGTGCAGCCACGCGCCGCGTGGCGGCGCACATCGTTCGAGGATTTCATGCAAGCGTCGCTCATCCGTCCTCTGTCGCGCCCCTTTTCCATGCCGCGGCCCATCGTCCCGGGTCATCGTGATTCGCCCACCGCGGGCGCGCTGCTCATCGCGCGGTCGATGCTCTGGATGCTGCGTTGCCGTGCGCGCCGGCACGACGCGCGCAAGTTCACGGCGTGAACCGGCTCTTACCCCTCCGCCGCCGCGTCGATTTGCCGCGCGTTCTTTAGAGCGTTTTTTATCCAGTTGATGCCCTTTTTACTACCAGTGACAAGGAAAAGAAAGCCACCGGTTGTAGGGGCGAAAAATTTTTCGCCCTCTCCGTAGCGAAAGAGCGTGGCGCCTTGAATGAGGCGCTGCAGGGCGAAAAATTTTTCGCCCCTACAAGGCAGCGCCTGCCACGAATAGAAGTGTCAACACTTGAACCAAAACCACTTTCATGGCGGCCGGGGCATGGAATGCACCAGCAATTCATGACTCTGCGCGCACGCTCGCGCGCGGCAGCAGGGCGAAGGCGATGCCGCCGGCGGCCAGCATCAGGCTCATGGTGGCGAGCGCGCCGGCAGTGGGTTCCAGCCCGAGCGATTGGGCGGCGCCGGCGGCCAGTCCGCTGGCCCACTGCATGAGCGAGACGCCCAGAAACATCGCCATGGTCAGCAGTGCAAGGGCGCGCCCGCGCATCGCCTCCGGGTAGGCTTCATGCACATAGCCGTATTGCATGATGCCGTAGCCGGAGATCGCGCCATAAACGAAGGGCAGCGTCATGTCCAGCCACAGGCTGCGCGCCACGGCCATGCCTAGCAGCAGCGCGGCGGCCAGCAGCGCGCAGGCCAGCATCCAGCGCGCGCGGCGCGGGCCGTGCGGGCTGATGCGGCCAAACAGCGCCGGGCTGACCAAATTGCCGAGCGTGACCAGCAGGGCCACGTTGCCGCTTTGCAGCAGCGTGAGGCCGTGCCGCTCGATCAGCACCGGCCCCAGCCACAGGCCGCGCAAGGTGATGAAGCCGGCGTAGGCTACCGCCGCGTAAGCCACCAGTCCGGCGGTTTGCGGCAGTCTGAACAATTGCAGCAGCCCGGCCAGCGCCTGCCGCGCGCTTTGGCGCGCGTGCGCTGGCGGCGGGGCCGTTTCATGCACGCGCAGGAAAATGGCCGTCCACGCGAGCACGCCCAACAGCGCCAGCGCCGCGTAAGACCAGCGCCAAGAGGTGGCTTCAATCAGCGCCGCCAGCGGCGTGGCGGTGAGCAGAATGCCCAGGCCGCTCAGGCTCATTACCATGCCCGATGTGGCAGTGAAACGCTCGGCCCTGAAATGCCGTGCGATGAACACCGTGCACACCAGAAAGGCCGGCGCACAGCCCGCGCCGATCATGGCCTGCCCGATCAGTAGCGCCGGGTAGCCGGGCGCCAGCGCCGACACCAGCGCGCCCAGCACCGCTACCGGAAAGGCCGCCAAAATGGTGCGGCGCACGCCCCACAGGTCGATCGACACGCCAAACAGCAACTGCATCAGTCCGAAGGCGAAGTGAAACGTGGCCGACCACAGCCCCAGCCGCTGCTTGGACAGCCCCAGCTCCTGCGCCAGCGACGGCCCCATGATGGCTGCCAACGTGCGAAACGCCTGACTGAGCATGAAGGCGCTCGCCAGCGCGAGCAGCATCAGCCAGGCAAGGCGCGCGGCGGGTGGGGCGGGTTGAACGGGCATGGTGCGATACGGTTCAGTTATCGCGGTTCTCAAAAATTCTCATACTTTGTCGCCTTCGCCTTGCCGTACTACTCGTACTGCCTGCGGCTTGTCTTCGCGTCTGAAAAATTTTGGGAGCCGCTATAAGCGCACGACCCCATGATTTCGCCACTCCCGCGCAAGCGGGAATCCAGACGGCGTATCCACCACCCGGAGATACCCAAGGCCCACTGGATTCCCGCCTTCGCGGGAACGACGAATTGAGGCGGGTTAACTGAACAGCATTGGGGCATGGGGGAAGAACAAGGTTGAACGTTTGGCGTTGAGTGTGGAGCGTAAAAGATTTTCGCGCTCAACGCAAAACGCCCGGCGCCCAATCTCAACCGGGCTGGCGCTTGCGCAGCAGGTAACGCTGCACACCTTCGAGCACCAGCGTACCGCGCTGGTTGTGCACGGTCGAACGCAGGGTCAGCACGCCGGTGGTGCGGTTGGGCTTGAGTTCGCTCACTTCGAGCGCTGCGTACAGCGTGTCGCCCACGAACACGGGATGCACAAAGCGGCTGCGTTGCTCGATGAATCCTTTCAGCGACTCTTCCACCATGTGCGGAAACAACCCCGCGCCCGCAGCGGTCTGGATCAGCACCTGAAAGCCGTGCGCCAGCATGTGCGGCATACCCCGCGCGCGGCAGTATTCCACGTCGTAATGCACCGGATGATTGTCACCGCTGGCAAGCTGGAAGGCGGCAAACAGCGCGTCGGTCATCGTGCGCGAAGGCAGCGCAAAACGCTCGCCTAGCGTGAAATCCTCGAAATAACGCTGCTGCGTAAGCAGGCGGTGTTGCCTCGGATCGAACGGCGTTTCGGTCATGTGGTCACTCTACTTGCCGCCAGCGCGGTTTGCGTTTTTCGACGAAAGCGGCGATGCCTTCTTTGGCGGAGTCGGTGGCGGCGATGTTGCCGAAACATTCGACCGCGCTGGCGATACCGCGCCGGTAGTCGCCGTCGTTGGCGCGCATGAAAGCCATGCGGCCCAGGCGCACGATCTCCGGCGATTTGGCGCACAGGGTTTGTGCCAGCGCACGCGCCTGATCCATCAATTCGCGCTCCGGCGGGACCCGGCTCGCCAGTCCCAGCGACAGGGCTTCGGCGGCGTCGAAAGTGCGCCCGGTAAACAGCAGATCGAAGGCGCGATGGCGGCCGACGATGCGCGGCAGGTGCGTGTAGTGGATGGCTGGGATCAGCCCCACGTCGATTTCCGGGTAGCCGAAGGTGGCGGTATCGGCGGCAACGATCAGATCGCACTGGATGGCCAGCGTCATGCCGCCGCCGCGCGCCGTACCGCCCACCGCCGCGATGGACGGTTTGCCCAGGTGAAATTGCACGTCGCACAGTTCGTTGTACAGCTTGTCCACCAGCGTGTAAAAGTGCGTGGGCGGCGCGCCGCGCAGCGCGTCCAGTTGCAGCCCGGCGCAAAAGCGCCCCGGCACGGCGCTGCCCAGAATGACGGCGCGCACGCCATCATCCCGCGCGGCGCGGCGCAAGGCTTGCAGCAGGGCGTCGAGGATGCCGCCGTTCAGGGCGTTGACGGGCGGGCTGTCCAGCAGGATTTCGGCGACCCGGTCGCGCACTTCGTAGCGAACAGTGGTGGACATGGGAATATCTCCTTTAACCCTTCAAATGCCGCCCCGCGATGCCCGCCAGCTTGAACATACCGACGCTGTCGGCGTCGAATAGCGGGCGCAGTTTGGCGTCGGCGAGGATGGTGCGCTTGTCCTTGGGGTCTTGCAGGCCGTGGGTTTTGATGTAGTCCCAGAGTTTTTGCATGACTTGGCCGCGCCCGAACGGGCCGGGGCCGATGACGGCGGCCAGCGCGGCGCTCGGTTGCAGGCTGCCGGCGCGCGGGGTTTTGCTGGCGGTGGCGTGTTTGGGCGCGGCTTTCGCGGCGGCTGGTTTCTTTATGTCTTTTTTGGGTTTTTCCCTTGTTACGTCTTGGGATGCAGCTACTGATTTTGTGGTGGCAGTGGTTTTGCGCGCCGGGTATTTGCGCGCGCCTTCGCGCGGCTCGAACGCGAAAATGACTTTGCCTTCATCCGCGCTCCACGCTAGCCGCGCCTTGAAGGGGCGGCGCGTGCGCTGGCTGATGAAGCCTTCCAGCACGTCGGTGCGGCCTTCGGTCAGGAGCTTGTGCAATTGCGCTGCGTCGATGCTTTGTTGCAGGATGATCTGGCCGGTTTTGAAGTCGCACGCCGGTTGCGGGTGCGCGGCGGTGGGCACGCTGCGCTCGCACAGGTAGCTTTTGCCCAGCAGCTTGACGGCAGCGCCGCATTTGGGGCAGGTGCCCAGGCTGGCTTGATGGGACAGATCGACAACTTCACCGTCTTGCCCGGCGCGTGCATCGTCGCCGAAATCGAATTCCAGTTTGTAGTGCCCGCTTTCGCCCTCGCGCGCCAGCGCCAGTTCGGCCACGAAGGGCCAGCCGGCCTTGCTGCGAAAGCCTTCCAGTGGGCCGATGCGCTTGTCCAGCAGAAACTGCCCGGCTTCTTCGGGTGAGAAGGTGCGCCCGCCGGGTGTTTTGGTGAAGGAAAAGCCGCAGCCTTCGCTTTTGCCATCCTGGCCGGTGCAGGCGTAGCGGCGGTAGTTTTCCTGCACCACGCCGCCGCAGTTGGGGCATGGGGCTGCCAGCGTGGCGTAGTCGCCGGGCACGCTGTCGTGGTCGTATTCCTTGGCTTTTTTGACGACGCGCTCGGTCATGGCGGCAATCTCGCGCATGAAAGCAGCGCGGCTCAAACGCCCGTGCTCCATTTGCGCCAGTTTGTATTCCCATTCGCCGGTGAGTTCGGGGCGCGTGAGTTCTTCCACTTGCAGGCCGCGCAGCAGCGTCATGAGCTGGAAGGCCTTGGCCGTCGGGATCAATTCGCGCCCTTCGCGCAGCATGTATTTTTCGCCAATCAGCCCTTCGAGGATGGCCGCGCGCGTGGCGGGGGTGCCCAGGCCTTTTTCCTGCATGGCCTCGCGCAGTTCGTCGTCTTCGATCCACTTGCCCGCGCCTTCCATCGCGCCCAGCAGCGTGGCTTCCGAGTAGCGCGCGGGCGGGCGGGTTTGCAGGGCGCGCGCCTCGGCGCTTTCGTTGCGCACCTGCTCGCCGGGCTGCACGGGGGTGAGGGTTTTGCCGTCTTTTTCGTCGTCCTGTGTGGCGGCTTCCTTGCCGTAGATGGCCAGCCAGCCGGGTTGGATCAGCACCTTGCCGTTGCTTTGGAAGGGATAGCTCTTTCCCTGGTGCGTGGCGGTGGTGATGCGTGTGGTCACGCGAAACTCGGCGCTCGGATAGAACACCGCAAGAAAGCGGCGCGCCACCAGATCGTAGAGCTTTTGCTCCGCATCCGATAGCGCGCTAGGCGCTTGCAGCGTGGGAATGATGGCGAAGTGGTCGGAGACCTTGCTGTTGTCGAAGATGCGCCGCGTGGGTTTGACGTAGCCCTGCGCGACGGCCTGCCGCGCCCACGGCGCCAGGTGCGCCAAGTGGCTTGCGGCCAGCATCTCGCAGGTTTTGCGCGCTACGCTCAGATAGTCTTCGGGCAGGTGGCGCGAATCGGTACGCGGGTAGGTCAACGCCTTGTGGCGCTCGTACAGGCTTTGCGCCAGCGCCAGTGTGGTCTTGGCCGAAAAGCCGAAGCGCCCGTTGGCCTCGCGTTGCAGGCTGGTCAGGTCAAACAGCGGCGGGCTGGCCTGCGTGGCGGGCTTGCTTTCCTCGCGCACCGTGCAGGCTTGCCCGCGCACGGCGGCGGCAATCGCCAGCGCGGCGCGCTCGTCCCACACGCGGTCGGATTTTTTCTCGGCATCCTGCGGGTCTTTTTTCCAGCCGGAATCGAACCATTTGCCCGCATACGCGCCCGCCTGGGCCAGAAAGGTGGCGTGGATTTCCCAATAGTCGCGGGCCACATGTTTTTTGATCTGCTCCTCGCGCTCGACCACGATGGCCAGCGTGGGCGTTTGCACGCGCCCGACGGTGGTCAGGAAGAACCCGCCGTCGCGCGAGTTGAAGGCCGTCATCGCCCGCGTGCCGTTGATGCCCACCAGCCAGTCGGCCTCCGAGCGGCTGCGCGCCGCGTCGGCCAGGCCCTGCATTTGCGCGTCGCTGCGCAATTGCGCAAAGCCGTCGCGGATGGCCTGCGGCGTCATGCTTTGCAGCCACAGGCGCTGCACCGGCTTGCCCAGCGGCTTGCCGCCGCCGGCGTATTGCTCGATCAGGCGGAAGATCAGCTCGCCCTCGCGCCCCGCGTCGCAGGCGTTGATGAGCGCGCTCACGTCCTTGCGCTTGGCCTGCCTGACCACGGCGTTCAGGCGCGTTTTGGTTTTATCGACAGGCTTCAAGTCGAAGTGCGGCGGAATCACCGGCAGATGCGCGAAGCTCCATTTGCCGCGTTTGACCTCGTACTGCTCCGGTGCCTGGATTTCCACCAGATGCCCCACGGCGCTGGTGACCACGTAGCGCTCGTTCTCGAAATGCTCGTCGTGCTTGTCGAACTTGCCCGCAGCGGGCGTGAGCGCGCGCACGATGTCTTGCGCCACGGAGGGCTTTTCGGCGATGACCAGTGTCTTCATGTCTTTAAAATCCGTCATTTCTCGCGCGCGCGCCCGCGCGTGCGCATGAATTCAACATAGCAAAGAAATTCCGTGGCCGCCAAATCTTCCGCATCCAGCCCCGCAACCGGCCCGCGCATTCGCGTGCGCACTTCGCGCGTGCACGGCAAAGGCGTGTTCGCGGCGCGGCCCATCGCCAAGGGCGAGCGCATCATCGAATATACGGGCGAGATCATCACCTGGAAAGAAGCGCAGCGCCGCCACCCGCACGACCCAGACCAGCCCAACCACACGTTCTACTTTCACATCGATGACCGGCATGTGATCGACGCGCTGTACGGCGGCAACTCCGCGCGCTGGATCAACCATGCGTGCGATCCCAACTGCGAGGCCGACGAGGAGGGCGGACGCATCTTCATAGCCGCGCTGCGCGACATCGCCCCCGGCGAAGAACTCCATTACGACTACGGGCTGGTAATCGACGCGCCGCTCACCCAGGCGCTCAAGGCCGAATACCCCTGCTGGTGCGGCAGCCCCAACTGCCGCGGCACGCTGCTGTCGCCCGCGCGCCGGGCCAAGAAGAAAAACAGGCAAAGCCGCAAATAAGCATGATGGCTCCCCTGGCGCTTTCCTGGCCGCGCCCGCTGCTCGAACGGGCGCTGGCGCCGTTGGGGGCGCGGCTGGAAATCGTGTCCGCCACGGATTCCACCAACACCGAGCTGATGCGCCGCGCCCGCGCTGGCGACGCGGCCCCCACGCTGCTGCTGGCCGAAACGCAGACCGCCGGGCGCGGGCGGCTGGGCCGCCGCTGGCAAGGCGCGGATCGCGCGGGCGGCGCGCTCACCTTTTCGCTGGGTGTGCCGCTGGCGCTGGGCGACTGGTCGGGCCTGTCGCTGGCCGTGGGGCTGGCGCTGGCCGAAAGCCTGCACCCGCGCATCGGCCTGAAGTGGCCCAACGATTTGTGGTGGCAAGGCCGCAAGCTGGCCGGCATCCTGATTGAAACCGCTACCGGCGCGCCAGCGACGGCTGTGGCACGCCATGCCGTGATCGGCATCGGCCTGAACGTCGCGCCGCTACCGGGCGAAGGGCTGCGCACGCCCCCGGCATGGCTGCAAGAAATCGATCCGCAACTGTCCGCTCCGGCGGCGCTGGCGCGCGTGCTGCCTGCGCTGGCAGATGCGCTCGCGAACTTTGCGCAGACCGGGTTTGCGCCTTGGGCGGCACGCTTCAACACCCGCGATGCGCTGGCTAACGCGCCGGTCGTTCTCTCCGGCGGCACGCAAGGCACGGCTTGCGGCGTGAATGCGCGCGGCGCGCTGCGCGTGCAAACCGCGCAAGGTTTGCGCGAGGTGAGCAGCGCGGAGGTTAGCGTGCGTCCTAACTTGATGGCTGCCTGAATGTTGCGCCTGTTCGTCCTGCTGCTGTTGATCGCCAACTTGGGCTACTGGGCCTGGTCGGGCGGGCATTTTGGGGAGGCTGGTTTGGGGCCAGGGCGCGAACGCGAACCTGAACGGCTGGCGCGCCAGCTTCGGCCCGATGCGCTTACCGTGCAGCCGCTGACGGGCGCCGCCGCTGCCTCGGCGGGCGGCGCGGAAGGCGGCGCGGCGGCTCTGGCTCCACCACTGCCGCCACCAATGCCTGCGCCGGCTTCGGCTTCCGCGCCCGCGCCGGCATCCGCCGCGCCGCCCATTGCCGCCGCGGCCCAGGCGGGCGTTCCTTATGCGCCGGCCTCGGCCAGCGACGGCGCCTGCCTGCAAGTGGGCGTGTTTGACGCCCGCCAGACCGATGCCGTGCGCGCCGCCGCCGCCGCGCTGCCGCCCGGCAGTTGGCGCATCGACCAGGTGGCGCTGCCGGGCCGCTGGATGGTCTATATCGGCAAGCTTGCCGACGATGCCGCCGTCGCCGCCAAGCGAACCGAGGTGCGCGCGCTGGGCGTGGATACCGACCGGCCCGGACCCGGCTTCGAGCCGGGCCTTTCGCTGGGCCGCTTTGCCAGCGAGGACGCGGCCCAGCGCGCGCTGACCGAGGTGACGCGCAAGGGCGTGCGCTCGGCCCGCGTGGTGCAAGAACGCGGCAACGCGCCCGCCTTCGTGCTGCGCCTGCCGGCGGCGGACGCCGCGCTGCGCGACCAGTTGCGCACCTTGCGCCCCGCGCTGGCGGGACGCGAGGCGCGGCCTTGCAGTTGAGGTGGAGGTTAAGCGTCTGGCGCGAAATACAAAGACCAGGGCGATCGCATCTAAATTCCATTCAAATCAACCCGTTGGATTTCGGCGCGACAGATGGTGCCCGCGCCTTCGTAGGGGCGAAAAATCTTTCGCCCTGCGGCGTCTCCTTGCCAGCGCCGTCGCTCTTTTGAGTGCAAGGGCGAAAAATCTTTCGCCCCTACATTCATGCTCCATCGCCAACTTATTGATTCGTAAGAAATTTAGATGCGATCGCCCTGATGCAAAGACTATTTTGCTATTGTAATAATAGCTATATGCCAATATATTACATGTATTTGTGATATTTTTAGCCAAAAAATCATATATTATTTTGGTAGTAAGCTATTAATCCAGGAATTCACCCACTCAACGCCAAACACTCAACGCTCAACGCAAATTCAGCGGTTATCCTTGCGTAGCTCCCTGCCTCATCCGTCCCAGTTCAGGAGACCCGCATGTCCCTCAAGCTCTACTACGCCAGCGGCGCCTGCTCGTTCGTGCCGCACGCCATGCTCGAAGCGGCAGGCGCCACCTTCGAGCCGGTGCGCGTCAAGCTGCACCAAAACGAGCAGCAAAGCCCGGAGTATCTGGCGATCAACCCGCGCGGGCAGGTGCCCACGCTGGTGGACGGGGCGCAGACGATCACGCAGATCGTGGCCATCGTCGTCCACATCGACGCCCGGTTTCCGGAGAGCCAGTTCATCCCCAGAGAGCCGCTGGCGCGAGTGCGCTTTTTTGAAACGCTGGCGTGGATGAACAACACCGTGCACCCGGCCTTCACGCACGTGTTCATGCCCTTCAGGTTCACCGACGACGCGCCGGCGCAAGCCGCGCTCAAACGCTTCAACACCGGGGCGTACCGCCGGCTGCTGGGCGAACTGCAAGGCATAGTGACCAGCGCGCACGCCAGCGGGCGCGACTGGCTGGGCGGCGTGCACTTCGGCCCGCTGGACGCCTACGCGCTTACGCTGCTGCGCTGGGGCACGCTGGCCGGCATCGACCCGGAAAGCCTGCCCGAACTGTGGACCTACGCGCAGCGCGCCGCCCAAACCCCCGCCGCCGCTCGCGCCATCGAACGCGAGCGCATTCGGCTGAATATGTATTCTGGTTGAGCGTGGGGTGTGAAGCAACAGCCATTCATGCGGTGGCGTCACTTGTATCCCGGCTTTTTTGACCTTTGCGCGAAGACGCCTTGCAGACGCAGCCCCGCATCGGTGAGCCGGTAACGCTGCAAGCGGCTGGTGGGTTTGCCGGGCAGCGTCATTTCAAGCAGCCCTGCTTTTAACGCCGGGTTCAGATACGTTTGGCGAAAATTCTTTCTGTCGTCCAGCGTCAAGGCCAGCATCAATTGACTCAGCGACGATTCTTGCGCCAGGATCGCCAACAGGCTTTCGACTTGAGGGGTGACTTGGGGGGTGACTTGAGGGGTGACTTGGGGGGGCACCCCTGATTCACGTGCCAATCCGTCTTGCAGGCGCAGCCCCGTTTCGGTCAACCGGTAACGCTGCAAGCGGCTGGTGGGTTTGCCAGGCAGCGTCATTTCGAGCAGCCCTGCTTCCAAGGCGGGAACCAGGTACGCATGGCGAAAATTCTTTCTATCGTCCAGAGCCAAGGCTTGCATCAATTGGCTCAGTGATGACTCTTGCGCTACGACCGCCAGCAGGCTTTCGACTTGAGGGGTAACTTGAGGGGTAACTTGGGGGGGCACTTCTTCGGCGGCTCTCGATACGTCGGGCAAAAACATCTCGAACGCTTTGCGCGCCCGGTCGTTGCCGTAGGTGGGCGCGGCGTGGCCCAATGTTTGCCATTCGCGGCGCATCATGCGCAGGCCGGTACCTGCCTGCTCGCACATGTCGATTCGGCGCAATGCCATCGCAATCGCCGGATTGCGCACTTCTTTCTCGCCTGGTTCCAGCAAGCGGGCGTCGTCGCCGAAGATGTCGCCGGGGTTCCACAGACGGATGCCATCGGTGAAAAACTGAATGACCGCCTTGCGCGAATGGTCGCCGTAATCCTGATGAATCAGCAGATTGATCGCTGCTTCGCGGAACACCCGAAACCCCGCCGGGGCGTCGCGCCGTTCCAGCGTCGCCGGGTCGATGTCGCGAAACGATTTTGGCATGAAGAAAAGGTATTTGGCCAGCAGTTGCTGCCAGCTCTGTAGGATGTTTTCCTCACACACCAGCCGGTCGATCCAGCGCGTCTCTGGCATGGCTTCTCGGCTGCCATAGCCCAGAAACTGCATATCCAGAACCGGGCGCGGCAGCAGATTGCGCACTGCACGCAGCGAGCCGAACAACGCAACACATGCGCGCGTGGGCAGCAACCGTTTTTCGTCCTTGACCAGATAACCCCAGTCATACAGAAAATCGGGATGCGGTTGCGCCACATCGAAGCCCGGATTGGAGGTATGAAAGCGGTCACGGTACCACTTCAGACTCCCGCCGTGCAAAGCCTCGGCGAGATCGACGCGGGTAAACGGCTGCCCGTCCCAGCGATCGGCGGTAGCGTCACGCAGCATTCGTTCGATGTCCTGCGGCTGGGCGCGAAAGTCGCCTCCACCCTTGCGGATGAAGGTGCGCCGGATGTCGCCATCCAGATACACCGGCTTGCGCGTGCGCGGGTTCTCGCTAATGTGAAAGGCCAGTATCATCTTGCCGTTGCGCCGGTAACGATGCGCCGCTACCTCGACATCGTGATTCACTTTACCGTCGGCATGGAGCACGGAAAGCAGATCGTTTTGCAGCTTGTCCGGCGCGGTGACGCCGCTGATCTCGAACTGCTCGCCATGTTGCGCAACGCCCAGCAACAGCCAGCCACCGTGCGTATTGGCAAAGGCGGAAACCGTCTCGAACGCGGATTTCGGCAAGGCATCGCGCGCCGCCTTGAATTCCACGCCACCGCCTTCGCCGCAGTTGAGGAGGGCATTCAGGGATGGTGTTGCAAGTGTCCTGGTCATGCTGCCATCTTTTCGTCAAAAATTATTTCTCCAGCGCGTCCTCGAAAAACTTCGCCAACGCATCGCGGTACAAACTCTCCTTGCGCATCATGGCCTCGATGTGGCCGCCGCCTTCGACCGTGATGAGCTGTTTCGGCTCCCTGGCTGCGGCAAACAGGCGTGTTGCGTGCGAATAGGGCACGATCTCGTCGGACGTGCCGTGAATGATCAGCAGCGGAATCGGTGCAATGGCTGCGATATAGTTTTTTGCGCTGTAATGGTCGTCTATCAACAACCCTGCGCCGGGAATTTTGTCGTTGGCGATGCTCGGGTAGGAAAAAAACGTGGATTCTTCGGCGAGCGCACGAATGCCCGCCCGGTTGCCCGCGCCGACTGCGGCGATGGCATGGTTACCGCCGAGACTCTGCCCGAAAACCAGCAGCCGCGCCGGATCCACATCAGGGCGTGAACGCACGTAATCTATTGCCGCGTTGCTGTCCTCAAAGCACCCCGCCGGCGATGGTGTCCCTTCCGAGGCGCCGTAGCCGCGGTAGTCGAAGACAAAAACGTTGAAGCCGCGCGCGGTCAGCCAGCCGGCGAATTGCCAGTGCGATGTCATGTTTTCCGCGTTGCCGTGAAAATGAATGACCGTGCCTTTGGCCTGGCGCGAATCTGCAACAGCCTTTGCACGCATGAACCAGCCCGTCAGCCGGGTGCCGTCGGCGCTCTTGAAGGCCACTGCCTCGTAGGAGATGCCCGCCTGGTCAGGCGTGCTGTACACGGTTTTCGTGGGGTAATAAAACGCCTTGTCCGCGCAACCGCTTGCGTGAATCAGGAAGCCGGCCAAAAAGATGACGGCGACAACGATGGCCGATGCGCGCAGGAATTTCATACTGTCTTGGTCATGCCGCCATCATTTCGGTGGCGGCATGCTGCCCACCCACTCCACCACCTGCCGCGCCACATCGTCCGTGGCCTGGCGCAGCGCTTGGGCGCCGCCGGGGGCATCCTGGGTGGGGGCGGGCGCGCGCGCGGTGAAGTGGCGCTGGCCGAGCAGGCGCGGGGCGGCGGGGCCGGTGGCGGTGAGCGTGGCGCGCAGTTGCACCACGCCTTCGCTGACGTCCGGCGCGCTGAAGTCTTGCGCGAATTCCTGCAACTGGGCATCAAGCTGAACAGCGGCCAGCCCGGAACCGGGCGGCAGCACGGCGCGCGTGGCCGCCAGCGCCTGGCGCAGCCGCTCGGTAACCAGTTGCGGCGGCGGCATGGCCCAACGCGCCTGGGCGTAGGAGTGCGGCTGCTGCGCGCCGCCATCGGCGTAGCGCAGACGGTAGATCATGGCGGCGCTATCGAGGGCTGCCGGGCCTTCCACCGCGTGCAGCGCCAGCGGCGGCGCGTCGCTGGCCGCCGGCACGCCGGCTTGCGGCGGGCCGAGGTCGTAGAGCACGGGGCGCGCGGGCTTGTCGGGCAAGGGCAAGGCGCAGCCGCCGAGCAGTAGAAACAAAGGTAAAAAAACGGCTTTAACCCAGGTATATTCTGCGATAGACGCTATTATTTTCATAGAATTTACCGGGTTCATGGCTGGGTTGGCTGGGCCGGGCGGGGCGGCGCAAAGCCAGGCTCGCCGGGGCCGGGCGCAATGGGGCCGTTGCCGTAAATGAGCGTCTGCGGGTTGTCGTCGATGGCGCCGGCTACGTGGTCGAGCCGGCGGATGGCATGGCCGGCATCTTCGGTCAGCGCCTGCACGCGCGGCAGTGTGTCGGCGCTGAAAGTGTTCATGGTCTGGCCCAGCCGCCCGATGGCGCCGTCTTGCCCGGCAAGCTCGCGCATTCCTTGTTTCATGCCGGTGGCTACGTCGTTCAGGCTGGCGGCGGCGCGCTCGGTTTGCGCGGCGGCATCTTGCACCGCCGCCATGGCCGTGGCGGTCTGGCGGATCAGTTGCGGAATATCCACGTGCGAGGGACCAAGCTGGGTTTCGAGGGTCTTGCGGGTGTCGTCGGCCAACGCGCGCACGCCGCGGGCGGCCTGCGCCGTTTGTTTGATCGCGTCGGAGAGCGCGGCCTGATTGTCATCGCCAAGCAACTGGTTGATGCGGTCGGCGCTCTGGCCGAGTTTGCCGACCAGTTCCTGCGCCCGGTCGCTCCACTGCCCGAACAGGCTGGGCCGCAGCGGAATGCGCGGCGGGCCGCCTTGATAGCGTTCGGGCGGCTCGGCGGAGCCGCCGCCGTCGTCGTCCAGATGCACGAACGACAGGCCGGTCACACCCTGGTACGCCAATTGCGCGTAGGTGGAGCGGGTGATGGGCGCGTCCTTGCTGACCGCCAGCGTGACCAGCACGTTGCCGCGCGCATCGGGATCGAACCCGATGTCCGTGACCTTGCCCACCGTCAGTCCTCGGTAGCGCACGCTGGCTTGCGATTGCAGGCCGGAGACGGCTTCGCTGGTGCTGATCTGGTAGGCCGTGGTGCTGGCGGTATCGCGCATCAGCCACGCGGCCAGCCCGATCAGCATGGCCGTCACCGCCAGCACGAAAACGCCGGCGGCCAGTGCGTGCGATTTATTTTCCATGACGCATTGTCCTTTTATATGGATGTACGTTCAATGTTGTAAATCCCTTTCCCGCTTGCGGAAGAGGGCCGGGCGATGGCCGGGTGGCGCCACATTGGCCTTGCGCCGCGCACCCCCTCTCCCTAGCCCTCTCCCCCAGGGGGGAGAGGGAAAAGAGCGCGCCGTCCGCGCTGGCCCAGAAAGAATTGTTCGATGAAGGGGTGTTTAAACGCCAGCACTTCCGGCACCGGCGCGGCGATGATGACGCGCCGCTCGGCCAGCACCGCCACGCGGGTCGATAGCGCCAGCAGCGTATCCAGATCGTGCGTGACCATCAGCACCGTCAGCCCCAGTTCCTGGTGCAGCGCGCGCAGCAGGGCGCAAAAGGCGTCGGAAGAATCGGGGTCCAGCCCGGCGGTGGGTTCATCCAGCACCAGCAGCGGCGGGTCCATCGCCAGCGCGCGTGCCAGCGCCACGCGCTTGGTCATGCCGCCCGAAAGCTGCGCCGGCAGCTTGTGCGCGTCTTGCGGCGTGAGGCCCACCATCTGGAGCTTGAGCAGCGCCGCCTGGCGCGTCAGCGCGGCAGGCAGGGCGCGCGTTTCGCGCAGCGCGAAGGCGATGTTGTCCAGCACGTCGAACGCCGAAAACAGCGCGCCCTGCTGAAACAGCATGCCCACCCGCGCGGCGGCGCCGGGCGCCGACAGTTCCGCCGCCGGGCAGCCCAGCACGCTCACCTGCCCGCGCGCGGGCGTGTTCAGGCCCAGCACCGTGCGCAACAGCACCGTCTTGCCAGTGCCAGAACCGCCCACCAGCGTGAGCACCTCGCCGCGCCGCACGCTCAGGTTCAGTTCCTGGTGCACTACCGTTGGATCGCCGCCGGGCTTGGGGAATACGCTCCACAGGCCGCGCACCTCGATCACCGCGTCTTCTTGCACGATCACAGCCCCACCGACTTGAACAGCACCGCCGCCAGCGCGTCGATCAGAATCACCGCCGTAATCGAGGCCACCACCGACGCCGTGGTGCCCCGCCCCAGACTTTCCGTGTTGGGCTGCACGCGCAGCCCGTAATGGCAGGCCAGCAGCGCAATCGCCAGCCCGAACACCGCCGATTTGCCCATCGCCAGCGTCAGGTTCGACACCCGCACCGCCTTCGGTAAAGTCTCGATGAAAAAGGCCGGGGTGATGTTCAGCGTAATGTCCGCCGCCAGCATCCCGCCCAGCAGCGCCGCCAGCGTGGTCCACACGGCCACCAGCGGCATCGCAATGGCCAGCGCCAGCGCGCGCGGCAGCACCAGCCGAAAGCCCGGCGCAATGCCGAGCACGCGCATGGCGTCCAGTTCCTCCGTCACCCGCATCACGCCGATCTGCGCGGTGATGGACGAGCCGGAGCGCCCCGCAATCAGCACCGCCCCCAGCAGCGGCCCCAACTCGCGGATCAGCGCCAGCCCCAGAATGTTGACGATGAACGCCTCCGCCCCGAACTGGCGCAGCACCTGGCTCATCAGATAAGCCAGCACCACCCCGATCAGAAAACCCACCAGCGCCGTAATCGGCAGCGCCTGCGCGCCGATGCGGTACAGATGGCCACCAAAGTCGCGCCACGGCCCCGCCAGCGGCGCGCGCAGCAAGCGCAGCAAATCCAGCAGCAACTGGCCCATTAGCGCCGTGAAATCGCGCACCTGCGCCAGCGCGCCCAGCACGCCCGCGCCCAGATCGTCCGCCGCGCTGGTCAAGCCGCGCATGGGAGACGATTGGGGCAGGAGCGCTTGCGGCGGCAACCGCGCCACCCGCTCCAGCATGGCGCGCTGCTCCGCGCCGGCTTCAAGCTGCCGCGGCCAGCGGCGTGCGCCGTGCTCCCACAGCGCGAGCATTCCCAGATAGTCGATGGCGGCCACGCGCCGCAAATCCCAGCCCGGCGCTTCGCTCATCCGCGCCGCGCGCAACTCGCGCGCCACCCGCCGCCAAACCGCAGGCCGGGACAATTGAGCCGCCGTCCACGCCCCTTCAGGCACAAGCAGCCCCGCGCCTTGCGATGGGGCCAGGCGCGGCAAGGAATCGGGCGCGGCGGATGCGGACACGGGCAAGAACAGAAAAACCGATCCGGCATGGTAGCAACTTACCGGGCGGCGCTGATAAGCCCCGCCTGGCTTTTTCCCTCGCCCGCTTGCGGGAGAGGGGCAGGGGAGAGGGTCGGCCGCAGGCCGGTGGCGGCGCATCCGCAAGCGCAGCGCAAGAATATTGGATGCACTGGGTTGAGGATGCGTTCCCCAGCCTTTGGCTGGCCCTCTCCCCAGCCCTCTCCCACAAGTGGGAGAGGGAAAAGAAACGCCCAACGCCCAACGCATAATCACCCCCCTTGGCTCCAAGGCGCACCGCATGTCCACCATTCTTCAATCGCTTCCCGCCGGCCAGAAAATCGGCATCGCTTTTTCCGGCGGGCTGGATACCAGCGCGGCGCTGCTGTGGATGCGCCAGAAAGGCGCCGTTCCCTACGCCTACACCGCCAATCTGGGCCAGCCCGACGAGCCCGATTACGACGCCATCCCGCGCAAGGCGCTCGAATACGGCGCACAAAAGGCGCGGCTGATCGATTGCCGCCAGCAACTTGCGCACGAGGGCATCGCGGCGCTGCAATGCGGGGCTTTTCACGTGCGCACCGCCGGGCTGACTTACTTCAACACCACGCCGCTGGGCCGCGCCGTAACGGGCACCATGCTGGTGCAGGCGATGAAAGAAGACGCGGTGCACATCTGGGGCGACGGCAGCACCTTCAAGGGCAACGACATCGAGCGCTTTTACCGTTACGGCCTGCTGGCCAACCCGGCGCTGAAAATCTACAAACCGTGGCTGGATCAGCAATTCATCGACGAACTGGGCGGGCGCAAGGAAATGTCCGCGTTCATGCAAAAGGCGGGCTTCAGCTACCACATGAGTGCGGAAAAGGCGTACTCCACCGATTCCAACATGCTCGGCGCCACGCACGAGGCCAAGGATCTGGAGCAGCTCGATAGCGGCATCCGCATCGTCAACCCGATCATGGGCGTGGCTTTCTGGAAACCCGAGGTGGAGGTGGCGCCCGAAGAAGTGCGCGTGCATTTTGAAGAAGGCCGCCCGGTCGCGCTCAACGGGCGTGGATGGGCCGATCCGGTGCAATTGTTTCTGGAGGCCAACCGCATCGGCGGACGGCACGGCCTGGGCATGAGCGACCAGATCGAAAACCGCATCATCGAAGCCAAGAGCCGCGGCATCTACGAAGCGCCCGGCATGGCGCTGCTGCACATTGCCTACGAGCGGCTGGTCAGCGGCATTCACAACGAAGACACCATCGAGCAATACCGCATCAACGGCCTGAAACTTGGCCGCCTGCTCTATCAGGGCCGCTGGTTCGACCCGCAGGCCATCATGCTGCGCGAGACTGCCCAGCGCTGGGTGGCGCGCGCCATCACCGGCGAGGTGACGCTGGAACTGCGGCGCGGCAACGACTTCTCGATTCTGAACACCGAATCGCCCAACCTCACCTACGCGCCCGAACGCCTGTCGATGGAAAAGGTGGAAAACGCCCCATTCACCCCCGCCGACCGCATCGGGCAGCTCACCATGCGCAACCTGGACATCATCGACACGCGCGGCAAGCTCGGCATCTACGCCAAAACCGGCCTGCTGCAACTGGGCGAGGGCGCGGTGCTGCCGCAGATCGACCACGACGCCGGCTGAATTTGCTGCGGCGCAACAGACAATCTAGGGAAAATCCCTAGGCCCGGCTTCCGTGTTGCGCATTACAGTGCGAACACTTGAGCGATGGTGGCCCCGCGCGGGTTGCCAACACAGTCGCTGAAGGGGCCGGGGAGACATCCAGAATTCAAAGATCGAAAATTGAGAGAGCTTTTTGCCAAGAGCGCCTTGCGGGGCGCTTTTTTTTGCGCTCAATCGGCCATGATCCGCTCGATTTCATCAGCGGCCACGGGCACGGCGCGGGTGAGAAGCTCGCAGCCTGCGGCGGTGATGAGGGCGTCGTCTTCAATGCGGATGCCGATGTTCCAGAACGGCTGCGGCACGGTGTCAAGGGGGCGCACGTAAAGGCCCGGCTCAAGGGTCAGCACCATGCCGGGGCGCAGGATGCGCGCGGGGCGGTCTTGCGCGGTTTCGCCCGTGAGCGGATCGCGCCGCTCGGCGATTGGCGCGCGCTCGCCCGGTTCGGCGTAGCTGCCGCAGTCGTGCACGTCCATGCCCAGCCAGTGGCTGGTGCGGTGCATGTAGAACGGAAAATAAGCGCGGGCGGCGATGGCTTCGTCGAGGCTGCCGGCCTTGCTCTTGTCGATGATTCCCAGGTCGAGCAGCCCTTGCGTGAGCGTGCGCACGGCTGCTTCGTGCGGATCGGTAAAGCGCGCGCCGGGCCGGGTGGCGGCAGCGGCGGCGTGCTGGCCGGCCAGCACCAGTTCGTACAAGTCGCGCTGCGGGCCGGTGAAGCGCCCGCCGGCGGGGAAGGTGCGGGTGATGTCGCTGGCGGAGCCGTCCAGTTCACAACCGGCGTCGATCAGCGCCAGTTGCCCGGCGCGGATGGGCGCGTTGCCCGCGCGGTAGTGCAGCACGCAGGCGTTGGCGCCGGCGGCGACGATGCTGCCGTAGGCGGGGCACTGCGCGCCGTGGCGGCGCAATTCGTGCAGCAGCTCGGCTTCCAG
>JAIRVJ010000091.1 GCA_031253955.1 Burkholderiaceae bacterium | reverse complement strand
TACTGGCGGCCCTACAGTCCTAATCTCAACCCAATTGAAAAGCTCTGGGCCAATCTCAAGGGCCGCTGGCGCAAGGTTGGCGGCACGCTTGAGGAGATGATCGTGGGGTCCGATTATTTGGGGGATTGACTATAGCATGTATTTAGACGCAAAACATCCTGATTAGCAACATACCTCAGATGGAATTGAAGGAAAGCTGCATGACTTTCCCTTCGTCATTCCCGCGAAGGCGGGAATCCAAGGGCGCTGGCTCCAACCTGCTCTTTCCACGTAACGCCCGGCCACAACCGCGGCTGTCTGGGTTCCCGCCTTCGCGGGAATGACGAATCTGAGGTGGGTTGCCAATCAGGTAAAACGCCTGCAAACACATACAGTATCTAGATAATCAGCTATCAAAAATAGATCATCGAGCGTAACGCCCCACGCTCATTCCATATGCTGCCCGCCGTTGCAAGCGAAGTTGGCGCCGGTGGTGAAGCTGGCACCGTCGCTGGCCAGCCAGGCGACGATGGAGCCGATTTCTTCGGGCATACCCAGGCGCTTGATGGGGATGCCGGCGACGATTTTTTCCAGCACATCAGGCCGCACGGCCTTGACCATGTCGGTGCCGATGTAGCCGGGGCTGATGGTGTTGACGGTGACGCCCTTGCTGGCCACCTCCTGCGCCAGCGCCATGCTGAAGCCGTGCATGCCGGCCTTGGCGGCGGAGTAGTTGGTCTGGCCGGTCTGGCCTTTCTGGCCGTTGATGGAGCTGATCTGGATGATGCGGCCCCAGCCTTTTTCCACCATGTCAGGGATGACCTGTTTGGTCACGTTGAACATGGAGGTGAGGTTGGTGCCGATGACGGCGTCCCAGTCCTCGTGCGTCATTTTCACGAACATGCGGTCGCGCGTGATTCCAGCGTTGTTGACCAGCACGTCAACGGGGCCGTGTTCGGCCTTGACCTTGGCGAAGGCGTCCACGGTGGATTGCCAGTTGGCCACGTCGGCCACGCTGGGGTGGAAGGTGTAGCCCAGCGCCTTTTGCTCGCCCAGCCATTTCTGGACATCGCGCGAGGGGCTGCACCCGGCGATGACTTTGAAGCCCTCTTTGTGCAGGCGTTGGCAGATGGCGGTGCCGATGCCGCCCATACCGCCGGTGACGTAGGCTGTTTTCTGACTCATGATTTGCTCCTTTGATGTCGTCCGTGTGAAATCGTTTGGCCCCCGTCATGGCCGCGCGTGCGGCCATGACGGGGCGTATGGCGCCGTCAGGCCTGCTCCAGCGCCATGGCCACGCCCATGCCGCCGCCGATACACAGGCCGGCCACGCCTTTTTTGGCGCCGCTGCGCTTCATCTCGTGCAGCAGCGTGACGAGGATGCGGCAGCCCGAAGCGCCGATGGGGTGGCCGATGGCAATGGCCCCGCCGTTGACGTTGACCCTGGCCGGATCCACGCCCAGCAGCTTGTTGACGGCGGCGGCCTGCGCGGCAAAGGCTTCGTTCAGCTCGAACAAATCCACGTCGCCCACCTTCCAGCCGGCGCGCTGCAACGCCTTTTGCGATGCCTTGACCGGCCCCAGGCCCATCACCGCAGGCTCCAGCGCCACGGTGGCGTAGCTGGCGATGCGCGCCAGCGGCGCAAGGCCCAGCGCGGCGGCTTTCTTGGCCGTCATCACCACCACGGCGGCGGCGCCGTCGTTGATGCCAGAGGCGTTGCCCGCCGTCACTGTGCCGGCCTTGTCGAAGGCGGGTTTCAAACCGGCCAGCACTTCGGCGGTGGTTTTTTTGTTGATGAACTCGTCGCTGTCAAACACCACCGGATCGCCCTTGCGCTGCGGAATGATGACGGGCGCGATCTCTTCCTTGAACTTGCCCGCCTCTTGCGCGGCGGCGGCCTTTTTCTGGCTGCCCAGGGCCAGCGCGTCCTGCATCTCGCGCGTGATGCCTTCCTGTTTGGCCACGTTCTCGGCGGTGATGCCCATGTGGTACTGGCCGTACACGTCCCACAGGCCGTCGACGATCATGGAATCCTGCATCTTCCAGTCGCCCATGCGCTGCCCGTCGCGGCTGCCGGGCACCAGATGCGGGCTGGCGCTCATGTTCTCCTGCCCGCCGGCCACGCCGATTTCATAGTCGCCCGCGCCAATCGCCTGCGCCGCCAGCATGACCGACTTCAGGCCCGATCCGCACACGGCGTTGATGGTCATGGCCGGCACTTCCTTGGGAATGCCCGCCTTGAACAAAGCCTGCCGCGCCGGGTTCTGCCCGCACCCGGCGGCCAGGATCTGGCCCATGATGACCTCGCCGACCTGCGCCGGATCGAGCCGGGCGCGCGCCAGCGCCGCCTTGATGGCCACGCTGCCCAGCTCGGTCGCCGGCACCTTGGCGATCGAGCCGCCGAATTTGCCCACTGCTGTGCGGGCGGCGGAAACGATGACGATGTCTTCCATTTGCTTGCTTTCCTTTCAGTATCTACGTTGAACGTTTGGCATCAGGTGTTTGGCGCGGAGGCTTCCACGCCAAACGCCTAACCTATCCATCATGCCTTAACCTTGACGTAACGCCCAGGTGCCGGCTCGATGGCCTGGTACGGGCCGCGCGGCTTGCCGTAGCTCTTGGGCGCGGCCACCAGTTTGCCCGCGTGGTGCTTGAGCCACGCGGCCCAATCTTCCCACCAGCTGCCGGCAATTTCGGTCGCGCCGGCGATCCAGTCGTTCACGTTTTCCGGAAACTTGCCGTCCTCGCGCACCCAGTGGCTGCGCTTTCTGGCCGCCGGCGGGTTGATGACGCCGGCAATGTGGCCCGAAGCGCCCATCACGAAACGCTTGGCGCCCGCCAGCGCCTGGGTCGAAGCGTAAGCGCCGCCTATGGGCACGATATGGTCTTCGCGCGAGCCGTAAATGTAAAGCGGCAGTTCCAGCTTGCGCAAGTCGATCTTGCTGCCGCACACCGTGAGCTTGCCGGGCTTGACCAAGCTGTTTTCCAGATAGGTGTTGCGCAAATACCAAGCGTAAAACGGGCCAGGCAGGTTGGTCGAATCGCTGTTCCAGTACAGCAGGTCGAAGGGCGGCGGCATCTCGCCTTTCAGGTAGTTGCCCACCACGTAGTTCCACACCAGATCGTTGGGGCGCAAAAAGCTGAACGTGGTCGCCAGATCCTGCCCCGCCAGCAGCCCTTCCTTGCCCATCTGCATCTCGCGAAAGCTCACCATGCCCTCGTCGATGAAAACATCCAGAATGCCCGTATCGCTGAAATCCACCAGCGTGGTCAGCAGCGTGGCCGATGCCACCGGCTTTTCCCCGCGCGCGGCCAGCACCGCCAGCGCCGTGGTCAAAATGGTGCCACCCACGCAAAAACCCAGGGCGTTGATCTGCCGCGCGCCGGTCATGCGCCGCACCGTGTCGATGGCCCGGATGGCGGCGTCTTCGATGTAATCGTCCCAAGTCTTGCGCGCCAGCGTCTTGTCCGGGTTGCGCCAACTCACCACGAAAGTGCGGTGCCCCTGACTGACCGCGTAGCGAATGAGCGAATTCTCCGGCCGCAAATCCAGAATGTAGTACTTGTTGATGCACGGCGGCACCACCAGAAACGGCTTTTCATGCACCTTGGCCGTGAGCGGTTTGTACTCGATGAGCTGGAACAGCTCGTTCTCGAACACCACCGCGCCTTCGGTGGTGGCCACATTGCGGCCAATCTCGAAACGGCTCTCGTCGGTCATCGACACATGGCCCTGGCGCAGGTCTTGCAGCAGGTTTTTCACGCCCTGGGTCAGGCTCTCGCCCTTCGTTTCAATGGCTTTTTGCTGCGCCTCGGCGTTGAAGGCCAGAAAATTGCTCGGCGCGCTGGCGGCAAGCCATTGCTCCACGGTAAAGCGCAGCCGGTTCCTGGCCTTGGCATCGCCCTCGGCGGCCTCGGCCAGCGCCATCATGGCGCGCCCCTGAAGCAAATAAGCTGCCGCCGCGAACGCGGCCTGCGGGTTGCCGCTCCACGCCGCGCCGCTGAAGCGCCGGTCTTGCGGCGCGGGAGCCTGCTGCAAGCTCTGGTTCCACAGATCGGTTATTTGCTGCACGTAATCCTGCTGAATTTCGAGCAGCTTGAGGTTGGGAAAACTCAACCGGGGCGAGTGGCCCGTGGCGGCCTGCGGCATCATCGCCCCCAGACCTACGCTCTGGGCGGCGCTGTGGAAAACATGAGCCCACTCCTCGGCCAAACCCTGCCCGAACGCAGGATGGCCCGGCGTCTGTGCGGTCATGCCAACCCATGCCGGCATCCCGGCAACGCTGAACAGCGACCCTCTCTGGCTCATGCGTGTCTCCTGCGGCTTGCGCCGCGTGAGTAAAGCGGATGCGGCAAGCGTATCACGCCCGCCCTTGCGCCGCTGCCCGCCAGCCGTTGTTCCTCTACGAATTTGCGTTCACTTCCCCCAATTTCTCAGCCAGGCGCCGTCAAGCAAAAATAGCCTGCGCCCCAACACCCGACAGCCCAAGCCGCCGAATTTTCTTGCCCCCGCGCCCCGCGCCGTGCTGCATTGCGCGGCGCGGCCTTGGTTTGGCTTGCCGTGTGCTTTGCCGTAAAAGCGGTGATGCGCTCCTCAAAGCCAAAACAAGGTTTTTACTGCTCCTTTTCCACCTCTTCAATCACCCCGGAGGTTTCTCATGAAAAATCCCAGTTTTGGACGAGAATTGATGCAGATCAAAATCGCCCCCCCCCCCCGTAAGCATTCGCTCACGTAATTTAATCCATTCTCCTCCCCCGGCTTGTTCTTGCGGGCGGCTTTTCTCTTTTCTCTCCCCCTTCCGGCATTTTCTGCTCGCGCTGCTTTCGGCGCTGGCCTTGGGCTTGCCGCTGGCGGCCCACGCAACCACTTACACGATTGACGGCAGCGCCGGGCACGATTGGGCGAGCGTTGCACCGGGCACTCTGTGGTTGAACGGCGGCGATGTGCTGAATATTTTTCCCACAGCCGGAAATCCGGCGGTAAATATCACCTTTGGCGTTGACGGCGCTGGCGTAATCATCGACGGGCACAGTGGCACCTATACTCACTGCCGTGCAGCGCGCAGAGCGGCCCAACGACATAGCGGCCCGTTTTGAGGTCAGCCGAATGTGGGTGTATGCGGTCAAGCGCCGCTTTGAGAACGACGCTCAGCGCATGGCG
>JAIRVJ010000047.1 GCA_031253955.1 Burkholderiaceae bacterium | reverse complement strand
TGCACGTAGTCTTCGGGGTTGAAGGGCACGTCGTAATTGAACACCGCCGGCACGTCCTTGATGTCCAGCCCGCGCGCGGCAACGTCGGTGGCCACCAGCAGATCGACCTTGCCATCCTTGAACGCTTGCAGCGATTTGAGCCGCTCGTCCTGGCTTTTGTCGCCGTGCAGGGCGGTGGTATTCAGGCCGTCGCGCTCCAGCGCGCGCGCCAGCCGCGCGGTGCCCAGCTTGCTGTTGCAAAACACGAAAGCCTGGCGCAGTTGCCGGTCTTTGAGCACCTGGCGGATGGCGCGGCGCTTGTCGTCTTCATCGACCAGGAAAAAGTGCTGCTCCACCGTGGCGGCGGCGGCGTTGGGCGGAGCCACCTCGATGGTGATGGGGTCTTGCAAGTAACTGGCCGCCAGCCGCCGGATTTCGGGCGAGAAGGTAGCCGAAAACAGCAGCGTGGTGCGGCTCTTGGGCAGGTAGCCGAGGATGCGCTGCAAGTCGGGCAGAAAGCCGATGTCGAGCATCCGGTCGGCCTCGTCGAGCACCACGTATTCGACCTGATTGAGCACGGCGGTCCTGGCCTCGATGTGATCGAGCAGACGCCCCGGCGTGGCCACCAGCACTTCCACGCCCTTGCGCAGTTCTTCGATCTGCGGCTTCATGTCCATGCCGCCGAAGACAACGGCGCTGCGCAACTGGGTGTACTTGGCGTACAGCTTGACTTGCCCGGCCACCTGGTCGGCCAGCTCGCGCGTGGGCAGCAGCACCAGCGCGCGCACCGGGTGGCGCGCCGGCGAGAGCGAGGCCGTTTCGTGCTTGAGCAGGCGTTGCAGCAGCGGCAGCGCAAAGGCGGCGGTCTTGCCGGTGCCGGTCTGGGCGGCACCCATCACGTCCTGCCCGGCCAGCACCACGGGAATGGCCTGCGCCTGAATCGGCGTCATGGTGGCGTAGCCCATGTCGGCCACCGCGCGACTAAGCGGCTCGGCCAGCGCCAGCGCGGCGAAGGGCGTGGGGGAATCTGAAGCAGTCATTAACCGGATATTGTCGCATCCTGTAGCGGCCGGCATCCACGATGCACTCCGGGACGCAGCCGTGCGTACAATTTAAGTGTTTACTCAACCAATCCAAGAGGTACCTATGAGTGATCCCACAATGAACCAGAGCCGCCGCCGCTTCGTCGTCAGCTCGGGCGGCGCGATTGGCGTGGCTGCGTTGGCTAGCGTGCTCTCGCGCACGGCGCAGGCCGCGGATCCCCCGTTCGTGAATCCGAACGACGCGAATGCCAAAGCCCTGTTCTACATCGAAGACGCGACAAAATCGACCAACCCCAAGCACAAGCCGGGTGACGATTGCGCGATTTGCACCTTCTTTGCCGTGAGCAAGACCAAACCCGAAGCCGGCACCTGCACGATCTTCCCGGGCAAGTGGGTTCACACCAAAGGCTGGTGCGCGACGTACGTCAAGAAGGCCTGAGCCGCGCCACACGGATGACCGTTACCGGGTAGGCTTTGCGGCCTTGCCCGTAAACAAACGCCCCGTCAGCCTTGCGCTGCGGGGCGTTTTGTTTTGCGGTTGATTCAGATTTGATAGCTGGATACCATAGGATTGTATGAGTTTCATATATAAAAATACATAAAAATCATGTGGTGCGCTGTCTATCAGCTATGAATTTTGTAATGTAGGGAGTGGGTTTGAAACCCGCCCCTACGAGCTTGAGGGGAATCGGGTCAATCCCGCGTCACGCGCAGGACTTCTTCGGGGCTGGTAATGCCTTGGGCCACGAGGCGCTGGCCGTCGTCGCGCATGAGGGTCATGCCGCCTGCGATGGCGGCGGCGCGGATGTCGGCTTCGGCGGCCTGGCCGTGGATCTGGGCGCGGATGCCGTCATCGACCATCAGCAGCTCGAATACCCCGGTGCGGCCTGCGTAACCGGTATGGCCGCAGACGTCGCAGCCTTGGCCCAGGCACGCGGTGCACCACTTGCGCACCAGCCGCTGCGCGAGCACGCCCAGCAGCGATGACGAGAGCAGAAACGGCTCCACGCCCATATCGGTCAGGCGCGTGACGGCGCTGGCGGCGTCGTTGGTGTGCAGCGTGGCGAGCACCAGATGGCCGGTAAGGCTGGCCTGGATGGCGATCTGCGCGGTTTCCACGTCGCGGATTTCGCCGATCATCACGATGTCCGGGTCTTGCCGCAAGATGGCGCGCAGCGCGCGCGCGAAGGTGAGGTCGATCTTGGGGTTGACCTGCGTCTGGCCGACGCCGGGCAGTTCGTATTCGATGGGGTCTTCCACCGTCATGATGTTGTTGCGCGCCGCGTCCAGCCGCGCCAGGCTGGCGTAGAGCGTGGTGGTCTTGCCCGACCCGGTCGGGCCGGTGACCAGGATGATGCCGTGCGGCTGGGCGATCAGGCGCTCGAACAAGGCCAGCACGCCGCCTTGCATCCCGACCGCTTCCAGACTGATGCGCTCGCCGGATTTATCCAGCAGGCGCAGCACCGCGCGCTCGCCGTGCGCGCCCGGCAGGGTGGACACGCGCACGTCAATGGCGCGGGTGCCCAGCCGCAAGCTGATGCGGCCATCTTGCGGCAGGCGCTTTTCTGCGATGTCCAGATCGGCCATGATCTTCAGGCGCGAGATCAGCGCCGCGTGCAGCGCGCGGTTGGGCTGCACCACTTCGCGCAACGCGCCATCGACGCGAAAGCGCACGCTGGAATGGCGCTCGTAGGGTTCGATGTGGATGTCGCTGGCGTTTTCGCGCGCCGCTTGCGTCAGCAGCGCGTTGAGCATCCGGATGATGGGCGCGTCATCGGCGGCTTCGAGCAGGTCTTCCACTGCGGGCAGCTCCTGCATGATGCGCGAGAGGTCGGCGTCGCTTTCGACCTCGCTGACCACGGCGGCGGCGCTCGATTCGCGTTGCGCGTAGGCGCTGCTGATGCGCTGCGCCAGCGTTTGCGCGTCCAGCATTTGCAGCGCGATGGGCGGGCCATCCTGGTTGGCGCCCGCATTTGTTCCATAGCGGCGCAGCACCTCGCTCAACGCGCCCGCGTCGGGCTGGCCGTCGTGCCACAGCACGCG
>JAIRVJ010000042.1 GCA_031253955.1 Burkholderiaceae bacterium | reverse complement strand
AGGAGGCTACGCAAATCGTGGGCAGCGAAGTTCAAATCGGCACCAAACAAAATCAGCCCGCATCCCGCGCCAATGCTGGCTCTCCGCCTTGGCACGGAGCTTTTAACCGGACACTACTGGATTTTCTCACGCCGCCGCCAGCAGTCTTTGCGTATAAGGATGGCGCGGCGCATGGAGCACGGCCAGCGCCGGGCCGCTTTCCACCACCTGGCCGTCCTTGAGCACGAGCACGTCGTGCGCCATGGCGGCGATCACATCCACGTCGTGGGTGATGAGCAGGTAGGCTAGTTGGCGCTCTTTTTGCAGGCGTTGCAGCAGCGCGAGCACTTGTTGCTGGATGCTCACGTCCAGCGCGCTGGTGGGTTCGTCGAGCACGAGTAATTCCGGCTCCACGATCAGCGCCCGCGCCAGGGCGATGCGCTGGCGCTGGCCGCCGGAAAATTCGTGCGGGTAGCGGCCCGGCAGGCCAGGGAACTGCGCTTCGTGCAGGCCCACCTCCGCGAGCGCGGCGCGCACGCGGGCGGCGCGTTCGGCGCGGCTCAGGGCGCTCGCGTGCACGCGCAGACCTTCGCCGACGATTTCTTCCACGCTCATGCGCGGCGAGAGCGAGGAAAAGGGGTCTTGAAACACCACCTGCGCCACGTGGCGCAAGGGCCGGTCCAAAGCGGCCCGGTGGCGCCAGCTTTGGCCGCCGATGCGCAGATCGCCCCGCACCCACGCGGCGGGCAGCAGGCCCAGCGCGGCCTGCGCCAGCGTGGATTTGCCGGAGCCTGATTCGCCGATTACGCCCAGCGTGCGCCCGCGCGCCAAGGCAAAGCTGGCCGCCTGCACGGCGACGAACGCGCCGTGGCTGAACCAGCCGCGCAGGCCGGGGCGCGGCGTGGGGTAGGTAACGCGCAACTCTTGCGCGTTGAGCAAAGGGGCGGCGGCGGCATCGGGCGGGTTTTCCAGCACATCGCGCGCGGGCTTGCTGGCGATAAGCTGTTGCGTGTAGGGGTGGCGCGGCGCGGCAAACAGGGACGCGGCGGCGCCCTGCTCCACCATGCGGCCTTGCTGCATGACGGCCACGCGGTCGGCAAAGCGGCGTACCAGGTTCAGATCGTGCGTGATGAGCAGCACGGCCATGCCGGTTTCGCGCTGCAAGGCGGAGAGCAGATCGAGTATCTGCCCGCGCAGGCTCACGTCCAGCGCGGTGGTGGGTTCGTCGGCCAGCAGCAGCCTGGGCGAGCAGGCCAGCGCCATGGCGATCATGGCGCGCTGGCGCTGCCCGCCGGAAAGCTGGTGCGTAAAAGCGCCGGCGCGCCGCGCGGGATCGGGGATGCCGGTTTTCTCCAGCAGCCCGATGGCCTCTTGCCACGCCTCATTTTTGGAGAGCAGGCGTTTGAGCCGCAGCACTTCGGCGATCTGCGCGCCCACCGTCATCAGCGGGTTGAGCGCCGTCATCGGCTCCTGAAAGATCATGGCGATTTGCTCGCCGCGCAGGCCGCGCAACTGGCGCTCGGGCAGTGCGAGCAGGTTGCGCGTGGCTTGGCCGTCGTCGAACATGGCCTGGCCCTGAATGCGCGCATCGTGCAGCAGGCGCAGCAGCGCCAGCGCCGTGACGGTTTTACCGCTGCCCGATTCGCCCACCAGCGCGAGCTTTTCTCCCGGCGCGATGGCAAACGATGCGCCCTGCACCGCCGCCTTGCCGGCAAAGGAGACGCTCAGGTCTTGCACCGCGAGCAGGGGGGCGCTCATGCCGCGTCCTCTGCCGGCAGGGCGATCGCCTCTAAATTGCGCAATCGGCTAAGAACGTGTTTGCGATCTCGGCGTGAGGTGTGCGGTAAGCGGATTGGGATGGGCTGCAAGGCGCAAGCCGCCGCCAATGGCCAGTGCCATTGGCAAGGATTGCAACGCCGCAGACCGCCCAAGCCGGCGCCCGCACGCCCGCGCCGGGATCGTAAACACGTTCTATGAGATAAGGAAAGTAGGGGCGAAAAATCTTTCGCCCTGCGGCGTCTCCTTGCCAGCGCCGTTGCTCTTTTGAACGCAAGGGCGAAAAATTTTTCGCCCCTACATCCATGCTCCATCGCCAACTTGTTGATTCTTAATAAATTTAGATGCGATCGCCCTGCCTTTACCCAACCAAAAATATGATTTTGATAGCTATTTATCAGTACCAATTCTATATTTTTTATATTTTTAATTCGTAAAATCATGTTAAATATTGGTATATAGCTATTAATTTGGAAGTGCCCGGTCATAGCTCGGCCTTGCGCGGATCAAGCGCGTCGCGCAGCGCATCGCCCATCAGGGTGAGCAGCAGCAGCGTGAGCGCGAGCACGCAGAAGGTGGCCATCGAAATCCACCAGGCGTCGATGTTGTTCTTGCCCTGGCTGAGCAACTCGCCCAAACTGGGCGTGCCCGGCGGTACGCCCAGGCCCAGAAAATCGAGCGAGGTCAGCGCCAGAATCGCCCCGCTCATGCGAAACGGCAAAAAGGTGACCACCGGCGTCAGGCTGTTGGGCAGAATATGGCGCCAGACAATCTGCCAGCTTGGCATGCCCAGGGCGCGCGCGCTCTTGACGTAATCAAGCTGGCGGTTGCGCAGAAACTCGGCACGCACGTAGTCCGACAAGCTCATCCAGCCGAACAAACTGAGCAGCGCCAGCAGCAAAGCGATGCTGGGCGAAAAAATGGCGCTGAAGATGATGAGCAGGTACAGCTCCGGCATCGAACTCCAGATTTCGATCAGGCGCTGCGCCATCAAGTCAACCGCGCCGCCGAAATAGCCCTGCACCGCCCCCGCCGCCACGCCCAGCAGCACGCCCACCGCGGTCAGCGCCAGACCAAACAGCACGCTCACGCGGAAACCGTAAATCAGACGCGCCAGCAGATCGCGCCCGCGGTCGTCAGTGCCCAGCCAGTTCTGGCGCGAAGGCGGCGCCGGATCGGGCGCCTGGGAAAAGTAGTTGATCGTGTTTGCGCCATAGGGGTTGGGCGGATACAGCGCGAAATTGCCAGGCTGCGCAAAACGCGAGCGGATGAAGGGATCGAGGTAGTCCGTCTCGGTCTCGAAGTCGCCGCCGAACACCTTTTCGGGATACGCCTGCACCAGCGGAAAGTACCACTGCCCCTGGTAGCGCACTAGCAGCGGTTTGTCGTTGGAAACCAGCTCCGCCGCCAGACTGAGCGCCATCAGCGCGCCAAACAGCAGCAAGCTCCGCCAGCCCAGCCGGTTGCCCCTGAAACGCCGCCAGACGCGGCGCGCGAACGATGGCGATGGCGCGCCGGGCAAAGCCATCACTCCGCCTTCGCTGCTTTGCACGCTTGCCGTATCGCTCATGAAGCCATCAATGGCGGCACGCCGCCGTTGCGGGATTTCGATTTTGGCAACAGAGCCTTGCGCCGCGCCATCTGTTCGCGTGCGCTTGCCAGCAGCGCATGGATTTTTTGCTCGAACACCGGACGCGCGGGGAACACCGTCCAGTATTCGGCCACCATGATGCTATCTTGATCGAGTTGCAGCAGTTCAATCTGCTCGCGGCTTTTTTCAGCGCAAAGAATCAGGCCAATGGGCGCGTTTTCGCCCTCTTGCCGCTCGTGGCGATTGAGCCAGCCGAGGTAAAGCTCCATCTGCCCTTTGTACCTGGCCTCGAACTTGCCGATCTTCAGTTCCACGGCCACCAGGCGTTTGAGCTTGCGATGGAAAAAGAGCAGGTCGAGATAAAAATCCTCATCATCAATAATCATGCGCTTCTGGCGCTCGACGAACGCAAAGCCTCCGCCCAGTTCCAGAATAAAGCTCTCCAGTTCGCGCAGAATGGCGGTTTCGAGATCGGCTTCCAGATAGCCGTCGTGCAGCCCCAGCACATCGAGCAAGTAGGGGTCTTTGAAGGTGTCGGATGGAATGGAAGAAGTTTCGGTCAGTTGCGTGCTGGCGATCTCTTTGCGCTCGAATGCCTTGCGCGAGATGAGTTGACGCAAGTCGCGCTTGCCAAGCTGGCGGGTGGCGACCTCACCGAGGTAAAAAAGGCGGGCCTCATGCGTTTTCAGCGGCAGCACTTCCACCACATGCGCCCAACTCAATTGTGTCGCCAGCGGCGACACAATCTCGAACTCCGGGAACTGCTCGGCGAACTGCATCATGCGGCGCAGGTTGCGCGCCTCAAAGCTGCGCCCATAGCTGGCGCTCAATTGTGCCGCCAGCGACGAAACCATCTTTTGTCCGTACTCCGCACGCTGGTTGTTCAGGATTTCGCTGTTGATCCGCTGCCCGATGCGCCAGAACAGGAGCACCGTGACGCTGCCTACCTGACGCGCCAGCGTGCGGCGGGTCTCCTCGATCAAGCCGGAAACCGTGGCAAAAAGATCGCTTTGCGGCAGGGGCATGACGGCGTTGGCGCGCTGTTTGGTTTGGATCATGGGAGCATTCCTTGCGCAAAGTGTAGGGCCAAGTTCAAAAAACAAGCCGCCCGAAGGCGGCCTGTTTTGTGGCTACGCGGCTGCGTGCATCAATGGAACTGCGCTTCCTCGGTGGAACCCGTCAGCGCCTTGACGCTGGAGGAACCGCCCTGGATCACGGTGGTCACGTCGTCGAAATAGCCCGCGCCGACCTCCTGCTGATGCGACACGAAGGTGTAGCCCTGCTCGCGCGCGGCGAATTCCGGCTCTTGCACCATGTTCACGTAATGCTTCATGCCCTCGCCGCCCGCATAGGCGCGCGCGAACTCGAACGTGCGGTACCAGTTGATGTGGATGCCCGCCAGCGTGATGAACTGGTACTTGTAGCCCAGCGCCGAAAGCTCGTCCTGGAATTTGGCGATGGTCTTGTCGTCCAGATTTTTCTTCCAGTTGAACGAAGGCGAGCAGTTGTACGACAGCAGCTTGCCCGGGTTCTTGGCGAGCACAGCCTGCGCGAATTCGCGCGCAAAGCCCAGATCGGGCGTGCCCGTTTCGCACCACACCAGATCGGCATAAGGCGCATAGGCCACGCCGCGGCTGATGGCCTGCTCCAGGCCATTCTTGACGCGGTAAAAACCCTCTTGCGTGCGCTCGCCGGTCAAAAACGGCCTGTCGTTGGCGTCGTGGTCGCTGGTAATCAGGTTGGCGGCCTCGGCGTCGGTGCGCGCCAGCACCACGGTGGGCACGCCCATCACGTCGGCGGCAAAGCGCGCGGCGATCAGCTTTTCGATGGCCTCTTGCGTGGGCACCAGCACCTTGCCGCCCATGTGGCCGCACTTCTTGACGGCGGCCAACTGGTCTTCAAAATGCACGCCCGCCGCGCCAGCGGCGATCATGTTCTTCATCAGCTCGAAAGCGTTGAGCACGCCGCCAAAGCCCGCCTCGGCGTCAGCGACGATGGGCAGAAAGTAGTCGATGAAGCCCTTGTCGCCGGGGCTGACGCCGCGCCCCCACTGAATCTCGTCGGCGCGCTTGAAGGTGTTGTTGATGCGGCGCACCATCGTCGGCACCGAGTCGTAGGCGTACAGCGACTGGTCGGGGTACATCGTCTCGCTGGTGTTGCCGTCGGCGGCCACCTGCCAGCCCGACAGGTACACCGCCTCCAGCCCAGCCTTGGCCTGCTGCATCGCCTGGCCCGCGGTGATCGCGCCGAAGGCGTTCACGTAGCCCTTCTTGGCGCCGCCGTTGATCTTGGCCCACAGCTTTTCCGCGCCGCGCTTGGCCAGCGTGTATTCAATGGGCAGCGAGCCGCGCAGCCGCACCACGTCGGCGGCGGCATAGCCGCGCTTGACGCCCTTCCAGCGCGGGTTGCTGGCCCAGTCTTTTTCCAGCGCCGCAATCTGCTGCGCGCGGCTGGGTTGCTCGTTGATGTTCGGCATGAGAAGCTCCAAGATTGCAAGTGAAAAAGAAAAACGGCGGCTGCGGCTGCCAGCAGGCAGGGGCAACAGGGCCGATCCTGAGCGGTATTCTAGCTCTTGTATAAGACTTGAGCATCATTCTTATGTCTTATACAAGACAAATTTTTGTTTATTGAAAATCAATGAGTTATCTTTATAATTTCTCTATACGGAAATATTTTTCTCATATCAAGAAATTTTATAGGACTGCGGCAGAGTGTAATTTCGTTTTATGAAATAGCTTCTCATGTCTCAACATCCTCCCCAAAAGCGATCCTGGATACCGCCGCGTATCATGCCCCGCAGCGTTTGGAAGGGAAACTACATACTCGTCATTCCCGCGTAGGCGGGAATCCATCAGGGTTGGTTTCCGCTCATGGGCCGCCACAAGAGGTGACGCTCATGGATTCCCGCCTACGCGGGGATGACGGGAAAAGTGCAGGGAAAGTCAAGTATGTAGTTCCCTTTGGAAGGCTCTCCCCATGCCTGTAATTTCGTCGCGTTCGACACTTCTCTTTTACAAATATCTCGTTTTGCCGCTGCTGTGGCTGTTGTTCATTGCAGCGCTCTTGAGGATCGGGCCGATCGTTCAATGGCAGTTCCCGTTTCTGGCGATCATGCTGTCACTTGCGGTCGCCATGAGTGCCCTCTACTTCTGGCCCTTCCGCCGCCTCATGAAGCCTTTTGCCGACGAAGTGCGGGATGCGGGAGATGCGCTGATCGTGCGCAAGTCAGGCGATCAGGCGCATATTCCGCTCGCCGGCATCGCCAACATGGAAACCCGGATCATCGGGCGCGGCCAGATGTACTATCTCTTCACCCTGCGCGCGCCCTGCCCTTTTGGCAACGAGGTTGCGTTCTTTCCCGTGAACAATGGAAGCAGGTTCCTCGACGGAACGCCGTGGCGATCCCGGCGCGCGTTGATCTACGACGATCTGATCGAACGCATCGGCCAGGCGCACCGGTAACTTTCTCAGAACGTGTTTACGATCTCGGCGCGAGGTGTGCGGGATGCTGCATTGGGATGGGCTGCAAGGCGCAAGCCGCCGCCAATGGCCAGTGCCATTGGCAAGGATTGCAACGCAGCAGACCGCCCAAGTCCGCGCCCGCCCGCCCGTGCCGGGATCGTAAACACGTTCTCAAACCAGCGCCCGGTCTATCATCCCGGCAAACATGAACAGCTTGCCCGGCCCTGCTCTTCTGCCCTCCGGCGTTGCGCGCCTGACCCACCTGGGCGTCATCCGCGCCGCTGGGGCTGACGCGGCGACATTTCTGCAAAACCAGCTCACGCAAGACGTGGCCCGCCTGCCCGCGGGCGGCACGCGCCTTGCCGCGTGGTGCAACCCCAAGGGCCGGATGCTGGCCAGCTTCTGGGTGCACCGGCGCGGCGAGGACGAACTGCTGCTACTCATCAGCCAAGATCTGCTCGCGCGCACCTTGCAGCGCCTGAGCATGTTCGTGCTGCGCGCCAAGCTCAAACTGACCGACGCCAGCGCGGAGTTTATGGTTCATGGCTTGATCGGTGATGCTACGGATTTTGGAGCGTCTGATCCAGACTCCATAAAGGATGGAAGCCAAAAAGATCATAAAATTCTGAAATTGGCTTTGCCTGCATCCGACGGCCTGCCCCGCGCCCTGCGGCTTGCGCCCGCCGGGGCGCCAGCGCCGTCCGGCACAGCATTGAGCGAAGCCGACTGGCTGCTGGCCGAGGTGCGCAGCGGCATCGCCCGCATCACGCAACCGGTGGCGGAAGCTTTCGTGCCGCAGATGCTCAACTACGAAAGCGTGGGCGGCGTGGATTTCAAGAAAGGCTGCTACCCCGGCCAGGAAGTAGTGGCGCGCAGCCAGTTTCGCGGCGCCATCAAGCGGCGCGCCTTCGTCGGCCAGGTGCAGGGCCAAGCGCAAACGGGGCAAGAAGTGTTCGACCTCGCAGACCTCGCGCAACCCGTCGGCCTGCTCGCCCAGACTGCCCCGGCGCGCGATGGCAGCACGGCAGTCATCGCCTCGATCCAGCTACCAGCCCGCGCCAGCGCCGCCCTGTGCGTCGGCACCCTCGATGGTCCGCGTTTGGGGGATTTGCACCTGCCTTATCCATTGCTGGAAGATGTTTGATGCCCCTCCCCCGCTCTCCCCCGCACGAAGTGCGCATCGTCGGCGGCGCGTTCCGGCGCGTGCGGCTGGCGGTGGCCGACGTTCCCGGTTTGCGCCCTACTCCCGACCGTGTGCGCGAGACGCTGTTCAACTGGCTTGGGCAAGACCTGAGCGGCTGGCAGGTGGCCGATGCCTTTGCCGGCACCGGCGCGCTGGGGCTGGAAGCCGCTTCGCGCGGAGCCGCCTCGGTGCTGCTGGTGGAGCGGCATCCACAGCTTGCCCGGGCGCTGGCGGCGGCCAAGACGCGCCTTGGGGCCGGGGCCGTGCAGGTGCAACGCGGCGATGGCGTGGCCGCGTTGATGCAGCTCGCCCCGGGCAGCCTGGATCTGGCGCTGCTCGATCCGCCCTTTGACGCGCCCGATCTGGCCTTTGCCGCGCTGGCCGCCGCCGCCCGCGCGGTGCGCAGCGGCGGCTTCGTGTACCTGGAAGCGCCACGCCCCTGTCCGCCCGAAACGCTGGCCGCGCATGGGCTGGCGGCGCACCGCCGCCTGAAGGCCGGGGCGGTAGTTGCCCAACTGCTGCTCAAGACATAATGACCCGCCTTGCCACAAGGAAACCTGCCGCATGAGCCGCAACCTGATTGCCGTGTACCCCGGCACCTTCGATCCGATCACCCTGGGCCACGAAGACATGGTGCGCCGCGCGCTGCGGCTGTTCGACCGGGTGATCGTCGCGGTGGCCATCGCGCACCACAAGAAAACGCTGTTTTCTTTCGAGGAACGGCTGGCGATGGTCAATGAATCCATCCGGCAGTGGCCCGGCGCCAGCGCCGAGCCTTTCGAGGGCCTGACCACCCGGTTCGCCGCCGCTCACGGCGGCCAGGCGATGGTGCGCGGCCTGCGCGCCGTGACCGATTTCGACTACGAGTTTCAACTGGCCGGCATGAACCGCGACCTGGCCCCGGAGATAGAAACGGTATTCCTCGCCCCCGGCGCAGGCCACCAGTTCATCAGCAGCACCCTCGTGCGCGAAATTGCCATGCTGGACGGCGATGCGTCCAAATTCGTCGCGCCGCACGTGTGGCGGCGGCTGGTGGAGAAGAAGAACGGCAAAGGTTGAGCGTTGGGCGTTGAGCGTCGAGCGGGGCAACCCAGCGCGCTAGTGTTCTGATCGAGCAGTTTCTGGACGAGTGATTTTTGATGAAAACCGGCTGTAAACCTTGCTAGATAATGGCATCCAGCTATAACTTGCTACTAATGTGTTTCATGTGTTTATAATTAAAAAGTTGTCAAAAACACAGATAAGTTATAGGCAACAAGCTATCAAAAGCAAAGCATCCCAGAAAATGTACCCTTCCCTGCTAAAAGCAATTTTGTTTTTCGACCAGATCAACCTGAACGGGTAGGATTGGTTCTCCACATCAGCCAAGGAGCCGTTTCATGCAGATCAAGGACAAGGTTTTCATCGTGACCGGGGGCGCATCCGGTTTGGGCGAGGGCACGGCGCGGATGCTGGCGGCGCAGGGCGGCAAGGTGGTGATTGCCGACATGCAAGCGGACAAAGGGCAGGTGGTGGCCAAGGAGATTGGCGGCGCGTTCGTCAAGTGCGACGTAAGCAGCGAGGCCGATGGGCAGGCCGTGGTGGCCAAGGCGGTGTCGCTAGGCAAGCTGATGGGCCTCATCAACTGCGCCGGCATCGCCCCCGCTGAAAAAACCGTGGGCAAAAACGGCCCGCACAAGCTGGAGGTGTTCACCAAAACCATCATGGTCAATCTGGTGGGCACGTTCAACATGATCCGGCTGGCCGCCGATGCCATGAGTAAAAACGAGCCTGAAAGCACCGGCGAGCGCGGCGTGCTCATTAACACCGCGAGCGTGGCCGCTTACGACGGGCAGATCGGCCAGGCCGCTTACAGTGCCAGCAAGGGCGGCGTGGTGGGCATGACGCTGCCGATCGCGCGCGATCTGGCGCGCAACGGGATCCGCAACATGACGATTGCGCCCGGCATTTTCGGCACGCCGATGCTGTTCGGTATGCCCAAGGAAGTGCAGGACGCGCTGGCCGCCGGCGTGCCTTTCCCCAGCCGCCTGGGCACGCCCGACGATTACGCCAAGCTGGTGCGGCACATTATCGAAAACGAGATGCTCAACGGCGAGGTGATCCGGCTGGACGGGGCGATCCGGCTGGCGCCGAAATAAGCGCGCCTCCCAGCTCCATTGGCTACGCGACGGTGCGCCTCTCCCTGCAAGGAAGGGCGCATTCAGTGGTTTGCAGGTTTTATTTCAAGCCTGCGCCGCCACGCCAAGGCCGCGCGCCTAAGAGCAGCAGCGGCGATCAAACCCGGCAGGGGTCGTCTGTTCGCGCTATAGTCAATCACTCAAATAATCGGACGGCACGATCATCTCATCCAGCGCGCCACCGACCTTGCGCCAGCGGCCCTTGAGATTGGCCCCGAGTTTCTCAATTGGGTTGAGATCAGAACTGTAGGGCGGCAACAAGTACAGCAGTTGACAGCCAGCGTGCTCCACCAGGCGGCGCGTGTGCTCTGACTTGTGAAAGCTGGCGTTGT
>JAIRVJ010000020.1 GCA_031253955.1 Burkholderiaceae bacterium | reverse complement strand
GCCTCAACCTTGCTGGCGCCCCCGGCAATGTAGGCCAGTACGCGCTGTTTCAAATCGGTGCTGTAGGCCATGACGATCTCCTGGGTGAACTTGGCGTATAGTCTATGTCTAATTTATTGAAGAGTCAACTATATTACACTTTTATATATAGCTATCAAAATAATATTTTTCTATTGCAGGGGTGGAAAATTTTTTGCCCTTGCGCCGAAAGAAGAGCGGCACTCTGAATGAAGCGTCGCGGGGCGAAAGATTTTTCGCTCCTGCAAAACAGGAGCGCCCGCGCGCCACACCCCATCAGGACAGCGCGGCGTCATCGGGCGGGGCCTGCGGGTCTTCGGTCACGTCCACGCGAAATTCCTCGCTGGCCCAGGCGCCCAGATCGGCGAGCTTGCAGCGTGCGCTGCAAAAGGGGCGGCAGGGGTTGTCCGGCGCGTAGCGGCTGGGGCCGCCGCAGCGCGGGCAGCGCACGGTGCGGGCGGGTGGTTGGCTCAACCTAGAAACGGCAGTTGAACGCATTTGCCAGTGCCGTGATTGGCGCGCCAGGCAAGACGCAAGGACGCAGCGGGCTGCTGCCCGCAAGGATGAGCAACGCCGCATGGCGCGGCAAGCGCGGTGCTGGCGAGTGCGCAGCGCGCTCACCCAAGAGGTGAGGGCAATCAAAGCAGCGAAGGTCAATATCCATGCGGCTCTCGTGAAGGTAACAAGCGGTCAACTGCCGTTTCCAGGTTCAGGCGCACAGGGTGAGATCGACCACGGTGTCTTCCTTGGCTGCGCCGAGTTTGCCTTTTTCATCCTGACGCAGCAGGCGGATCGCGACCATCAGACGGTTGCCGCTGATTTCAGGCAGCAGGCCGAGCGCGCCGTCAATCGACAGGCGCAGCAATTGAAAGCTGCGTCCGGCGGGCAGGTTTTGCTGGTATTGACCGGCCTGCGCCATGACGCGCTGGGCGCGCCCGGATTCGCGCAGCAGTTGCAGCAGCAGTTGCACGGCCTGGCCCATGGGCGCGAGCGTTTGCGCCCAGCCGTGCAGCTCGTGCAGGCGCTCCTTGGCGGAGCGGTGCTGCCACGCATGGTAGGCCGGCAGATCGAACGAGCAGGTGCCCGCCGGAATCGCCGCGCGGCTGCGCACGCTGGTCAGCCATTCGTGATCGAGCAGTTCGCCGCCGACTTTGCCCGGCTGCCGCACCAGGCCGGTGAAGGCGTGGTCAATGCGCTGCAAGGCCTGCTCCAGCGTGGCCTCGGAGACGGCGGGGTTACCGCGAAAGGCGGCAAGCTGGCTTTTATGGCGGTCCAGATCGCGCATCAGATCGGGCTTGAGTTCGGAGCGCCCGGCTACTTCGACGATCTCAAACAGCGTGATGAGCGCGAAGTGATGATCCAGCGGCGTTTGCCGTGCCAGCAACTCGCCCAGGCGGCGCAGCAGGTGCTCCAGCCGCAGGTAGGTGCGAATGCGTTCGTTGAAGGGGTATTCGTACAGGATCACGCTAGCCCGGATATTTCATCGTGGCGACGCCCAGGGCGCCCAACAGCGGGATGCCTGGGTGCGCGGCATAACGCAGCAGGGGATGATGTCCCTGCAAGGCAGGCTGTGCGGCCAGGTGCCCGTTGTTGGGATGCGATGAGTGTCGAGTGTTTTTGCCAAGTACAAAATAGATCTCACTATCAAAGATGGACTTTCCCTTTGAAATGGGCCGGCAAAAACACGGCCGCGGTAAAATATCCGGGCTGGCGGCTCGGATCGGTGGGCGCTCATCATAGCTGTTTGGCGTGGAGTGTGGAGCGTGCGAGGTGTGGGTCGAAAGAAGGTTCCCACGCCAACGCTAAACGCTCAACCCGATATCACGCGCCAGTTGCGCCACGGCGCGTTCGAGGGCGGCCAAATCGACGTCCGGGCCGTTGTCCACCACGATGTCGGCAGCGGCCAGGCGCTCGGCGCGCGTAGCCTGGACGGCGATGATGCGCCGCACCTCATCAGAAGACAGGCCGCCGCGGGCCACGACCCGCGCCACCTGCGTGTCGGGCGGGCAGTCCACCACCACGATGTGATGAACGCGGGAGCGCCAGCGCGCACCGGATTCGACCAGCAGGGGCACATCGAACACCAGCACGCACGCCCCGGCCTGAAGAGCCGCTTGCGCCTGCCGCTCGGATTCTGCCCCGACCAGCGGATGGATGATAGCTTCCAGGCGCTGGCGCGCGTGCGCGTCGCGGTACACCAGGGCGCGCATGGCGGCGCGGTCGAGCGCGCCGTCCGCGCCGATCATGTGCGCCCCGAAAGCCTCAGCGATAGGCGCCAGCGCCGCTCCGCCGGCAGCGGTGCTGGCGCGCGAGATGGCGTCGGAATCAATCACCGCCGCGCCGTGGCGCGCGAGCATGGCGCCCACCGTGCTCTTGCCGCTGCCGATGCCGCCGGTCAGGCCGATGCGCATGGTGCGCGTTCAGAACGGAAACGCGAACGGCAAGAGCCGGCGCAGATTGTCCGGGCCGGCGATCATGCATAGCATCCCGGCGCCGGCCAGGAAGGGGCCGAAGGCGATCGGCACGTCCTTATGCGCGATCCGCCCGATGACCAGCAGCGCGCCGCCGAACACTGCGCCGACGATGGAAGCCAGCAGCAGCACGGCCAGCAGATGGCCGGTGCCCAGCCAGGCGCCCAGCGCCGCGAACAGCTTGAAGTCGCCATAGCCCATGCCTTCCTTGCCGGTGGCGAGCTTGAACGTCCAATAGATCAGCCACAGCGACAGGTAGCCCGCCACGGCGCCCCAGATGGCGCTATCCAGGGGCGCTGCCGTCCAGCCCCGTGACGAGGCCAGCAAGCCCGCCCAAAGCAGCGGCAGGGTCAGGCCATCGGGCAGCAAGGTGGTGTCCCAGTCGATCAGGGTCAGGGCCACCAGCGCGGCGGCAAAGCCGCTCCAGGCCAGCGCCTGCCAGCTCCAGCCCCAGCGCCACGCGCAAAAGGCAAAAAGCAGGCCCGTGACCAACTCGACCAAGGGATAGCGCAAGCTGATGCGCGCCTTGCACGCCGAGCACCTGCCCCCCAGCAAGACATAGCTGAGCACCGGGATGTTTTCGTGCCAGCCGATGGCGTGCCCGCATTGCGGGCAGCGCGAGCCGGGCAGCACGATGTTGAAGCGATCCTGCGCGGGCGCTGGCTGGCCCGCATATTCGGCACACTCGGCGGCCCATTGCCGCTCCATCATTTTCGGCAGCCGGTAGATCACCACGTTTAGGAAGCTGCCGATCATCAGGCCAAGCAGGCCGAACAGGCCCACCTGCAACCAGAACGCCTCCAGCATTACACGACCTGGCCGAGCTTGAAGATGGGCAGGTACATGGCGACAACGAGGCCGCCGATGATGATGCCCAAGAACACGATGATGATCGGCTCCATCAGGCTGGACAGGCCGGCGACCATTTTGTCCACTTCTTCTTCATAAAAATCGGCCGCCTTGCTGAGCATCCGGTCCAGCGCGCCGGATTCTTCGCCGATGGTGGTCATCTGCAACACCATGTTGGGGAAAACCTTGGCGTCGGCCATGGAGTTGGCCAGGCTGGTGCCGGTGGAGACTTGCACCTGGACTTTCTGGGTGGCCACCTTATAAACCCAATTGCCGGCGGCGCCGCCCACGGAGTCCAGCGCCTCCACCAGAGGCACGCCGGCGGCGAACATGGTCGAGAGTGTGCGCGTCCAGCGCGCGATGACGGATTTTTCGACCAGATCGCCGAAGATCGGGATCTTCAGCAGCAGCCGGTCCATAAAAACCTGCATCTTTTCGTTGCGCTTCCAGGACTGGAAGAAGAAGAACAGGCCGCCGCCCAACCCCAAAAAGATGAGCCACCACCATTTGACAAAGAACTCGCTCATGGCCATCACCATCAGGGTGGGCGCGGGCAAATTCGCACCGAAGCTGGTGAACACCTCCTTGAACGCCGGTATCACGAAGATCATGATGACCGTCACCACAATGAAGGCCACGACGACCACGGCCGTCGGGTACATGAGCGCCGACTTAACCTGGCGCTTGATCGACTCGGTCTTTTCCATGTAGGTGGCCAGACGGTCGAGCAGTTCTTCCAGAATACCGGCCGCCTCGCCGGCTTCCACCAGGTTGCAGTACAGGTTGTTAAAGTACAGCGGGTACCTGCGGAAAGCCGAGGCCAGCGACGATCCCGTTTCGACATCGGCGCGGATGTCGTTGAGCAGCTTGGTCATGCTGGGATTGGAGTGGCCGCGCCCGACAATGTCGAAAGCCTGCAACAGCGGCACGCCCGCCTTCATCATGGTGGCGAACTGGCGGGTAAAGAGGGCTAAGTCCTTGGGTTTGATCCTTTTGCCCGAACGCATCCGGCGCTTTTTGATCGGTTTGGTGACCGTGATGCCCTGTCGGCGCAGCGTGGCTTGCACCTGGGCTTCCCCGCTGGCGCGGGTCTCGCCGCGAACGATCTTACCGTTGCGGTCCTTGCCTTCCCACTCGAAAACGGTTCCCATGACGAACTGCCTGGCGGCGGCTGGTCTGGCGGCTGCGGTGATGGTGGCCATTTACTGCCTTTCCTGTTGGTTAGCTTGATTGTGCTCGAAGCCCGTTATTCGTTGGTGATGGCAAGTACCTCATCCAACGAGGTGATGCCGTTTTTGACCTTGCGTAAGCCTGACTCGCGCAGCGATTTGACGCCTTCGCTACGCGCCTGCTCGGCGATTTCGGTGGCGCTGCCGTCGTTGAGAATGATGCGCTGAATTTCATCGGACACGGGCAGAACCTCGTAGATGCCGACCCGGCCCTTGTAGCCATTGTTGCAGGCCGAACAGCCGACCGGGCCGTAAGGCGTCCAACTGCCGTCCAGCTCGGACAGGGCGAACCCGGCTTCGATCAGGTTCTGGCGCGGAATATCGACGGGCGCCTTGCACTGGGTGCACAGGCGCCGGCTCAGACGCTGCGCCGTAATCAGAATGACGCTGGAGGCAATGTTGAACGGAGCGACGCCCATGTTGCGCAAGCGCGTCAGGGTGGTGGGCGCGTCGTTGGTGTGCAGGGTCGAGAGCACGAGGTGGCCGGTCTGGGCGGCCTTGATGGCGATGTCCGCCGTCTCAAGGTCGCGGATTTCGCCGACCATGATGATGTCCGGATCCTGGCGCAAAAAGGCCCTCAGCGCGGTCGCGAAGGTCAGGCCGGCCTTTTCGTTGACGTTGACCTGGTTGATGCCCGTCAGGTTGATTTCCGACGGGTCTTCAGCCGTGGAAATGTTGGTGCCTGGCTTGTTGAGCAGGTTCAGACAGGTGTACAGCGACACCGTCTTGCCCGAACCCGTCGGCCCGGTGACCAGGATCATGCCGTAGGGCCGCCTGATCGCCTTCATCAGGCGCTCTTTTTCCTCGTCCTCGTAACCCAGCGCCTCGATGCCCATCTGGGCGCTGCTGCGGTCCAGGACGCGAACCACGATCTTCTCGCCAAATAGCGTGGGCAGGGTGCTGACGCGAAAGTCAATGATCCGGTTCGGGCCGAGGGCGAGCTTCATGCGCCCGTCTTGGGGCACCCGCTTTTCGGCGATGTCGATGCGCGAGATGACCTTGATGCGCGAGGCCAGCTTGTCCTTGATCGCCAGCGGCGGCGAAGCAATTTCCCGCAGTTCGCCATCGACGCGAAACCGGACGCGGTAGGAAAACTCGTAAGGCTCGAAATGCAGATCGGAAGCGCGCATGTTGATCGCATCGAGCAGCATCTTGTGCAGAAACCGCACGACCGGAGCGTCTTCGATGTCCGCGTCGAGCGTAGCGGCGCCGATCTGCTGGGTATCAGGCACCGAGGAGGCGAGCGCGGCTTCGTCGAACTCGAACTCCTGCCCGACGATGTTCTCCATCGTCTCGGTCGTGGTCTTGGTTTGCGTATCGACCAAGGTGTTAAGTTTGTCGTACTCGACGACCACCCACTCCACGCCCATCTGCGTGGCGAACTTGATCTTCTCGCCCGCTTCGTGGTCGGACGGATCGACCGTGGCGACGATGAGGCGGTTGGTACGCTTGGCCAGCGCCAGTATCCGGTAGGTTTGGCACAGCTTGGCGTCGAGCAGATCCTTGGGCAGCCGCTGGGGATCAATCGCGCCGATATCCAGTAGGGGCGCGGCAAACGTCGCCGACAGGATGTGGGCCAGATTGATGGCCGAAACCGCGCCGGAGCTGGTCAACTCGGCGACGAAGCTCCTTTTGCCTGCCTTGGCGCGCCTGAAGATGTCTTGGGCCGCGGCCTGCGTGAGCGCGCCAGCCATGACCAAGGCGCGCGCAATGCCGGGCAGGGCGGCAGACGCGGCGGCGGGCACGCTCTTGCTGTTAAGCGTGGCCTTGAGCGTTGACTCTGAAACAGCCATGTATTGGAGGTATCTGGTCGATCCGACAGCGATCAGCCATTAATGATCGCCGATCAGGACGAATCTGTAAACGCCGGTATGCCCGGATTGTGTGCCGATTGACACAAATCCCACAATGGCTCCTGGTCGGGGTGAGAGGATTCGAACCTCCGGCCTCTACGTCCCGAACGTAGCGCTCTACCAGGCTAAGCTACACCCCGCGGAAAAGCGCCCCGACCCGCCGGTCAGGAGCGCCTTTGCAGCAACTGATCTGCTAATTCTATCAAACCGGCGGTATAGGCATTGCGCGGCAATTGCCCGGCGGCGGCGATGGCGCGCCCGGCCTGGGCCGCTGCCAGCGCCTGCGCGCCCTCCAGCGCGCCCGTGCGCTGGACCACGCGGGCAATGGCGGGCAAATGCTCCGTGTCGCCCTGCTCAATGGCCGAGCGCACCAGCGCCGCTTCTTCCTGCGTGCCGCGCTGCATGGCCAAAATCAGGGGCAGCGTGGTTTTGCCCTCGCGCAAATCGTCGCCCAGGTTCTTACCCATCTCCGCCGGATCGCCCGTGTAGTCGAGCACGTCGTCGATCACCTGAAACGCCGTGCCCAGCGATTGCCCGTATTCGGCGCAGGTCGCTTCGATGGCGGCGGGCGCGCCCGCCAGCACCGCGCCCAGTTGCGCGCTGGCCTCGAACAGCTTGGCCGTCTTGGAGCGGATCACGCTCAGATAGCCCGCTTCGTCCAGCGCGGCGTCGTGCATGTTCATCAGTTGCTGCACCTCGCCTTCGGCGATCACGTTGGTCGCGTCGGCCAGAATCCGCATGATCCGCATGTCGCGGGCATCCACCATCATCTGGAACGCGCGGGAGTACAGAAAATCGCCCACCAGCACGCTGGCCGGATTGCCGAACACCTCGTTGGCCGTGCTGCGCCCCCGGCGCAAAGTGGAGGCGTCGACCACGTCGTCGTGCAGCAAGGTGGCGGTGTGTATGAATTCCACCACTGCCGCCAGATTGAAGCGCTGCGGGTTGCGGCATTCCAGCGCGCCGGCGGTCAGCAGCAGCAGCACGGGCCGCAAACGCTTGCCGCCGGCGGAGATGATGTAGCGCGCCACTTGGCCTACCAAAGGCACGCCAGAATCCAGACGCCCCGCGATAACGGCATCGACCTCGCGCATGTCGCCTTCAACCAGCGACAAGGCGGAACCGGCGGGAGCGGCGGATGTGACCAAGGACATGAACGGGTAAAAAAACCGGCGGGCGGCGACTGGAAAACGCACAATCCAGAGGCGGAAAAAATAATTATAGGCAGGCCAGCCTTGCCCATGCGCGCTGCCCGCAAAAAAAATGTAGAATATATAGTTCTCTTGGGAAGGGTTCCCAGGAGGCTTTGCATTTGACGCAAAACTTTCAGAGGGTTCGTATGTACGCGGTCATAAAAACCGGTGGCAAGCAGTATCGCGTGGCCGCCGGCGAGAAGATCAAGGTAGAACAGATTGCTGCGGACGTCGGCCAGGAAATCACGATGGATCAGGTGCTTGCCGTGGGCAACGGCAGCGATCTGACCATCGGCGCTCCCCTGGTGGCAGGCGCCAGCGTGACGGCCAAGGTCGTCGCGCACGGCAGACACGAGAAGGTGCGCATCTTCAAGATGCGCCGCCGCAAGCACTACCAAAAGCGCCAAGGCCATCGCCAAGGCTACACGGAAATCGAAATCGGCGCCATCCTCGGCGCCCAAGGCACCACGGAGTAATCCACCATGGCACACAAGAAAGGCGGCGGCTCCACGCGCAATGGCCGCGACTCCAAACCCAAGATGCTGGGCGTGAAGGCTTACGGCGGCCAGCAGGTCAGCGCCGGCGCGATCATCGTGCGCCAGCGCGGCACCCGGTTCCACGCCGGGCGCAATGTCGGCATGGGCAAGGATCACACCCTGTTCGCACTGGCCGATGGCCAGGTGGCCTTTGCCACCCAAGGCCCATTGAACCGGCAAACGGTAACCGTGCAGGCGACGGCCGCCTGAGCCGGGCCGCCATGCCGTGACGCACGAGGCCCCGCTTGCGGGGCTTTGTTCTTTGTGGCGCGCCGCAAGTCATCATGAAATTCGTGGATGAAGCCTGGATTGACGTTGCCGCCGGCGACGGCGGCAACGGCTGCGCGTCGTTTCGCCACGAAAAGTTCAAGGAATTCGGCGGCCCCGACGGCGGTGACGGCGGACGCGGCGGCCACGTCTATGCCGTGGCCGACGGCAACCTGAACACGCTGGTGGATTACCGCTACGCGCGCTGCCACGAGGCCGGGCGCGGCCAGCACGGCATGGGATCGGACAGGTTCGGCGCGGCGGGCGCGGACATCACGCTGAAAATGCCCGTCGGCACCGTGCTCTCCGACGCCGATACCGGCCAACTGCTGTGCGAATTGCTCGAACCGGGGGCCAGCATCATCATCGCCAAGGGCGGTGACGGCGGCTTGGGCAACCTGCGTTTCAAAAGCTCCACCAACCGCGCCCCGCGCCAGAAAACCCCCGGCCAGCCGGGCGAGCGCAAAAACCTCAAGCTCGAACTCAAGCTGCTGGCCGACGTGGGCCTGCTGGGCATGCCCAACGCGGGCAAGTCCACGTTCATCGCGGCCATCAGCAACGCCCGGCCCAAGATCGCCGACTACCCCTTCACCACGCTGCACCCCAATCTGGGCGTGGTGCGCGCCGGGCCGCAGCAAAGCTTCGTGGTGGCCGATATTCCGGGCCTGATCGAAGGCGCCAGTGAAGGCGCGGGCCTAGGCCACCAGTTTCTGCGCCACTTGCAGCGCACGCGCCTGCTGCTGCACATGGTCGATCTGGCGCCGTTCGACGAAAACGCCGATCCGGTCCGGCAAGCCAGGGCCATCGCAGGCGAACTGAAAAAGTACGATCCCGCGCTGTACGCCAAACCGCGCTGGCTGGTGCTCAACAAAATGGACATGGTGCCGCCAGCAGAGCGCGCCGCGCGGGTTGGCGACTTCGTGCGGCGGCTGCGCTGGCGCGGGCCGGTGTTCCAGATTTCCGCGCTCACTCGCGAGGGCTGCGAGCCGCTGATCCACGCCATTTACCAGCACGTGCGGTGCCAGCAGGAAATGGAACTGCCGCCAGTAGAACGCGATCCGCGCTTTGCCGAAGAGGGTGCCTGAATATGACGAAAAAAGACGCATTCGATCCCCTGCACCACGCGCACCGCATCGTGGTCAAGGTCGGCTCCAGCCTGGTCACCGATGAAGGCCGCGGGCTGGACGAGGCGGCCATCGGCCAATGGTGCCGCCAGCTCGCGCGGCTGGCGCAAGGCGGGCGCGAAGTCATCATGGTCTCCAGCGGCGCCATCGCCGAGGGCATGAAGCGCCTGGGCTGGAGCAAGCGGCCCAGCGCCATCCACGAACTGCAAGCGGCCGCCGCCGTCGGCCAGATGGGCCTGGCGCAAATCTACGAAACCAAACTGCGCGAGCAAGGCCTGCGCAGCGCGCAGGTGCTGCTCACCCACGCCGATCTGTCCAACCGCGAACGCTACCTGAACGCGCGCTCCACCCTGCTGACCCTGTTGCACCACGGCGTGCTGCCGGTCATCAACGAGAACGATACCGTCGTCAACGACGAAATCAAGGTGGGCGACAACGACACGCTGGGCGCGCTGGTGGCCAACCTGGTGGAAGCCGATCTGCTGGTCATCCTCACCGACCAGAAGGGTTTGTTCGACAGCGACCCGCGCCAGAACCCGCAAGCGCGCCTCATTGAACAAGCGCGCGCCGGCGATCCGGCGCTGGAGGCCATGGCCGGCGGCGCGGGCAGCGCCATCGGCAAAGGCGGGATGCTCACCAAGGTGGTGGCGGCGCGGCGCGCGGCGGGTTCGGGCGCCAGCACCGTCATTGCCTGGGGACGCGAGCCGGACGTGCTGCTGCGCCTGGCCGCCGGCGAGCGCATCGGCACGCTGCTAGTGGCGCCCGAAGCCAAACAGCAAGCGCGCAAGCAGTGGATGATGGATCATCTTCAACTGCGCGGTGCGCTCGGCGTAGACCAAGGCGCGGCAGCCAAGCTGCGCGCCGAAGGCAAAAGCCTGCTGCCCATCGGCGTGACCGCGGTGCAAGGCGATTTCTCGCGCGGCGACGTGGTCGCCATCCGCGACGGCGAGGACCGAGAAATCGCGCGCGGCCTGGCCAACTATTCCAGCGCCGAAGCGCGCCTCTTGTGCCGCAAGCCCTCCGCCGAAATCGCCGCCCTGCTCGGCTACATGGCCGAGCCGGAGATGGTGCACCGCGACAACATGGTGCTCATGCGCTCATGATTTTATAGCTTGTTGCATTAGTATAGTGTGGCTTTAAGATATAAAAGCGTCTGAAAATCAATAAATACGCTGACAAACAGCTATCAATTTTCTCTAGGATTCGCGGTTGAACCCGATTTGCGACCGAAGCGCGCGGATGATCGCATCCGCCGGGGCGTTGACCGAGGTGCCCGCGCACACGCCGCCCAAGGCCAGTGCGTAAGGATACGGGGCGCTGGACGGCCCCGCCATCGGCTGCCATGTGCTCCCGCGCACGGCCTCCCACGGCTGGCCGGCCACTTGGCGCGCGTACACGCGGTATTCGGCGGTGGCGCAGCGGATGCCTTCGTAGCTGGCATTGACCGCGCTTGGGCCCCGCGCCACGACGACGTAGCGCACGACTCCGGTTTTCGGGTTGACGGCGATGGTTTGCGGCGCGATGCCGATCTTCACGGAGCGGCTACGCGCGCGCGGCAGTTCAATGTCGATCAGGCCATCCAGGCTGTAGGCCGGGGGCGGCGGCGCCTCGTCTTCCTGCCACTTTGGGGCATCCGGGTCGTCGTCCAGGGCCAGCGCGGGCGCGCCGGCCAGCAACGCGGTGCAGGCCAGCGCCGCGGCCGCCGTCGCCAAGAACCTGCCGCGGCGCATCATCGTCCGTCCGGCGCGAGAGCGCCGGGCAACAACGAAAAACGCAGGCCGTGCGATGGGCGCGCGCGCGAATCGGCGCGAGGCAAAAAGCGCGCCAGCTCGGTCAGCGCCAGTTCGTACACGTCGCGCTTGAATTCGATCACCACGTCCAGCGGCACCCAGTAGTCGTTCCAGCGCCAGGCGTCAAATTCGGGGCGGCTGGTGGCGCGCAGGTTCAGCTTCCAGTCCTGGGCCAGCAGTTGCAGCAGGTACCAGATCTGTTTCTGGCCCTTGTAGTAGCCGCGCGATTCGCGGCGGATGAAGCGGTCTGGCACCTCATAGCGCAACCAGTCTCGCGTCCGGGCCACGATGCGCACGTGCTCCGGCTGCAACCCGATTTCTTCGTGCAGTTCCCGGTACATGGCCTGTTCGGGCGATTCGCCACGGTCAATGCCGCCTTGCGGAAACTGCCAAGAGTGAGAGCGTACGCGCTTACCCCAAAATACCCGGTTACTCTGGTTGAGCAAGATGATGCCGACATTCGGGCGGAACCCTTCCCGGTCGAGCATAATCGGACCTCAAATTCGTCAATTCGCGCCATTATGCACGCGCGGCCTTCGCGCGCTTTTCTTTCGGACCGGCCAAGCCCACTGACGGGAGGCCGGCACGCCCATGAAAGCCTCCCAGTTCCACATCGCCACGCTCAAGCAAGCGCCCGCCGACGCCGAGATCGTCAGCCATCAACTCATGATGCGCGCCGGCATGATCAAAAAACTCGGCGCCGGCATCTACACCTTCATGCCGCTGGGCTTGCGCGTCATCCGCAAGGTGGAGGCCATCGTGCGCCAGGAGATGAACCGCGCCGGCGCCATTGAGTGCGCCATGCCCGTGGTGCAGCCCGCCGAGCTGTGGCAGGAAACCGGGCGCTTTCAAAAGATGGGACCGGAGCTGCTGCGCATCAAAGACCGGCACGAGCGCGACTTCATCGTGCAGCCGACCAGCGAAGAAGTGGTCACTGACATCGCCAGACAAGACCTGCGCAGCTACAAACAGTTGCCCAGGAACCTGTACCAGATCCAGACCAAGTTCCGCGACGAGCGGCGTCCGCGCTTTGGTCTGATGCGTGCGCGCGAATTTCTCATGAAAGACGCCTACAGCTTCGACCGCGACGAAGCCGCAGCCAAGCGCAGCTACGAAGCCATGGCCCGCGCCTACCGCGCCATTTTCGACCGCTTCGGGCTGCGCTACCGTGCCGTGGCCGCCGATTCGGGGGCCATCGGCGGCGACTTGAGCGAGGAGTTTCAGGTCATCGCCGCCACGGGCGAAGACGCCATCGTCTATTGCCCCGGCAGCAGCTACGCCGCCAACATGGAAAAGGCCGAAAGCGCGCCCCCCGCCAAGCCGCGCCCCGCGCCCGCGCAGCCGCTGGTCAAAACCCCGACGCCGGGCAAAAGCACTTGCGCCGAGGTCGCCGAACTGCTGGGCCTGCCGCTGACACGTACCGTCAAGTCGCTGGTGTTGGCCACCGATGAGTTGAACGAGCAGGCCGAACCCGTCAAGACCCGGCTGTGGCTGCTGCTGCTGCGCGGCGACCACGAGTTGAATGAAGTCAAGGCCGGCAAGGTACCGGGGCTGGATGGCGGCTTTCGCTTTGCCAGCGCCGCTGAAATCGTTCTGCATTTCGGCACGCCGCCCGGCTACCTGGGGCCGGTCGGGTTGCAAAAATCCATGAACGTGGTGGCCGACCGCGAAGTGGCGGTCATGGCCGACTGGGTATGCGGCGCGAATGAAGAGGGCTTTCACCTCACCGGCGCGAACTGGGAGCGCGATCTGCCGCAGCCGCACCTGGTGGCCGATTTGCGCAACGTGGCCGCGGGCGACCCCTCGCCCGACGGCAAGGGGCTGTTGGCCATTGAGCGCGGCATCGAGATCGGTCACGTTTTCTACCTGGGTGCCAAATACAGCCGCGCCATGAACGCCACATTTCTGGACGAAGACGGCAAGCCCAAATTCTTTGAAATGGGCTGCTACGGCATCGGCATCACGCGCCTGCCGGCGGCGGCCATCGAACAGAACCACGACGCACGCGGCATCATCTGGCCCGACGCCATCGCCCCCTTCACCGTGGCGATCTGCCCCATCGGCATGGAGCGCAGCCCCGCCGTGCGCGAAGCCGCCGAGCGCCTGTACGCCCAGTTGCTGGCCGCCGGGGTGGATGTAATTTTGGACGACCGCGGCGAGCGCCCCGGCGTCATGTTCGCCGACTGGGAACTGATCGGCGTGCCGCACCGCGTCACCCTCGGCGAGAAAAATTTGCTGGACGGCCAGGCCGAATACCAGCACCGGCGCGACAGCGCCGCCGTCAAAGTGCCCGTCGCCGAAATCGCCGCCTTCGTGCAAGCGCGGCTGGCCATATGAGCCAGATGGATATTGGCTCCCTCTCCCGCTTGCGGGAGAGGGTTGGGGAGCGGGCCGGCAGCACTGGTTGGAGTAGCAACGCTTGTGCCGCGCACTCCCTCTCCCTAACCCTCTCCCAAAAAGGGGAGAGGGAACAGCAAAACCAAAACTGCTCTGACCCTTTCCTCCAAAGGGGAAATGGAAAAATCTGGAGCCGCCGAAGCTGCCTGCTGGCGGCGCCCGCCCTGGCCGCGCAACTGCTGCTGGCCCGCCCTGCATGGGCTGGCAGCCAGATTGAGGAACCGCTGGCCGACGCCGTGCGCACCGCGTTGCGCGCGGCCATTGCCAACAGCGCGCCGCCGGTGCCCGTGTTCTCTTCCACCGAGGCGCGCCTTGGCTACCTGCGCTGGCTTTCGGCCATGAGCGACCGCCTGTTTGCGCGCATGAAAGACTTCAACACCCGCATCGAGTTCCTGCAAACCGTCTGGTACGAAGCCACCCGAGCCGGGCTGGAAAGCTCGCTCGTGCTGGGGCTGATCCAGGTCGAAAGCGCGTTCCGCAAATTCGCCGTCTCGCGCGCCGGCGCGCGCGGCTACATGCAGGTCATGCCGTTCTGGGCGCGGCTGATCGGCGGCGGCGACCCTGGCACGCTCTTTTACATGCAGACCAACTTGCGCTTTGGCTGCGTCATCCTGCGCCACTACCTCGACACCGAGCGCGGCAATTTGTTCATGGCCCTGGGCCGCTACAACGGCTCGCGCGGCCAACCCCAATACCCCAACGCCGTGCTCGCGCGCCAGAGCAACTGGGTTTTTAAGGACACTCCCAAACCTGCGCTAGGCAAGTCCCAGGTTGCTACATAATAAGTAGCAACCTACCTCAGATTCCAAGGTGATCGTATCTAAATTCGATTCAAATCAACCCGTTGGATTTCGACCCGACAGATGACACCCGTGTCTTCGTAGGGGCGAAAAATCTTTCGCCCTGCGGCGTTTCCTTGCCAGCGCCTTCGCTCTTTTTAGCGCAAGGGCGAAAAATTTTTCGCCCCTACATCCGTGCTCCATCGCCAACTTGTTGATTTTTAAGAAATTTAGATGCGATCGCCCTGCCTCAGATTCGTCATTCCCGCGAAGGCGGGAATGACGGAAAAAGAGATCCCGGCAACTACAGCCCGCGTGCGATGATTTCCTTCATGATCTCCGAGGTGCCGCCGTAGATGCGCTGCACGCGGCTGTCGACGAAGGCGCGGGCGATGGGGTATTCGCGCATGAAGCCGTAGCCGCCGTGCAACTGGAGCAGTTCATCGACAGCTTGACCCTGCGCCTCGGTGGCGTAGAGCTTGGCGATGGCGGCCATTTCGGGGGTGAGTTTTTTCTCGAAGTGCAGGGCGATGCAGTGGTCGATGAAAACCCGACAGGCCACCGTGCGCGCCTTGATTTCGGCCAGCTTGAAGCGCGTGTTCTGAAAGTCGAACACCGCTTGCCCGAAGGCTTTGCGCCCACGGGTGTAGGCGATGGTTTCTTCCAGCATGGTTTCCATCACCACCGGGCTGCGCACGGCGATCATCAGGCGCTCTTGCGCCAACTGGTGCATGAGGTAGCCAAAGCCCTTGCCTTCTTCGCCCAGCAGGTTGCCCACGGGCACGCGCACTTCGTCAAAGAACAGCTCGGCGGTGTCTTGCGCTTTGAGGCCGATTTTTTCCAGCGGCGCGCCCTTGGTGAAACCTGGCATTCCGGCTTCGGCGCACAGCAGGCTGATGCCGCGCGTGCCGGCTGCCGGGTCGGTCTTGCACACCACGATCACCAGGTCGGCGTTCAGGCCGTTGGTGATGAAGGTTTTCTGGCCAGTGAGCACGTAGTGGCCGCCCTCGCGCCGCGCGGTGGTGCGCACGGATTTGAGGTCGCTGCCCAGGCCCGGCTCGGTCATGGCGATGGCACCGATGATTTCGCCGCGCGCCATGGGCGGCAGCCAGCGTTGCTTTTGCTCCTCGGTGCCATAAGCCAGGATGTAAGGCGCGACGATGTCCGAGTGCAGCGGAAAGCCAGGGCCGCTGGCGAGCACGCGCATGAGTTCTTCGATCACCACGATGGAATGGCCGAAGTCGCCGCCGCCGCCGCCGTAGGCTTCTGGAATGGCGCACAACAGCAGGCCCTCGCGCCCGGCCTTGAGCCAGGCCTCGCGCGAGACGACGCCGGCTTTTTCCCAAGCGTGGTGGTGCGGCGCGATTTCGCGCTGGACGAATTTGCGAACCTGGTCGCGGAATTGTTCGTGGTCTTCTCGAAGGGCGGTGCGCATAGCGTGGTTCCTCAGACGGGTAAGGGTGGTGGTTGGTGGGCGGCGTACTGATCCATCAGCAGCCGCTTGTAGAGTTTTCCGTTTTCGCGGCGCGGCAGGCGCTCGGTGAAATCGATGCTGCGCGGGCACTTCACGTGCGAGAGGCGCTGGCGGCAAAAGTCGATGATCCGGGCGGCCAGTTCCGGGCTGGCGTCGGCGGGATGGGCCAGTTCCACGACGGCCTTGACTTCCTCGCCGAATTCAGGATGCGGCACGCCGATGACGGCCACATCGAGCACGCCCGGGAAAGTAACCAGCAGATTTTCGATCTCCTGCGGGTAGATGTTGACGCCGCCCGAAAGAATCAGGTCGGTGCGGCGGCCCGAGAGAAAGAGAAACCCGTCTTCGTCCACATGCCCGATGTCACCGAAAGTGGCGCAGCCTTGCGCGTCGTAGGCGGCGGCGGTTTTTTCGGGGTCGTTGTGGTACTCGAAGCGCGGCGTTCCGGAAAACCAGATAAGCCCCTGCCGGCCCGGCGGCAACTCGCGCCCCTGCTCGTCCTTGATGTGGATGGTTCCGAGCACGGGCCGGCCCACGGAGCCGGGTTTTTGCAGCCACAGCGCGCTGTCAATGGCCGTCAGGCCGATGCCTTCGGAGCCGCCGTAGTACTCGTACCAGACCGGGCCCCACCATTCGATCATGTTGCGGCGCACTTCGGGCGGGCACGGGGCGGCGGCGTGGATGGCGACTTTCATGCTCGACACGTCGGCGGCCGCGCGCACCTGCGGCGGCAGCGCCAGCATACGGATCATCATGGTGGGCACCCATTGGCTGTGCGTGACGCGCCAGCGGGCAATCAGTTGCAGCGCCTCTTGCGCGTCGAAGCGCCGGGTGACGATGCTGGCGCCGCCCCAATCGATGTTGCGCATCACCGTGCGCAGCGGCGCGGCGTGGTAGAGCGGGGCCATCGTCAGATAAACCGAATCGCGCCCCAGGCCGAAATACTCGCGCCAGAGCACGGACTCGAAGGTGTCGCGCAGGCGGCCGGCCCAAGGCGTGAGCGGGCGCTTGATGCCTTTGGGCTTGCCGGTGGTGCCCGAAGAATAGAGAAAGTCGCGCCCGACCGGGCGCTGCGGCAGTGGCGCAGCGGGCGCGTGACGCGCAAGCTCCTGATCCACGCGGCCCCAGCCCGGCGCGTCGCTATTCAGAAGATAGCGTAAACCGTCCCAGCCGGCAGCGCTTTCGCCGTTGTTTTGACCGGCCCCGATGTCGCGCGCCAGCTCCAGCGTGTGCTGCGTGCACACCAGCAGGCGCGCATCGCAATCGTTGAGGATGTAGGCCACTTCCGACGGATGCAGGTGCGGGCTGACCGGCGTGTAGTACAGACCGGCGCGGCGCGCGGCCCAGGCCAGCACGAACAGATCGAGCCGGTTTTCCATCAGCAGCGCAAGGCTCTCGCCCGCGTTCAGACCTAGGCCGATGAGCCAGTGCGCGGCGCGGCGCGATTTTTCGTCGAGTTCGGCGTAGTTCAGGGTCCAGATCAGATCGCCATCAATCATGCGCACGGCCACTTTGCCGGGCTGCTCGCGCGCCCATTGGGCCAGGCGGTCGATGTCATCGGTCTCGTCGGTCATCGTTTCCATTTTTCCGTCGTTTCGTGGTATGCGCTATATTTATGAGAGTTAGTTGCCCTTGTATTGTATGTTTTTCATGTATGAAATATCCTGATTAGCAACATACCTCAGGTGGAATGGCAGGAAAGCTGCATGACTTTCCCTTCGTCATTCCCGCGAAAGCGGGAACCCAAGGGCGCTTGTTTAAGCCTGCTCTTCCCACGTGACGCCTGACCACAACCGCCGCTGCCTGGATTCCCGCCTTCGCGGGAATGACGAATCTGAGGTATGTTGCTAATCAGGTGAAATATTCATGAAATTCATAATATATTAGGGCAATAAGCTATTAATTTTGCAGTTTAGCCGGTCAGTCCCAATAAGGTTCAGTTAAGGACACTACCCCATGATTTCGTCATTCCCGTGCAGAGCCTGTCCCCGCGAAGGCGGGGGCGGGAATCCACTGGGTCTTGGTTATCGCCGGGCGATGGATGTGCGGCATGGATTTCCTGTATTGCTGGTTAGGCAACGTCACCGATTGGCTGACCGGCTGGGCGTGGGTTTGGGTTGCGCCGAGGGTGAGGATTGTCAGCAGCAGGAACAGCAGCAAGGCGGCAAACTGGCGCACGAGCCGGTTTTTCAAGGTAAATCGGCCTCTAGCCCAGACGGAGCCTTTGGTAGACGCTACCATCGTGATAGCGTGGCGGATGTGTTGCTGGAAGCGCACGATGGTCTGTTTTACCGATATGGGTTTTACAAGGCAAATTAGCCTTTAGCCAAGGCAGAGCCTTGGGGCATGACTATTGTTTCGGGAGTAACAAAGCATGGGCTGGCGTGCTGGCGGGGGACTATTACCAGCCGCCGTGATGAGGGGCGCCCAGCATCACCCGAAAACGAGCGAACAAACCCTTGTCCGCACTTGGGGCTGGGTGATGCTTGGGAAGGCAGGGATGGAGCAGCGCAAACGGGCATGAAAGGTGAATTTTGAGGCAACCCGGGGTCGAAAATGGAGCAAAGTACGCCAAACAAGCGTTGAAATTCTGAAAAAATCGGCTTGAAATCATTGAGAATAGTGTGCGGATAATGCGGATAGCACAGCGGATGGTGCGGATAGGACACCGAGCTATGGTCCTGTATATATAACTTTGGCGCTACAATTATAAATTTTCCCATATTTGTTGAAATCTGCAGAAATAACAATACTAGACGAAATTATTCCATTAGAACTGTATGTTTTTTTTGCATTGATGATCCCATATTCATTGAAGATATGATATTCAAATCCTTCTTTTTTTAGAACCCCTACGATATGATCTAATCCTTTCCTATGACAGATATTAGACTGTAATTCATCAGCCTTTTTAACAACATCAATGCCACGACCTTCACTTCGAAAAAGGGTTGGTACTAACAAAAAAAACAAGAAACTTAAGAACAAGAAACTTAATAATGAAATCATAGACTTATTGATCACAACATTGCTCTCCGTTGTTTGCTCTACTACCAGGCAAAGGGATACCCCACCCTGGAGCAGTGGTTGGAGGTGGCCCAGGATTTATTCCAACCCCCTGCAAAACACTAGAAGCTGTTGCATTAGAATTTGTAGTAAGAGGGTTGTAATAAGTTCCTGCATTTTCAATATTTTTGAGTACAGCAGACAATTTTTTTATCAAACAAGTGCAAGATTTATTATCATTAACATACGTTCGAGATCCAGTTGATGGGGCTTCTTTTGTTGGCCAATCAATCGTTCCTGGAACGTATCTCCCGGTTTCGGTAGCTATCGTTCCATAACCTATGTCAACATTAATCCATAGATAAAAAAAAGGGTTAGATGAATCTCCTTTGGCACTTGGGCCTCCGCGAAAATAGTACGCATCTCCATTTTGTTCTGTTACCACAATAAAACAGTGCGAATATTTTAGCACGCTATTTAATAGGTTACAACGAGCCTCAACCTTGCAAAGACCAAATATATCTCTATAACGAAAAGGATTGCTCTTCACATAGCTGTACAAATTAATCTCATCATTTAGTCGGATAGGGTCGCTTTGCAAATATCTCCCTGTATTAGATATATAGTCTCTATGAAAATTATAGTGCGTTCCTGTCTTCTGATCAAAGTATTGCCCAGGAAACCTCAGATTCATCGCCATGCTGCTCTCGGGCAATGCCTGTGCCGCCCCAAAGGCTTCGCTGATCGCCTTCCAACTTGTGGCTCCTTCTTTGGTTGTCGCCAGTATTGGCGTGCCCAAGTGATCGGTATGCAGGTAGTGATAGCTCATGTCTGAGTTGGTCAAGCTGTTGTTTTGGATGTTGGCTTACCTTTGATTGATTACCGGGCTACCGGGCTTAAAGTTTAATTGGCACCAATATACATTACTAAAGGAGTTACAATAAATATAAAAACAAGAATACCAAATGCCGCGCCTATCGCCATTTCCCATTTTTTTCTCAATAAAAAAATCACAACTATTATTTTAAATATATATAAAGCGAAGAGTCCGCCAAAAATCTAAATGAATCATCTTTGACGACAATTAACCTAAGATAGTTTTGATAAATAATTTCCGTGAATAGCATTGCCATGCAGCTTATAAGCGCGCCAAAACATATCTTTTTTGTTGTGAGCGGGATATTATTCAGCATAAGCATCTTACTAAACATCTAGTTGCATTTTTTCGTGGGGCATTCACATTTTTTTGCCCATTTATCCGCCCATATTTTAGTCCATTCATTCGCTTCAAGCCATGCATTATTATCGTTATCAGGACCATGTCCAGCAAGCGCATGGCCCAAGAAGTATCGTGCGAAGAATCCACTATATCCCTTCTTATAGTGCGAATAGTAGTCTTGTCCTTCATGCATCAAGTATTCATATTCTTGGAATGAATTACATCCATTACCACTGTTCAAAATTCTGTCCAAGTCTCTCTGGACATCTGGTTGGTTTCTAAAGTGCAACGCTCTGTTTCTGCGGTTCTCTGCGCTTGTATAAGGCGCTCTGTCCGCAGGCTTGTCGTAATCAAGCGAAGTATAATCAAATATATTGCTGCAATAAAAGTCGCTATGACCGAGGTAGCAAAAAGAAAGCTTAATATCACGGCCATCTATTGTCTTGTATGAGCGCCAAAAACAATTAGCCTTTCCCTTTCGCAATCCATCCGCGAACAATCCCTCTGGGTCAATAATATTCACAGGATTCTGATGCGCATAGGCGAAGATATTTGCCCCATCATCCAGATTGATTGGATCACTTTGCATGTATCTGCCAAGATTGGGTCTGTAATCTCTCTGAAAGTTATAGTAGCTGCCGGATTCCTCATCAAGGTACTGTCCTGGGAACCGCAGGTTCATCGAGATGCCAGTCTCCGGCAGGGGTGCGGTGGCCCCAAAAGCTTCACTAACTGCCTTCCAGCTTACAGTGCCCTCTTTGGTCGTCGCCAACATGGGTGTGCCCAGATGATCCGTGTGCAGATAATAGTAGCTCGTATCCGCATCCGTCAGGCTGCCGCCCTGGACGTTCGCTTGCCAGATCGGATCTGTGCTCCATAGAGCAGATTGCAGGGCTTGAGGGTTGACACTGAAACTGTAAGCATTGGTTATCTTGCCGTTCTGGTCAGTCTCGCCCATCAGCCCCTGATCGTTGTATTGGAAGCAGGTGGTCGTGACGTTGCTGCCTTGCGTCACGTTCTTGGCTATTCTTCTGCCGAAGGGGTCGTATCTGTAGCTGGCCTGCACGCTGGTCTTGCCCCAATTTCAGTTAAGCACATGACCCCATGATTTCGTCATTCCCGCGCAGTTCCCGCCTACGCGGGAATGACAGGGAATCCACAGGGTCTTGGTGATCGCCGGGCAGTGGCTGCGCTGCATGGATTCCCGCCTGTGCTGGAATGATGGCTTGAGGCGCCTTCACTGAACTGTATTGGGGCCAATCCGGGTCATTGTCCGGGCCGTGGCCCATCGCCGCCCCGGCGCTGCGCGCCAGCGCCGCCAGGCGCGGGCCGATATCGCCATCCAGCTGACCCGGTGCCAGCTCGAATACGGGCACGGTGCAGGTGAGCACGTAAATTTCGCCTTCCGTGGCCGAGCGCAGCGGCACGGCCACGGCTTGCAGTTCGCGGTGCAGATCGCCACGGCTGACGCAAAAGCCGCGCTGCCGCAAATCGCCGCGCGCCTCGTGGAGCCGCTCGTCCAGCCACTGGCCGCGCGCCGCATCCGCCGCCCGCGCGCCGGCGACGTAGCGCCCGGCTTCTTCGCCCGGCAGCGCCGCCAGATACGCGCGGCCCGTGGCGGTGCGCGCGAGAGAAATATGCGCCCCCATCGCGGGCCGGAACGTGGCGCACTCGCGCGACTGCGCCAGTTCCACGAACACCAGATCCAGCCCCGCCCCCAGCGCCAGCGTGACTTGCCCGCGCACGCGGTCGGCCAGCGCCTGCATCTGCCCGAACGCCAGTTGCCGCACGTGGATGCGCGCCCACAGGGGCGAGGCCAGCGTGAGCAGCCCCGGCGCGGCCATGAAGGTGGCCGTAGCCTCGCCGTAGCGCAGCAGCCCCGCCGCGCACAGGGTGGAGACGAGCCGGAAAAAAGTCGGCTTGGGCAGCCCGGTGGCGGCGATCAGCTCGCGCGCGCTCAACTGAGGCGCATCCGCCGTGAAGCAGCGCAGGATTTGCACCCCGCGCGCCAAGGCGCTGACGAGCTTGCCATCATCAATTTGAGATGAAGGTTCCATTTAAACTTTCATTCATGTCAAAATTTACCACTTTTTTAGACTGAATGAGTTTTTTCGGTACACTGTGTATCGAAAACTTGGAGACGCGATGTCTGATGATGCCTTCATTTTCGACGCCGTGCGCACCCCGCGCGGCAAGGGCAAGCCCGGCGGCGGGGCGCTGTACGAGGTCAAGCCGATTGACCTGGTGGTCACGCTGCTGGATGCTTTGAGCGAGCGCAACCAGTTGGACCCGCAGCGGGTGGAAGACCTGGTGATGGGCATCAGCTCCGCCGTGGGCGACCAAGGCTCGTGCCTGCCGCGCATTGCCGCGCTGTGCGCAGGCAAGGGCTGGCCGCAGGTGCCCGGCATGGCGCTGCAACGCTTTTGCGGCGCGGGGCTGGAGGCAGTCAACCTGGCTGCCGCCAAGATCCGCTCCGGCTGGCATGACCTGATTGCCGCTGGCGGGCTGGAATCCATGTCGCGCATCGGGCTGGGCGCGGCGGGCGGGGCGTGGATTTACGACCCGGCCACCAGCCTGAAGATCGGCTACGTCCCGCAAGGCTACAGCGCGGACATGATGGCGGCTCTCTCCGGCTTTGACCGTGCGCAGCTCGACGCTTATGCGCTGCGCTCGCAGCAACTGGCGGGCGCGGCGCGGCGCGCGGGGCATTTCAGCGGCTCGTTGGTGCCGGTGCGCGACGCCAACGGCCTTGTGGTGCTGGATCACGACGAATACATCCGCGAGGAAACCACGCTGCAATCGCTGGCCGCGCTCAAGCCCGCCTTTGGCGGCCCCGGCGCGGCGGCCCACCCGGTGGTGGCGCGCCAGCGTTATCCGCAGCTCGACCCGATTCCCGCCGTGCACACGGCCGGCTCGTCGTCGGGCATCGTCGATGGCGCGGCGCTGCTGCTGGTCGGCAGCCGCAAGGCCAGCCAGACGCTGGGGCTGCGCCCGCGCGCGCGTATCGCGGGGGTGGGGCTGGCGCCGGTCGATTCCACCCTGATGCTCGCCGGCCCGGTGCCCGCCACGCGGCAGGCGCTGGAAAAGGCCGGCCTCTCGCTCGACCAGATCGACCTGTTCGAGGTCAACGAAGCCTTTGCCGCCGTGCCCATGTACTTCGCCAAGGAACTGGGCGTGCCGCTGGACAAGCTCAACGTCAACGGTGGCGCGATCGCCATGGGCCACCCCATCGGCGCGACCGGCGCGATCATTCTGGGCGCCCTGCTCGACGAACTGGAGCGGCGCAAGCTGCGCTACGGCGTGGCCACCCTGTGCACCGCCGGCGGCATGGGCGTCGCAACCGTGATCGAGCGGCTGTAGCCGCGCGGTCCACCACGAAACAGGAGACGACTTCATGTCCATCAACACACGCATCGCCCGCCTGGCCACCTTCGCCTTGCTGGCCGCCGCCCCGGTTCTGACCGGCGCGGCGCACGCCCAGGCGCCTTGGCCCGCGCGCACCATCACCATCATCGTGCCCGGCGCGCCCGGCGGCACCACCGACATTCCGGCGCGGCTCATCGCCCAGAAGCTCAATCGGCTGCTGGGTCAGCCGGTCGTCGTGGACAACAAACCCGGCAGCGGCGGCATTCTGGGCGTGCAAGCCCTGCTGCGCACGCCGGCGGACGGCTACACGCTGCTGCTGGGCAACACCGGCTCGCACGCCATCAACTACAGCGTCTATAAACAACTGCCCTACAAGCCGCAGGACTTCGCGGCGCTCACGGACGTGATTTCCTTTCCCAACGTGCTCGTGGTCAATGCGCAGTCGCCGATCAAGAGCGTGGCCGAACTGGTCGCCGAGTTGAAGAAAAAACCGGGCGAGCTTTCCTTCGCTTCCGCCGGCATCGGCCAGACCACGCACCTGACCAGCGAATTGTTCACGCTGCGCACCGCGACGAAAGCCATCCACGTGCCCTACCGCGGCGCCACGCCGGCCACCACCTCGCTGCTTTCGGGCGAGACCAGCTTCATGTTCGACAACCTGGTGCAATCGCTCGCGCAAATCCGCGCCGGCAAGCTGCGCGCCCTAGCTGTTACAAGCGCGCAGCGCCTGCCCAGTCTGCCCGACGTGCCCACCATGGCCGAAGCCGGGGTGAGCGACTTCGTGGTCACCGGCTGGCTGGGCTTTTTCATTGCGGCGGACACGCCGCGGCCCGTCGCCGCCAAACTCACGGACAGCTTGCGCCAGGTGCTCAAGGATCCCGAGGTCGTCGCGCGCTTCGAGGATCTTGGCGGCATTCCCGGCGGCCAGCCGCAAGCGGCCTTTGCCGAACTCGTTGAGCGCGACCGCGCACGCTGGGCCGAAACCATCAAGGCATCGAATGTCCAACTGGACTAGAAAACCACCTCTTCAGCCATCCAGGAAGGTCCAGCCCCATGCAAGCCCCCATCCGCTACAGCCGCTCCGATGACGGCATCGTCACGCTCACTTTCGATGCGCCCGACCAAAGCGTCAACACCCTGACCGACGCCATGCGCGAATGCCTGGCCGAGAGTGTTGCGCGCCTGGAACAGGAAAAAGACCAGATCGCGGGCGTGATCCTCGCCTCCGCCAAGGAGACGTTCTTCGCCGGCGGCGATCTCAAGCGCATTTACGGTATGCAGCGCGCCGACGTGCAACGCTTTTTCGAGGCTACAGAGCGCGGCAAGGGCGCGCTGCGCCGGCTGGAAAAACTGGGCAAGCCCGTGGTCGCCGCGCTCACCGGAACGGCGCTGGGCGGGGGCTTCGAGATCGCGCTGGCCTGCCACTGCCGCATGGCGCTGGATGCGCCCAAAATTCAATTCGGCCTGCCCGAAGCCACGCTGGGCCTGATGCCCGGCGCGGGCGGCGTGGTGCGCATGAATTGGCTGCTCGGCCTGGCAGCCAGCCAGCCCTTCCTGCAAGACGGCAAGCTGATGACGCCCGCCCAGGCGCACCAGCTCGGCCTGATCCATGAATTGGCTCCCACACGCGAGGCGCTGCTGGCGCAGGCGCGCGCCTGGATCGCGGCCCATCCCGATGTGCGCCAGCCGTGGGACGCGCCCGGCTACACGCCGCCGGGCGGACGCCCCGGCGCTTCGGAAGCCAACCGTTGGATAGCGACCGCCGCCGCGCAGGTGCGCGCCAAAACGCGCGGCTGCTATCCGGCGCCGGAGGCCATTCTTGCTACGTCGGTCGAGGCGCTGCAAGTGGACTTCGAGACGGCCACGCGCATCGAGTCGCGCCATTTCGTGGAACTGGCCACGGGCAGCGTGGCCAAGAACATCATCAGCACCTTCTGGTTTCAAGCCAACGAAATCAAGTCCGGCGCGCGCCGTCCGCAAGGCGTTGCGCCCGGCAAGGTGAACCGGCTGGCGGTGCTCGGCGCGGGCATGATGGGCGCGGGCATCGCTTACGCGGCGGCAGCGCGCGGCATCGACGTAGTGGTCAAAGACGCCACCCTCGAACTGGCGCAACGCGCACTGGCCAGCGCCGACAAGCTGCTGGCCAAACGGCAAGACAAAGGCGAGATCGACGCCGCCCGCCGCCAGCAAACGCTGGCGCGCATCCGCCCCACCGACCGTTACGAAGACTTTGCCAGCGCCGACCTGGTGATCGAGGCCGTGCCGGAAAACCCCGCGCTGAAGGCCCAGGTGCTGCAAGCGGCCGAACCCCTGCTGCGCGGCGGCGCCATCTGGGCTTCCAACACTTCCACGCTGCCCATCACCGGGCTGGCCGCGGATGCCAAGCGCCCGCAAAGCTTCATCGGCCTGCACTTTTTCTCGCCGGTGGATCGGATGCAGTTGGTGGAAGTCATCGTCGGCAAGCAAACCAGCCCCGCAACCCTGGCGCACGCGCTCGATTTCGTGGCGCAGATCGGCAAGACGCCCATCGTCGTCAACGACAGCCGGGGCTTTTTCACCAGCCGGGTGTTCAGCACCTTCACGCGCGAAGGCGTGGCCATGCTCGGCCAAGGCCAGCACCCGGCGTCCATCGAGGCGGCGGCGATGTTCGCGGGCTTTCCCGTCGGCCCGCTGGCGGTGCTCGACGAAGTGAGCCTGGCCCTTTCATACAACAACCGGCTGGAAACCCTGAGGGCTTATGCTGCCGAAGGCCGCCCGCTGCCGCCCCACCCCGCCGACGCGGTAATGGAGAGCATGTTGAATGAGTTCCAGCGCAAGGGGCGCGCGGCGGGCGGCGGCTTTTACGACTACCCCGCCGATGGCCCGAAAACCTTTTGGCCCGGCCTGTTCACCCACTTTGTGCGCCCCGAAGCGCAAATTCCCCAAGAGGACGCGCAAGACCGCCTGCTGTTTTGCATGGCGCTGGAATCGGTGCGCATCTTGCAAGAGGGCGTGCTCGCCAGCGTGGGCGACGGCAACATCGGCTCGGCGCTGGGCATCGGCTTTCCGCGCTGGACGGGCGGCGTGTTCCAGTTCCTCAACCAGTACGGCCTGGCACGGGCGGTGCAGCGCGCCGAATACCTGGCGCAGCGCTACGGCGAGCGTTTCGCTGCGCCGGAGCTGCTCAAACAGAAGGCCGCCGGGGGCGAGAAGAGTTTCTGAGATCCCTTTCCTCGTCATTCCCGCGCAGGCGCACTGCTGTCCGGAATAAATGACGCCAAGCGGGCATAAGGTGTTGCGAGAGTTGAAGAAACGGGATAGAACCCGGAGCGCAGACTCAACTTATTCACTCCCGCAACATGTTCAGGATAAGCCAATTTCAGGAACTCATCAAACCCATCTCGCGCGCCGGCTTCAATCAGATGGCAGCCCGCCACAAGGCCGACAAGCACAGCAAGGGCTTTGGCTGCTGGGAGCAACTCATCGCCATGCTCTACGCGCAACTGAGCGGGGCCACCAGTTTGCGCCAGGTTGAGGCGGGCTTCAACAGCCAGCAAACCCATCACTACCACTTGGGCACCCGGCCCATTCGACGCTGGGCACTGGCCGATGCCAACAGCAAACGCCCGACAGGGGTGTTCTCCGATATGGCCCACGCACTGATGACGTATGTCCAGCGCAAGGTGCGCCGGGATGCGGGCGAGCTGCTGTATCTGCTTGATTGGACCTCCATCACGCTCAAAGGCCGTCATTTCGACGACTGGACGCGCCAGCAGCGCACGCGCAACACCCAGGGGGTCAAGCTGCATCTGATGGTGCTCAAGGGTGAGGATACCGTCCCCTGCGAGCAATCGATCACCATGGCCAACGTCAACGATATCGACCAGGCGCTCAAATTGCCCTTGCAGCCGGGCGCGCGCTACGTCTTTGACAAGGGCTATTGCGACTACAACTGGTGGGCGCGCATGGATCGCACGGGCGCGCACTTTGTCACCCGTTTCAAGCGCAATGCGGCACTGCGGGTGGAACAAAGACTGGACATTGGCGCGGACGCGGCCGGTGGGGTGTTGGCCGACGAGATCGTCGGTTTTCGTCATCGTTGTCCGGGCGGGGCGCGCCGCAATGGTTATACGCAGCCGCTGCGGCGCATCACGGTGGCGCGCCCTGACAAGACACCGCTGGTGCTGGCCACCAACGATTTGACCTCGGATACCCAAGCCATTGCCGCTCATTACCGGGCGCGCTGGCAAATCGAGTTGTACTTCAAGTGGATCAAGCAGCACTTGCGCGTCAAGCAGTTTTTAGGGCGCAGCCACAACGCGGTATGTATCCAGTTGCTGACGGCGCTGATCGCGTATTTGCTGCTGGTGCTGTACCGGCGTCGGCATGCTCGCACAGATAACTTGTGGACGCTGCTGGGTCAGCTGCGCGCCACGTTGTTTCAGCGCCCGCAGCTTGAAGCGCTGCGACACCGAAGGCGACGAGAGCAACAACAAGCTTTTGAACGCCTTCAGCCGCAACTACTCTGAGGAAGAGAAATTTATTCCGGACAGCAGTGCGCGAAGGCGGGAATCCGCGCGACGACGCTGAATATCGAGGGCAGCGCTCATATAACCGCTTCGACCTTTTCAATAAGCTAGGGAATTTATAGTCAACCATGGAATAAATCAGACACGCTGATCTGGCCAGACACAAGGAGAAGGCATGTCTGATTTATTTTATAAACGACTATATATGGGCGACGCCGCCAACGCGATCACGGTGAATGCCGGCGCAGCGCTGGCCGCTGCGGCTTCAGCAGGCTGCGGTCTTCTCACCGGCGGCAGTCTTGCCATCACCTGCAGCGGCACCATTCATATTGAGGGCGGCGCCAGCCACCGCCACTGCCATGCCCACGCTCAACCCATGGGCACTGGCGTTCATGGCGCTGGCGCTGTTGGGGCTGGCAAGCTGGGGCTTGAAGCGCCGTGTTTGAATGTTGCTATTATTTTAATATCTGATTGCCTAGTGTTCATATAATTTTACATGATTTTCATGGTCCAAACATAGATTACACTTTGGCAGCATGCCGCTAAATTGATAGCATACGTTCTAATCAGGTGTAAGGGCGAAAGATCTTTCGCCCTCGCGCTCCAAAAGAAACGGCGCTTTGAATGAAACGCCGCAGGGCGAAAGATTTTTCGCCTCTACCTTATATAGTCGCCCCTGCAAATCCCCCGCACCCCGCATGAGCACAAGCTTTGCGCGCGAAGGCGGTACACCGAATTCCCCAAGAAACGTTAAGAAATGAATTGATTTCTGGGAGTTTTTGCCGA
>JAIRVJ010000143.1 GCA_031253955.1 Burkholderiaceae bacterium | reverse complement strand
TCGTGAAATAGGCATGCACCGTACGCCACTTGGGAAAACCTTCGGGCAGCATGCGCCACTGGCAACCGCTTTTGAGCAGGTACAGCACCGCGCACAACACCTCGTACAGATCCACTGTTGGCGGGCGCGTCTTCTTGCGTAGCCCTTCCAGCAAGGGCGCTATCTGCTCAAACTGCTCTCGGGTGATGTCACTGGGATACTTCTTTCTCATCCCCGTAGTGTCGGCTATCGGAAAAGATTTTGAACAGACTCTCAGGGTTCTCTGAAGAACCTTCCATCCAAGTAATTCAAGGAATTGTGGCATCCCAAGTTTCACGACATGAGACAAAGCGCCCTCCCACACCGTTTTGAGCGCCGCCACGGCAGTGCTGAAGGCCGTTTGCCCCCCGTTTTGCCTCCTTGGGGGCTTTTGCGGGCGCACCTATGCCCAGCTTTGCTGCAAAATCCTCTTGCGCACCAGCCACAAATTGACCAGCGCAAACAAGGTCTTGAGCTGCGCCGTGTTCTTGGCTAAGCAGAGTCATATAATGGGAGACGTTTGGTCGGTCCCGACTTGCTGGAGCAACACATGTCAAAGAAAAAAATCGCTGCGACCGGATACCAGATTGCCGCACTTACCTCAATTCTGTTCGTGACGATGGGCTGTCTGCCGGTTCAGGCGCAGCACGTCTACAAGTGTGTGAAGAATGGCAAAACCTCCTTTCAGGGCGCCCCTTGCGAAGCGGGCAGTGTGGTAGCGTTGCAGCCCAACGCGTCCAGATCACAACTGCCTTGGGAAGGTCTTCGTCCGGGCATGTCCGTGGGCGACGTCAGGCGCATGGTTGCTGATGTGGTCACGGAATCCAAAGGCACGGGAGTGCGGTTGCGCAAGCAAGGCATCACCATTGCAGGCATCGCCTTCAATGCCGCGTATGACTTCGACGGCGACGAACGATTGGAGTCCGTGCAGGTTACAAAGGTCGGAGAAATCAATAACGAAAACTCCAAGAACGTGAGCACAAATGATGCGAATCTGGCGGACTACGAAAAACTGGTAGCCCTCATGCGCACAAAATACGGCGCCAAGATCAGCAGCACGATCGAAAATGGGGCGCCTGGATCTTCGAGACTTGCCATCGACATGCAATGGGCAGCCGAAAACGGCAGAGTATCGCTCAGCATTACTCCGCGAACGGCAACAACCTCAATACTGTCGTTTGAATACCGGCCAGGATCGTCGCCTGGCTATCAGCCGGAACCATCAAGACAGCAGCCAATGACTCCAGTCCGGCGGCCGGTTATTGTTCCTTCGAGTCGCATCCGGAGGAATTAACAAAACTCACGAGCCAGGGTTGCACAGCGTTTTATTTCGATCTGCTATTCTTTTGTGGCGATAATATGATGAAAAAACTTAACGGTTGGGGACTGGTCCTGCTGCTGGTCGTGGCTGCGCTTTTTGGCTTTATGTGGAGCAAAACGCGTAACGTCGAACAGTCGGCGGTCAACCGTGCGGAAGACGAGGCATTGGAAGAAATTAGCAACAGGTTCAGAAAACCATTAATAGATTTCCTCAATGCGAACAGGCGCTTGGCGCGCGCCGGGGATCAGGTCAAGGAACTCAGGGATATGCCGGCGTACATCAAGGAATGGCATCTGCTGGAAAATGGTATCGTGGAAGTGGACATCAACCCGGGTTGGGGCATTACGATGCGCAAGATTAAGTTGGTGCCCATTGTAAATCCAAAGCGATCCACATATCTGCCGGCCGGCCGGCTTCCTCCAGAAATGCGTGCAATCAATGGAAATATTGAATTTCTTTCGGATGCAGACATTGAGCAGCAATTGGCCATCAACAAAGACAGAATAAGCGGTTTCCTGAAAGGAACTGAAACTGCCGCGCATGGCAAGGTGTGGTTTGTCGCTGGCGCGGGCAACGTATGCGACGGTGACTGTCTGCGGGATTTGCCTTGCATTAATATACGGCCTCTTTTGTGCATGTCGAAACCGCCAAGTGGACTGAAAAGCACAGGCACGGAGCATCGAGGCGCGGACTTCGAACGATTGACGGATGCGGATGCCATCTGTGCGGAGCAGTTTGGACCGAATTGGACCGTGGTGCAGACCTGGGGGCATGTGAGCGGGCAGGGGTACTCTGAATTGATGCCTCAACGCGAGTATTGGGTGCATTACGCAAAGTCCACTTTTGAGAACTGCTGGGGAGCGCCGTACTGACTTCGATAAAACTCCTGAATTGATAGCTGGTTACCCTTGTGTAATATACATTTACGATATAAAACAATCGTAACTACAAGTGGAGCCTTGGCTGTCTGCCATTTAAATAGCAGCCACCATCCCGAATGGGAACGCATGCATCTTGTCCGCAACTACGCTTGCGGGCAAGATGCTCGCGCGTCATTGTCATTACCTCAAAGCCCCCACCCATGAATTTGCCTTCCGTTTTCAGCGCCAACCCCCTGCTCGACTTTTCCGGCCTGCCGCCGTTCGACCAGATCCGGCCCGAACACATCGCCCCGGCCATTGACGCGCTGCTGGCCGATGCGGAAGGCGCGCTGCAAGCGGTCACGCAGCCGGCCTTTCCCGCCGAATGGCTGGCCATCAGCCGCACGCTGGGCGTGGCCGCCGAGCGCCTGGAGCGCGCCTGGGGCGCAGCCGGGCACCTTCAGGCGGTGGCCGATACGCCCGATCTGCGCGCTGCCTACAACACCGCCTTGCCGCGCGTGGCCGAGTTCTGGACGCGCCTGGGCGCCGACGAGCGGCTGTACGCCAAGTACAAGGCCATCGCCCCCGCTGCGCTCAACCCGGAGCAGCGCCAGGCGCGCAAGAACGCCCTGCGCGACTTCGTACTGGGCGGGGCCGAGTTACAGGGCGAGGCCAAAGAGCGTTACGCGGCCATCGAGGAGCGGCTGGCGCAACTGGCGCAAAAATTCAGCGAGAACGCGCTCGACGCTACCGACGCCTGGACCTATTGCGCCAGCGCGCAAGAGGTGGAAGGCGTGCCCCCGGATGTGCAGCAAGCCGCCCACTCTGCCGCGCGGAGCCAAGGAAAAGACGGCTACCTGCTCACGCTGAAAAGCCCCTGCTACCTGCCGGTGATGCAGTTCGTGCGCGACCGCGCCTTGCGCGAGCGCCTGTACCGCGCTTACGTCACTCGCGCCAGCGATCAGGCCGAGGGCGATCTCACGCGCTACGACAACATGCCCACGATGCGCGAAATTCTGCAACTGCGGCAAGAGCAGGCGCGCCTCTTGGGTTACGCCAATTTCGCCGAAGTCTCGCTCGCGCCCAAAATGGCCGATTCGCCCGCGCAGGTGATGGATTTTTTGCGCACGCTGGCGCAAAAGGCGCGGCCCTACGCCGAGCGCGACGCGCGGGACTTGCGCGAGTTTGCCCACGAACATCTGGCCCTGCCCGATCCCCAGGCGTGGGACTGGGCCTACATCGGCGAGCGGCTGAAAGAAGCGCGCTACGCCTTCAGCGAGCAGGAAGTCAAAAATTATTTTCCCGCCCCGCGCGTGCTGGAAGGGCTGTTCACCCTCGCCCAGAGCCTGTTCGAGATCAGCATCCGCCAGGACACCGCGCCCACCTGGCATCCAGACGTGCGGTTTTTCCGTATCGAGCGGGACGGGCGGCTTATCGGCCAGTTCTACCTCGACCCCGGCGCGCGCACCGGCAAACGCGGCGGCGCGTGGATGGACGAGGTGCGCGCCCGCTGGCTGCGGCCCGATACCGGCGCGCTGCAAACGCCCGTGGCGCAACTGGTGTGCAATTTTGCCGATGGCGTGAATGGCCAGCCGCCGCTGCTCACGCACGATGACGTCATCACCCTGTTCCACGAATTCGGCCACGGCCTGCATCACCTGCTCACGCAAGTCGATGAGCGCGATGTCTCCGGCATCAGCGGCGTCGAATGGGACGCGGTGGAATTGCCCAGCCAGTTCATGGAAAACTTTTGCTGGGAATGGCAAACCCTGCGCCGCATGACCGCCCATGTGGTCAGCGGCCAGCCGCTGCCGCGCGCGCTGTTCGACAAGATGCTGGCCGCCAAGAACTACCAGGCCGGCCTGCAAACGCTGCGCCAGATCGAATTCGCCCTGTTCGACATGCTGTTGCATACCCGCCACGATCCGGCGCAAGACATCCAGCCCCTGCTCGATGCCGTGCGGCGCGAGGTCGCCGTGCTGCCCGCGCCCGCCTTCAACCGCGCGGCGCAAACCTTCAGCCACGTCTTTGCCGGCGGCTACGCGGCGGGCTACTACAGCTACAAATGGGCCGAGGTGCTTTCGGCTGATGCCTACGCCGCGCTTGAGGAATCGGCCACGCAAGGGGGCTTGCCAAACATCCATACTGCGCGAAAATACCGCCGGGAGGTTCTGGAAGCCGGCGGCAGCCGCCCCGCGCTGGAATCGTTCAAGGCTTTTCGCGGACGCGAACCCAGCCTGGATGCGTTGTTGCGCCATCAGGGCATGAGTTGATCCGCTCGCGCCGCCCCACTCGTTTCACCACACCAGGAGTTGCCGCATGTTTCACCGCTATCCCGTTTCCGCCCTGACCGTCGCGCTGCTGCTCACCGCCGGCGCCGCGCAAGCGCAGCTGTACCGCTCGGTCGGCGCCGACGGCACCGTCACCTACTCCGACAAACCGCCGGTCAACGCCGCTCCAAGCCGCTCCGCGCCAGCGGCGGACGCGGATCAGGCCAGCAGCAACGGCAGCGCCCTGCCCTACGATCTGGCCCAAGTGGCCGGCCGCTACCCCGTCACGCTCTACACCACCAAGGAATGCGCGCCGTGCGATCAGGGCCGCAACCTGCTGGCCCGGCGCGGCATCCCGTTCACCGAAAAAACGGTCAACACCAACGACGACATCGCCGCGCTCAAACGTCTGGGCGGCGACGGCAACCTGCCCATGCTCACCATCGGCGGCCAGCGCCTGGGCGGTTTCTCCGAAGCCGACTGGAGCCAGTACCTCGACGCCGCCAGCTATCCCAAAACCTCGCAACGGCCCGGCGGCTACCAGCGCCCGGCGGCCACGCCGCTGGTGGCTATCCAACTCACGCCCGCCGATCAGACCGGCGGCGACGCCGGCACGGCGAACGCGCCCGCCTCCGGCGAACCCGTCTCGCCCACGCGCCGCACCGCCGACAACCCGGCGGGGATCAGGTTTTGAAATCCCGATAGAAAAATCCTGAATTGATAGCTTGCAGCCAAGGTTTTGTATGATTTTAATACATAAAAACGTCTGAAAATCAAACACTGCGCTAGCAGTCAGCTATGAATTTTAGAATTTTCCCTTTTAGGACGCCTTGGAGCTGCGCGGGTGTACCCAAAGAAATCCACGCTCAACGCCTAACGCTCAACCTCCCATGAAGACGCTGGTCCTCGGCGGCTACGGCAACTTCGGCGCGCGCATCTGCCGCGCGCTGGCGGGCGATGCCGCGTTGCAGTTGCTGGTGGGCGGGCGTGATGCGCGGCGCGCGCAGGCGCTGGCCGAATCGCTCGGCGGCGGCGCGGCGGGCGTGGCGGTCGATTTCAACGCGCCGGATTTCAGCGCCCGGCTGCGCGATCTGGGCATCGGGCTGGTCATTCATGCCGCCGGGCCGTTTCAGCAGCAGTCGTATGGGGTGGCGCTGGCGGCGGCCGCGGCGGGCGCGCATTACATCGACCTGGCCGATGGCCGCCGTTTCGTCTGCGATTTTCCGGTAGCGTTGCAAACGCCATTCGCCGCTGCCGGGCGCGCGGGCATCAGCGGCGCGAGCACGGTGCCGGCCTTGTCTTCGGCGGTGATTGAGCATCTGTGCGCGAGCTGGCAGGAGATCGGCAGCATCGACATCTGCATCGCCCCCGCGCAAACCGCGCCCATCGGCGATGCCACCATGAAAGCCGTGCTCGGCTACTGCGGCGAGCCGATCCGCGTCTGGCGCAACGGGCAATGGCACGACGAGCGCGGCTGGGCCGCGCCGCAACGGGTGGAATTCGCGCGGATGCGCCCCCGGCTGGGCGCGCTGTGCGACATCCCGGATCTGGAACTGTTCCCGCAGCGTTACCGCGTGCGCGACCGGGTGATGTTCCGCGCCGCGCTGGAGGTGGGTCTGGGCCAGCGCGCCCTGGCGCTGCTGGCCGCCCTGCGCGGCGCGGGTCTGTTGCCCGGCTTGGCGCGGCTGGCCCCGCTGCTGCTGCGCATCACCGGCGCGCTCGATTTTCTGGGCACCGGGCTGGGCGGCATGGTGGTGCGGGTGGCTGGCCGCGACGCCGCCGCACGCCCGGCGCAGCGTGCCTGGCACATTGCCGCCGACCATAACCACGGGCCGGAAATCCCGTGCATGGCCGCGATCCTCCTGGCGCGCAAACTGGCGCGCGGCGAGCCACTGCCCCTAGGGGCCAGCACCGCCGCCGGCCTATTGAAATTGGCCGAGTTCGAACCCGAATTCGCCCGCTGGGGCATGGTGACCGATTGCGTGAGCGAGGACGCTCCGCCAGCGCCGCCTGACGCGCAGGCCGCGCGCTGAAATTTCGGCATGAGCGCATTTGAGTTGAGGCTGCTGCGCGCCAGCGTGGTGTTTGTCTGGCTTGCCACGGCCATCGTCAGCCTCGTCGAGCTGAACGGACAGGGAACGGACTTGCTGATACAGGCGGGCATCCGCAGCCGTTTGCTGGCGCACGCGCTCATCCTGGGCGGCGCAGCGCTGGACGCCGCTATCGGCGTCGTCATGGTGTGCCGGCCTTCGCGCCTAAGTTACGGCGCGGCGCTGGCGACGATGCTTCTGATGACCCTGGTGGCCACCGCACTCGCTCCTTCGCTGTGGCTGCACCCTCTGGGGCCGCTGACCAAGAATGTGCCGCTCGCCGCGGCATTGTGGATCTTGATGAAGGCGCGTCGATGATCTACCTGCTCATCAAATGGATTCATATCCTGTCCAGCGTGGTGCTGGTAGGCACGGGTTTCGGCTCCGCTTTTTATCTTTTCTTCGCCAACCGCAGCGGCAGCGTGCAAGCGCAGGCCGTGGTGGCGCGGCTGGTGGTGCGCGCCGACTGGTGGTTTACCACCCCAACGATTGTGCTCCAGCCCGCCACCGGCTTGCTCATGGCGTACCTGGCCGGCTGGCCCCTCACCACCCCCTGGCTGCTGCTGTCGATGCTGCTCTATGCCGTCGCCGGCCTGTGCTGGCTGCCGGTCGTGTGGCTGCAACTGCGCATGGCGGCTTTGGCGGCGGCGGCCGCCGCGCAAGGCCGCGACATATTGCCGCCCCAGTATTGGCGCCATGCCCGCTGGTGGGAGGCGCTGGGCTACCCGGCCTTTGCCGCCATGCTGGCGATCTTCTATCTGATGGTGACCAAGCCGATGGACTGGGCCGGGCTGCTGCCTTTTTAAGAACGTGTTTACGATCTCGGCGCGAGGTGTGCGGGATGCTGCATTGGGATGGGTTGCAAGGCGCAAGCCGCCGCCAATGGCCAGTGCCATTGGCAAGGATTGCAACGCAGCAGACCTTTCACGCCAGCGCCCACACGCCCGCGCCGGGATCGTAAACACGTTCTAAGAACGTGTTTACGATCTCGGCGTGAGGTGTGCGGGATGCGGATTGGGATGGGCTGCAAGGCGCAAGCCGCGGCCAATGGCCCGTGCCATTGGCAAGGATTGCAACGTCGCAGACCGCCCAAGCCCGCGCCCGCACGCCCGCGCCGGGATCGTAAACACGTTCTAAGGGCGCTTCACGCCCGCACGAACAGCGTCACCAGCGGCTTGCCGTCCAGCGCGCGGCTGCGGTGACCGTGCAAGGCGGGATCGAACGCGGCGCCCGGCGGCAGGGTGTCGTTGGAATAGAAACACTCGCCCGGCCCGAACGTGCGCGCGCTGCCATCTTGCAGGCCGATCTCGATGCGCCCTTGCAGCACCACCAGCCATTGCGGCGTGGCGGTGCAATGAAAGCCGCTGGCAAAACCCGCCGGGCTGTGGCGGAACTGGCAGCCGCCCGAAGCCATCAGCGCCGACAGGCGGGCGGCGGGCGCGCCTTCGGCCAGCGGCAGCGCATCGTCACGAAAGCGGGCGCGCCCGCTGACATCGGTGTAGAGCGTGGTGAGGGTAAGCGTGGTCATGGGTGGGCATCGGGCAGCGGGCCGAAAAACGCCGGGTATGGTCGAGCGCCGGATTTTTCTGCAAAAATGATGGTTTTGAATCTATAGTCAATCCTTCAAATAATTAGACGCTGCGATCATCTCATCCAGCGCGCCGCCGACCTTGCGCCAGCGGCGCCTGAGGTTGGCCCAGAGTTTTTCAATCGGGTTCAGATCAGGACTGTAGGGCGGCAAGTACAGCAGTTGACAGCCGCAGTGCTCCACCAAGCGGCGCGTCTGCTGTGATTTGTGAAAGCTGGCGTTGTCCAGCACAATGGTGCTACCGCTAGCCAATTGCGGCAGCAGCATGTGCTCCAGCCACTGGTTGAATACTTCAGTGTTGCAGGTGCCTTCAAAGAGCATGGGCGCAATCAGCTTGCGCTGATGGTAGCCACACCGATCAGACGGGTGCGCGGCCTTTGC